>JBJXEY010000052.1:0-11828 GCA_046153355.1 Burkholderiales bacterium
ACCGGTTTGGGCGTGCCCGCCGGTACCATCGCCGCCCACCAGCCGGTGAGATCCATCGGCACTTTTTGCTCAGTCATGGTCGGATAATCGGGGATGGCTTTGAGGCGCGTGCCGGTGGAGACGCCCAATATGCGCAGACGGTTTTCCCGCTGTTGCGCCAGGGCAAATACCGGATCGTGCATGGCGTAGTCGAGTTTGCCGGAGAGCATCTCATTGAGCGAATCGGGCGCGGTGCGATACACCACCTCAACGGCTTGTACCCCAGTCACGTTTTTATAAATTTCTCCCATGATGGAGCCAGTGGGCGCCGCGGAAGCATAGGTGGCCTTGGCGCCTTTTTGTTTCATCGCCGCAGTCAGTTCGGCCACGTTTTTGTAAGGGCTTTTTGCGTCAACTAGCAACATAAACGGTTGACGATTGATGGTGGCGGCCACTTGAATGGCCTTGGCCGCGTCAACCGGGGGCTTCTTGAACAAATGCATGTTGGCGGCAACGGCGGAACCGGCGTGCACGTAAATCGTATAGCCGTCCGGTTTGGCTTTGGCTGCGTATTCGGTAGCAATGTTGCCGCCGGCGCCGGCACGGTTCTCGACGATTACCGCGCGTTTGGCGATGGGGCGAAGCTTCTCGGCGAAATGGCGCACTAGTACGTCAGCGCCGCTACCGGGCGGAAACGCGCAAATGAAATGAATGTCGCGCACCGGATACTCCTGCGCACCGGCATGAAACGGGGCGATACCGAGAATCGCGCCGCACATCGCTCCAACGGTCAGCGCGCGCCGTTTGCGCAGCGGCATTAATTGGGATTTATTTGTCATAGGTCTTCCTCCGGTTGATAAATACAATGACTTGCGTCAATTATTCTTGAAAAGCCACGTCGCGCGTTTTCTTCACCTGAGGTACCAGCGCTACGATAATCAGGGTAATGGTCATCAAAAGCAGTATCGCCGAGATCGGGCGCTCGATGAAAATCATCGGGTCGCCGCGCGAAAACACCAAGGCGCGGCGCAGATTCTCCTCCATGATCGGCCCCAATACAAAGCCCAGCACCAGAGGCGCCGGCTCGCAGCCAAAGCGAATCAATATGTAGCCAAATACGGTAAATATCGCGGTCAACGCCAGTTGTGCGGAGTTGTTGTTGGTGCTGTAGACACCGATCACGCAAAACAGCAGGATCGCCGGATACAACAATCGGTAGGGCACGGCGAGCAGCTTCACCCAGATCCCCACCAGCGGCAGGTTGATGACCAGCAACATGGCATTGCCGATCCACATGCTGGCGACCATGCCCCAGAAAAGCTCTGGATGTTTGGTCATCACCGCAGAGCCGGGTTGAATGCCGTGAATGATCATCGCGCCCATCATGATGGCCATGATGGCGTTCGAGGGCAGGCCCAGTGTCAGCAAAGGAATGAAGGAAGTCTGCGCCGCGGCGTTGTTGGCCGACTCGGGGCCGGCCACGCCTTCGATGGCCCCCTTGCCGAAACGGCTGGGGTCAGTGGCGAGTTTTTTCTCCATCGTATAGCTGGCGAAAGCCGCGAGCACCGCGCCACCGCCAGGCAAAATGCCCAGGATTGAACCTAGCGCCGTGCCGCGTAACACCGCCGGGTAAGCTTGTTTGAAATCGGCTTTGCTTGGCCACAGGTCGCGAATGTGCGTGCTGACCGGCGTTCTATGCAGCGAATGCTGTTCAAGATTGCGAATAATCTCAACAATGCCAAAGAGGCCAATCACCAGTGGCAGAAAATCGATGCCATCCCAAATTTCGGATATGCCGAAGGTGTAGCGCGTCACGCCGCTATTGACGTCCGTCCCCACCAGGCCCAACAGCAATCCCACCAGCACCATGCCGATGGCTTTGATGAGCGAGCCGTGCGCCAACACCACGGCCATCACCAAGCCCAGCACCATCAGTGAAAAATAATCGGGTGAATTGAACTCCTGCGCGAGTTTCGACAGCGGCGGTCCAAACGCCGCGATGAACACCGTGCCCACGCAGCCAGCGAAAAACGAACCCAACGCCGCGACACTGAGCGCCGCGCCGGCACGCCCTTGTTTGGCCATGGGGTGACCATCGAGCGTGGTGACAATGGAACTGGCCTCGCCGGGCATATTGACGAGGATCGAGGTGGTGGAACCCCCGTACTGCGCACCGTAGTAAATGCCCGCCAGCATAATTAGCGAGGACAAGGGGTTGAGGCCGAAAGTCACCGGCAGCAACATGGCGATGGTGGGGATAGGGCCGATGCCGGGCAACACGCCGATCAGCGTTCCCAACATCACGCCGATAAAAGCAAACCAGAGATTCTGTAACGACAGTGCGGCACCGAAACCGGTGGCGAGATTTTGCAATACGTTGAAATCCATTATTGCGCCCACCACCAAATTGGCAGCGGCTGTGACAGGCCGTAGACGAAAATCGCCACCACAAAGATCGCAAGCCCCAGCCCCAAATAAATATTTTCACGAAGATCGACCTCGCGCCGCGCATACGCCGCCACCACGGTCATGAGAAAGGCGGTGATCACCAGGCCCACCAAGGCGAGCAGATAGCCGAATACCAGGATCGAGGCAACGATAAGGAGGATAGGACGAAACTGAACCGGGTCGATTTTCGGGCCAGCAACGACCAAGGAATGGATACAAAGACCTATTCCCAATAGCAGAATCAGGCCGGAGAGAATCATCGGAAAGTAACCTGGCCCCATTTTCGCTGAGGTGCCAAAGGCCAGATCCTGGCCGAATACCAATCCAGCGATACCGATAACGATAAATACCACTGCCGCCCCAAGGTCCTGCGGACCTTCTACCGATACTTTTGCCACCTATCCCCCATCAAGCTGACGCCGCAAGGGTATCCATTGCGGCGAGGCGACAGTATATAGGGAGAGCACGCCGCGATTTGACTCGCGCCTACAGGAAACGGCTAGGGGCTATCCGCCATTTTTCGGCGGATTCGTGGCTCACGATGCGGTCGGCGCCTCCGGCTCCCATCTTTTTCGCCAAGTCGACGCGCTCCGGGGTGATATAGCTCATGGTTTTGGTATTGAAAAAAACTTTCAGAACGGGTGTCAGCAAATTGCCTTGGTGCTGTTCGGTGACCACACCCAGCCGTCCCGATTCCAAGCGCACCAGCGTCCCCACGGGGTAAATGCCAATGCAATGGGTGAAAGCCTGGACCAGTTGTGGATCGAAATGAAACTTGCTCCATTCGAAAATTTTGCCAAGCGCCTCGGTGGGCGACATGGCTTTGTGATAACAGCGATCGGAGGTAATCGCATCGTAGACATCGACAATCGAGGCCATGCGCACCGTTTGCGGAATGGCCTCGGGCTTTAACCGGTACGGGTAGCCGCTGCCATCCATGCGTTCATGATGGGAGAGGGTGATTGCGAGCGGGGTCTCGCCGATGCCGGGCGTACCCTTAAGGATGGCGTGCCCGTCTTCGGGATGGCGTTTCATGATGGCGAACTCTTCATCGGTAAAACGTCCCGCCTTATTGAGGATAGCAAGGGGTGTTTTCATTTTCCCCACGTCGTGAACCAAGCCGCCCAAACCCGCTTGACGCGAGGATTCCGCATCCAGACCCAAGGAACGCGCGAAGGCAACCATCAGGGTGCAAACCGACACGCAATGCTCGAAGGTATATTCGTCGGCGGTCTTGATAGATAACATGCTGATCAAGGCGCCGGAATTGCGCATGATCGAGCTGGTTATCGATTCCACCAAGGGCACCAAACGCTCCATCTCGACCGCCTTGCCAAGACGCACGTCTTCCATGACGTGTTTGACCACGCGCGTGGCCTCGGCGCGGATCTTGCTCGCACGATCTATCTCCTCGCAAACGGGGACGAGGGATATCGGTGGCGGCGCGGTCGCGGCGGCGCGAACTTGTTCGAACACTTGTTCACGCACCTCGTCTACCGTTGGCGCATCGATCACATCCAGGCCTTTGGTGGTATCGATGTAGACCTCGTGAATTCCGGCGTTAACAATGGTCTCGATTTCTTCATCGGCGGAAAGTCGAAAACGGGTGCGCACAAACGGATGCGACATCCAGTCGCAATTGAGATCGTGAATAAACATCCCCGCTTTCAGCGATTGCGTTGGAACTTGCTTAATCATCTGCGATGCCCGCCTCAATGGAATTACTGCTCTATGGGAGGTATCGGCGGAATTGCGGAAAACTTTAAGCGTGCCGGCGCTTACTTCCAGTCGCCGCGAAGAGCGTGAACGCGCTGGTTCAATTCTTGCGTTGTCACTTGTGCCGCGGCCACCGGCGCGCCGACCGCGAGACCAATACGATGGAACGGGCGTAAACGCCAGGGCTTGGTCATTGCCGCGCCGTCCTTACGCGAGAAAAACGATCCCCATAGGCCGCGTAGCGCCATGGGCACGATGGGCACGGGCGTGGTCTCGATAATGCGCAGGATGCCAGGGCGAAACGCCGCGATCTCGCCGCTATCGGTGATGCGACCCTCGGGGAATATGCCCACCAGGCCGCCATCGCGCAAGGTTTGCGCTACCTCCTCGAAGGCGCGTTCCATCATCTGCGCGTCTTCGCGCGCCGGCGCGATTGGGATAGTGCGCGCGGTGCGAAACACAAAACTCACTATCGGCATATTGAAAATTCGATGGTCCATGACAAAGCGAATCGGCCGCCGACAGGCAGCGGCGATCACCAGCGCATCGACAAAACTCACATGATTGCAGGCGATCACTGCGGGTCCTTCTTCGGGAATATTCTCCAAGCCCGATTTTTCCAATCGATATACCGAGTGGATCAGCATCCACACGATGAAGCGCATCAAAAACTCGGGCACCAGATTAAAGATATACAGCGCCACTGCGGCGTTTAACAGCCCGGTGACCAGCAGAATCTGCGGGATGGTGAGCCCTGCGGCGAATAGCGTGATCGCCAAAAGTGCCGCGGCCACCATGAATAACGCGTTCAAGATATTGTTGCCGGCGATGATGCGCGAGCGGTGCGAGGGGTCGCTGCGCGCCTGAATCAGGGCGTACAGCGGCACGATATAAAACCCGCCGAATACGCCGATCAGGGTGAGATCGGCGAGTAGACGCCAGTGGCCAGGGTCGGCGAGAAACGCAGCCAAGCCCACTGGCGTATCACGCAGGTGGATGGTGGTGGCGAAATAAAGATCTATGGCGAACACCGTCATACCTATCGAGCCAAAAGGCACCAGGCCAATCTCCACCTTGTGCCCGGATAATTTTTCACACAGCAGTGAGCCGATGCCAATGCCGATGGAAAACATCACCAATAACAAGGTCACCACTTGTTCGTTGGCGATGAGAATATTTTTCGACAGATTGGGGAATTGCGTGACGAACATTGCGCCGTAAAACCAGAACCAGGAAATGCCCAGCACCGAGAGGAACACCGTGCGGTTTTGCCGCGTGAATTGAAAATTGCGCCAAGTCTCAGTGAACGGATTCCAGTTGATTGTCAGCGTCGGGTCGGCTGCGGGCGCCTTGGGGATGGCATAGGAGAGCGCGATGCCCGCGGCTGAAATCGAGCAGGTGCAAAGTGCGACTCCGGTTATGCCCCAGCCCGGTTGCGCAATCAACCAGCCGCCGGCCATCATGCCGATGAGGATGGCCACCGAGGTGCCGGTTTCCACCAACGCGTTGCCCCCTACCAGTTCGGTGCTTCGCAATTGCTGCGGCAGGATGGCGTATTTCACCGGGCCAAACAGCGCCGATTGCACCCCACCCAGAAAGAGCGCGGTGAGCAAGAGTTCGATGCTCATCATAAAAAACCCTGCGGCGCCGAGCAGCATCACCGCGAGTTCTATCGCCACCGTGATGCTGATCAAGCGTGACTTTTCGTACTTATCCGCCAGCTGCCCCGCGGTGGCTGAGAATAGAAAAAACGGCAGCACGAACAAAGCTTGGGCAAGATTCTGTAGCACATCGCTCGATAGCGAACTGAAGCTAGCGGTCTGGTAGGCAAGCAATATGACCAGCGCTTGTTTAAAAATATTGTCGTTTAGCGCGCCCAGAAATTGCACGCCGAAAAACGGCGCGAAGCGGCGTTGCAGGAGCAAGCGGAATTGACTGGGTTCGCGGGACTGATCACTTCGTTCGGAATTCATCGCGTCTGTCTTTCTTTCACTTCGGCATTACCGTACGTCAAATACGATGTTTAGCGCCTGCAGCCTAACGTTTGGCCCCGTTCACCTAGACGTTTGGCCTCTGCGTTGTCGAACTATAGGGTAAGCGTCGCCTTGCGTGTCGTTCGACGAAGACCTCGGAAAGACTCGATGATGAGGCACCGTACGCGTTGGTGGCATTGCTATAGCAGGCAGATTTCCGTATTCTTCGCCCTGCAAAAAATTTCACGGGAAATTTCTATCGATGAACGGTTCAACAACCACGGTGCCCGACGCGGGCCGCGTACCTCATTCGGGCCGCGCTCCTTTTTCCGGACGCATTCTCATGGTTGGTTTCGGATCGATCGGACAAGGCACGCTGCCGCTGTTGTTGCGGCACATCGACATTCCGCCAAGCCGCATGGCGATTGTCACCGGCGATAACAATGGTCGTAATGTCGCCGCCGAGTACGGTGTCGAATTCGCGGTCATGCGGCTCACCGCAGCGAATTATCGCGAAGTGCTGGCGCCGCGCCTCGGGCGCGGCGATTTCCTGGTGAATGTCTCCAACGAGGTTTCTTCGGTGGCGCTGATCGCGCTGTGCCAGGAACGCGGTGCCCTGTATGTCGATACCTGTATAGAACCCTGGGCGGGCGGTTATACCGATGCGCGTGCTACGCCGGAGAAACGCTCCAACTACGCCCTGCGTGAGTCGGCGCTTGCGCTGAATAAGAATTTTCCGCCGGGGCGCGGCCCCACCGCGATTCTTACCCATGGCGCGAATCCCGGCTTGGTGTCGCACTTGGTCAAGCAAGCGTTACTAGACATCAACGTGAGCGTTGGTCGCGATGCAAGTGTGCCGCATTCGCGCGAGGGTTGGGCCGAACTCGCGCGTGATCTGGGCGTGAAGGTTATTCATATCGCCGAGCGCGATACGCAAGTGCCGCATCCACGCAAAGTGCCCGGCGAATTCGTCAACACCTGGTCGGTGGAAGGCTTTGTCGGTGAAGGATGTCAGCCATCGGAGTTGGGCTGGGGCAGTCACGAGCGCCACTTTCCGCATGATGGCAAACGCCAGAGCGAAGGCTGCAAGGCGGCGATTTATCTCAATCGGCCCGGTGCCAGCACCCGCGTGCGCACCTGGACGCCGCTGGCTGGTCCCCTACACGCGTTTCTCATCACCCATGGCGAATCGATATCCATCGCGGATTATTTTTCCATTGGCGAGGGTGATCGCCCCGAGTACCGACCCACGGTGCATTACGCCTACCACCCTTGCGATGACGCGGTGGCCTCGGTGCATGAACTGGCCGGGCGCAATTGGCAGTTGCAGGAGAAACATCGCATCATTAAGGATGAAATTGTTTCGGGGATGGATGAGTTGGGCGTATTGTTAATGGGTCACGCCAAGGGTGCGTATTGGTATGGATCGCGACTTACCATCGACCAAGCGCGTCGCGCCTGCCCGCATAACGGCGCCACCAGCCTGCAGGTGACCGCGCCGGTGACGGCGGCGGTGATCTGGGGAATTCAAAATCCAGATCGCGGCGTGCTCGACCCCGATGACCTGCCGCACGATTTTGTGATCGACTTCTGCAAGCCCTATCTGGGTGAGCTGGCCGGTGAGTATTCGGATTGGACGCCGCTTTTAGATCGCGGTTTGTTATTTTCCGAAGAGGTCGATCGCGACGACCCCTGGCAATTCAAGAATTTTCGCGTGACCTGAACTCGCCGACTTGGCGCAGCAATCAGACCTGGTGCACGCTAGTCGCGGATTCTTGTTGTTGCGTATGCGCGCCGCAATCAGCCGTGGAGCATGAGGCCGCCACGGGAATCGCATTAGATAGATTTAACGATTGCGCTTCGATCGGCACATCCGGATCGAAGCCACGCGCTTGGATGAAGGCCGCGAGCATGTTGTCCATGGTGGCGGCATGATTCTCGAACCAGGGCGCCAGTTCCTTCGCCAGCACCCTTCCGATCTCGTATTTTCCCTCGACAATCATGCCGCGCACTTCGCGGGTGATCTGCAAAATGCCCTCGTGCTCGGGCACGTGGCAATGCGCCGGGGGGAAGGCAAGCTCCTTCATCCAGCGGTCTTCCTGCGCGAAATGTTCGACGGTGTGCGCGAGTAGCGCATCCAGGCACGCGAGCATTTGGTCGTCGGCTGCGTCGTGCAGCGCGTTGACGCAAGCGACGAATTCGCGATGCGTGGCGTCCATGCGTTGGACGCCAAGTTCATGTTGTGGGGACCATTCGATTAGCATGATTGTAGCCGCCAGTTTATATTAAAGTTGAATTTATATTCGATCAAAATGTACGTCATATGCCAAGATAGCGATGCCAAAGTTCACGATTATCGGATAATTCCTTGGATGCTCCCTGCCATACTACCCGTCCGCGTTCGATCAAGGTGTGCGAGTCGGAGATGGTAATCAAGCGTTCCACATATTTGTCGATCACCAGGATCGATTGCCCGGCCGCCTTCAACGCACTCAAACAACGCCAGATCTCCTCGCGAATCAACGGTGCCAGACCTTCGGTGGCTTCATCGAGTATCAGCAAATAAGGGTTGGTCATTAAAGCGCGCCCAATGGCCAGCATCTGCTGCTCGCCACCGGAGAGTTGGTTGCCCATATTGTCGCGCCGTTCGGCGAGTTGCGGAAAAAAATCGAACACGCGTTCGAGAGTCCAGGGCGTTTTGGCGTTGCTGCGATTGGCGGCGAACGCCAGCAGATGTTCGGCGACGGTGAGATTGGGAAATATCTGCCGGCCCTCGGGCACCAGGGCGATGCCGGCGCGCGCAATTTTGTCAGTGGGCCAGGCATCGATGCGCTCGCCGCGAAAGCGAATCGCGCCAGATCGCGCCGGCGTCAACCCAAAAATGGAGCGCACCGTGGTGGTCTTGCCCATACCGTTGCGCCCCAGCAGCGTGGCCACTTCGCCTTCGCCAATGGCAAGCGATACACCGAACAACACCTGGCTCGAACCGTAAGCCGTCTCAAGCTTGTCGATCTGCAGCAAAATACTCATGGCTCAGACCTCCCCATCGCCCAGGTAGGCGCGGCGCACTTCGCTGTGTTCGCGAATCTCGTCAGGCGAACCGGTAGCAATGAGGCGCCCCGACACCAGCACCGAAATTCGATCCGCCAAGCGAAACACGGCGTCCATGTCGTGCTCCACTAACAATATGGCGATGCGGCTCCGCAGGCCTTGCATCAACGCGATCATGCGTTCGGATTCATCCGGCCCCAGGCCCGCCATCGGCTCGTCCAGGAGCAAAAGACGCGGGCGAGTGGCAAGCGCCAAACCTACTTCGAGCTGGCGCTGCTCGCCATGCGCAAGCTCGCCGGCAATTTCATTGACGCGCGAGGCCAAGCCGACATCGCCCGCCAGAACGCGCGCCTCCGCGAACATCGCGCTCTCCGTGTGCATCGGCCGCCAGAACGAAAGACTGGAACCACTGCGCGCCTGCACCGCGAGCGATAGATTTTCCATTACCGACCGCCGCACAAAGATACTTGTCACCTGAAACGAACGCGCCAGACCCGCGCGCACCCGCATAAAAGGGGCCAGGCTCGATATATCGTTGCCGGCGAAATGAATGTGCCCGGCATCGTGACGCAGCATGCCCGCCAACTGCGCAACGAAGGTAGTTTTGCCCGCGCCATTGGGGCCGATAAGGGCATGAATCTCGCCTTCGCGCACCGCGAGATCGATCTCCGCATTGGCCATCACGCCGCCGAATTGTTTAGACAGGCCGCGAACCTCCAAAAGATCCAAATGCGCGCCCCCGAACTTCGTGCCGCTCACGCCCCTTGCCTCGCCTTGACCCGTTCGAACAAACCGGCAATACCGCGCGGCGCGAACAACACGATGCCAAGCAACACGATTCCCACGCCTAACTGCGAATACAGCGTGAATTCGGCGATCAACTCCTCCAGCCCCAATAACACCACCGCGCCGATCAGGCCAGCGTAGCGATGCCCTACGCCACCGATGATGACCATCACCATCAAGAGGCCCGACTGCGTCCAGTGCATGAGTTTAGGACTCACGAAGCTGCTGTGATTGGCCAGGAGCGCGCCGGCAAGACCTGCGATGGCTCCGGCAATGACAAACGCCACCAGTTTGTGCCGATAGGTGGCGAAACCGATGGCCTCCATACGCGTCTCGTTCTCGCGAATCGCCTCCAGCGCGCGCCCGAAGCGCGCCTCGATCATGCGATGAAGCAAATACAGCACGCCTATCAAGAGAGCAAGGCATAGGTAGTACCAAGTCATGTCGTTTTTCAGATCCAAGCCCAGGCCGATGCTGGAACGTGAAGTGAGATTCAACCCATCATCGCCGCCATAGGTCTTAAGCGACACCAGGACGTAATAAATCATCTGCGCGAAGGCAAGCGTAATCATGATGAAGTACACCCCGCGCGTGCGCAGCGATATGGCGCCGATGATGAAGGCGGCAATGGCAGCGATGCCGATGGCAAGGGGCCACACCATCCACGCATTGGAAAAACCTTCGGCCGAAAGAATGCCGACTGTGTAGGCGCCCACGCCGATGAATGCCGCGTGGCCAAAGGAGAGCATGCCGCCGTTGCCCAGGATCAAATTGAGGCTCGAGGCGGCAATCGCATAGATGAGCAATCGAGCGGCGAAGCCGATGTAGAAACCCTGGTCGAGCGCTTGCAGGACCAGCGGCAGCAAGGCGAGGCAAAGGATGCCGGTGATGGCAAGGGTGCGATGGTTCATCGATTCAGCACTGCAGGAATGACGATGTGGTCATTTCAGAAATACGCTCGCGAGGATATTGTCATGAGTGTTGGTCTCATCCCCGCGCCGGAAACAACCCCTGCGGTTTCCAAAAAAGCACCACCGCCATCAACAGATAAATCAGAATGGAAGCCAAACCCGGTCCGAGGCCCGCAGCATATTGCGGCGGCAGCACCTCACGAAACAGCATCGGCAGAAAAGCGCGGCCGATGGTATCCACCATCCCCACCAGGAGCGCGCCTACCAGCGCACCGCGTATCGAGCCGATGCCGCCGATCACAATCACCACAAACGCCAGGATCAGAATCTCCTCGCCCATGCCCACCTGCACCGCGAGCAGCGGCCCAAGCAGCGCGCCCGCCAACGCGCACAACATCGCGCCCACGCCGAACACCAGGGTGAAGAGACGTTTGATATCCACGCCCATGGCGGTGGCCATGTCGCGATTGGAGGCGCCAGCGCGCACCAACATGCCGGTGCGCGTACGCGTCACCAGCCAATACAGCAACAAAGCGACGGCGACGCCCACGCCGATCACCAGCAAACGGTAGGAGGAGTAACTCAGGCCCGGCATGAGTTCAATAGGCCCAGACAATGCTGCGGGAGCAGATAGCATCAAAGTCTGCGAACCCCAAATTAATCGAACGCATTCGTTGGCAATCAGAATCAGCGCGAAGGTCGCTAGCACTTGTGAGAGGTGATCGCGCTGGTACAACTTGCGAAGAATCGTGACTTCGAGCAGCACGCCAATGATGCCGGTGGCGATGATCGCCAAGGGCAACGCGGCGACAAAGGAGCCAGTGGCTTGCGCCAAAGTCGCCATCAGGTAAGCGCCAATCATGTACAGCGACCCGTGTGCAAGGTTGATCATGTCCATGATGCCGAACACCAGCGTCAGGCCCGCAGCCAGCAAAAACAACATAAGGCCAAATTGCAGGCCGTT
>JBJXEY010000053.1:0-4282 GCA_046153355.1 Burkholderiales bacterium
AAGGCAAAGGCCCGCGCTTCCACCTGCTCGGGGAGACCTTCGGCAGGTATCTGCCAATCGCCCTCGCCCACGACTCGGCGAAACAGACCGCCGCGGATTTTTTCGCCGCTACGGCTGGTTGAATAGCCAGCGCCGGCAAAGAGGCGTGTTGGTTGGTTTTTATCCATGATTGTTTCTTTAATCAACCCTTGAGGAAGGGGACCCCAAGCTGCAACAACAGTTCGGCAGCATCCCAATGCACCAAGTGCTTACATCCATCCGCAATATGAAGCTTCAATTCGGGGCGAAGCGACTTGAGACGTTCCGCGCGTTCACCGGCGTTGGCGCGGTCTTGGCGTCCATAAATCATCAGCCACGGAATTTTAATTTCACTCACACGCTGCCATAGTGCTTCGCCACTCGATGGGTCTTGGGCATTCTGGCGCTCCTGATGCGCGCTGAAATTGCGCCCAAGCATATGACCGTGACGTAGTGCTACCTCTTCCTCGGTTGCCAACTGCACATTGAACAAATCGGCCTCGAGCAAACGCCTACCTTTTTCGAGGGTGGGTTCTTTTGCGGCGCCATTCGTTGCCGGCGATATTGCTCCGGGGTTGGCGGCACCTGCTTTTGGCGAAGCACCACCTGGTTCCGTTGTTTTTTCCAGTGGTGGTAACAAGGGCCCGGTACCAAGAACGATGACATGCGAGTAGCGCTTGGGATCTTCCAGCACCAACTGCGCAGCGAACACACCGGAACGAGAATGGGCCACCAGTGCTGTCTTCCCCAAACCCATCGCGTCGATAAAGCCGGGAATGGCATTGCGCTGCAGTTCTAGTGATTGTTTGGCGGGATGTTCGCTCAGACCGAACGCCGGAAGATCAAGGGCGAGCGCGCGAAACCCGGCAGCCGCAAACTGAGCGAGATTTCTTAAAAAAGAATCGGCCGAGGTGCCCAGTGCCGCGCCATGCAGGAACAATACCGGTGGCCCCTCGCCTTCTTCGATGTAGCGAAGACGCAGACCGTCAACGGTGATAAATCGATTTTCAGGTCTGGGCATGGTTTGGGTTCTCGGTGATCGGATCCAAGATTAATTGGCCTTGATCCCCGCATCAGCAATCAGCCGGCTCCACTTTTCCAATTCGCTTGCCATGAATTTGCCCAGCTCTTCGGGCGTGCTTAATTGAATCTCGAAAAATGCCTTGGCAAAACCCTCTTGCAATTCTTTACTCGCCATGGCCTTGTGCACTTCGGTATTGAGGCGAGTGACCAGCGCGCGTGGTAATGCCAAGGGGCCTAGGAGCGCATTCCAACTGCCAATTTCATAGTCCGGCAAACCGGCTTCGGCGGTCGTTGGCACTTCGGGCATGAATGGGCTGCGTTTGGCGCTTGCTGTGGCGAGGATCTTGATTCGCCCCGCGCTCACCTGCGCGAGAAACACGGGCGCGACTTCGATATACAAATGCGCATCGCCCGCCGCCATCGCGGTGACTGCCTTGGCGCTGCCACCAAAGGGAATATGCACCAGATCCAATCCCGTTTTGCGCTTGAACCATTCGCCCGACATATTGGGCGGGCTTCCCGTCAAGGTGGAGCCGTAGTTGTATTTGCCCGGATTGGCGCGCACCAAAACAATGAAATCACGCAACGTGTCGGTCTTAAGCGACGACGCCACACCAAATACGAAGGGCTGATGGCTCACTAGGCTGATGGGGGAAAACGACTTGGTGGGCGAATAGGCAGCCGCAGGAAACAAGGTGGGCCCAATCACTAACGATGAGCCACTACCCATCATCAACGTATAGCCATCAGGCGCAGCCTTCACCACCACCTGGCCGCCGATGGTGCCACCGGCGCCAAGACGATTCTCGATCACCAAGGGCTGCCCCAGGTTCTCGGACATCTTTTGCGCGAGCATTCGCCCCGCGATATCCGGCGGCCCGCCGACGCCAACAGGGACGATGACGCGAATCGGTTTCACCGGGTAGGACTGTGCCAACGCGCCTAGGTTAGCGAGGGTTGTCACCAACGCGCAACCCAGCGCGGTGCAGATGCGTTGATTAGATTTGATGCTACTCGCCATAGGCTATCTGCCTTGATTCATACATTGCGTTCAAATTGTCAAAATTGGTTCGTCGTTGGATTATGAACAAATCCCCACCCTTCGGCATACGCTCTAGGAATTTGAGGCGCACGTGATCAAGCAGCCCAGCGGATACGCCGACACTTTTTACCTTTTGTATGGGCGCCGCGCAGGCGCAAACCTTTTCCGGTCAAATCGATTGGTGGTCTGATCGCACAGCCCACGACCAACCGGCTATTGGCGACCGTGCTACCTCGCGCCAAGCGCTTTTTTCACAGTTTCAATTCATTCATCGTAGCTGCGCCGATAGTCGAGAAAATCTAGGTTTGCGAAGTCCTCGCGTAGATTCTTATCGCTCGCTTTTATTCTTGTGAGAATCGCATCTTTTTTATCGCGCAGTATCGGTGTGATCGATTTCAATGCCTTGGGTTCTTTTTCCGCAACCAGTGCAAGGTCAAAGATATCCCTCGCTCGAAATTGGCCACCGCGGTGCCATACTTTTTTCGCGACGATCTCAACCGATGTCTCCACCATCACCGGGCGGTCGAAAATTGTTTCGACAATCACCGCGTTTTGCGTGAGCGGCGCGGACACCACGAAATCGATTTCACCCTCAGGAAATTGCAGCTTTAAATATTCGGCTTGCAGGACGTAATCGTTTGTCATGCCCTCCGCAGTGTCGTTGAGGTGTGGGCTCAAATAGTTAAGGTACTGCGGGCTTGGTATGAAAATGTCGATATCCTTGCTAAAACGGTGCCTATAGCGCCTCATCAGCACAGTGCCGCCGCCAAAGCTCCAGTCTGACAAGCTAATTCCCGCCTTGCCGACCGAGTCGATGAGCACAAGTGCACGCTGGAATAGCGCCTCCCAGATTTTCAGGCGATCGTCAGGCATTCCTCGATCTTTCTTAACGCCCCGCAGTCATGCGCAAGTTTCACCAGGCTACGCTCAAGTTTGCCAGGCTGGGCCCATTTGCCCGCCGCATCGAGGAGCCCTTTCAGTATCGGGAGCGGGGCCTCGTCGAACAATGCCCGCAAATGCGATGCTTTCCCTTTGGGTACTTTGCCGGTCACCATCGCATGGATTAGTTCATCTTCCGTGAGCGTGGTGCTAAAGCTTACGTTGGCACTGGTACACGCCATGCGCAGGTAATTCGGCCCTCTAGGTTTGCTAGAAGGCTCAACGACAATTTCCAGATCGAGGACCTCCAGGACAGTAAGAACCTTGCGGATGCCCAGGTCCCTTACCAGACCGCTTTCCAGGAGGTTCAATGTCTCGCGAGATAGCCCGGCAGTTGCAGCGAGCGCGGCCTGCGTCAGATTGAGCGCCTTGCGCGCATTGCGGATCGCGTGCCCGATTTCATGGGTTCGCATGCCAATCACCTAAATGTTAGATATGTACAATATAATATTGACATGTTGCTATTTTACATCGGAAATGAGTGTTGCTAGGCTCGATTGGAGTACTATAGTACTTTTCTTTATCCCTTCTTTGGGGATTAATGTGCACACCATCGATGTCGATTTCGACGTATTTAAGGCGATCACGCTGCGCCGGCCCTCGGAAGAGGTCACCGCGAACGATGTCCTGCGCCAGCTGCTCGGGCTTCCAAATAAGAAGGAACCCACTGTGCCGACATCCAGGCCAGAGATTGGCGACTGGATCACCAAGGGCGTACGATTTCCGGCGGGCACCGAGTTCCGCGCCAATTACAAGGGGCAGGTCTGGTTCGCTCGCATTGATGGCGGCGCGCTGGTCATGAATGGCAAGCGCTATGACTCGCCTTCTTCAGCGGCAGTGTCAATAACCGCCAATCCAGTGAATGGTTGGACGTTTTGGGAATGCAGACTGCCTGGGCAACCTGGATGGACGATGATTAAGGCTTTACGCAGGTTGGTAAAAGAGCGAATTTAGCAGTCGCCACGAACCTACTCAGGTTGCACCCCAGCACTCCTCAATAGCGGCACCCACTTCTCCACCTCCGTCTTCACCAGCGCCTGCAATCCAGCCGGGCTTGCTTGCTCTCGGGTGGCAAAAATTCCGCCGGTGCGTCCCACATGCGCTTTCATTTCCGCATCGTTAATCACCGCCTGCAAACCGCCGACCAGGCGATCCATCACCGGCTTGGGAAGATTTTTCGGTGCAAACAACGCCGTGAACACCACCATGTCAAAACCCGTCAAACCTTGCTCATCCAAGGTGGGGATATCGGCAAGGTTG
>JBJXEY010000092.1:0-4007 GCA_046153355.1 Burkholderiales bacterium
CGGGAGAGGGGAGATTCGTGCTGCCCGCTCGCGCGGGCAGGTTCTTGGGTAGGGGCCGGGGGTGAGGGAGGCTGTTGAAGGGAATAGCGCTACATGCAAAAACCTTAGCCACAGATTTCACAGATGAGCCCAGATCAACCACGGAAAAAATCGTAAATCTGTGAAATCTGTGGCAAAAGGTTTTGACGTTAAGTATTTGATTTTATTTATTTTTTCGAGGACGTAACGATGAAAGCGCTTAACCAACTCACCGCCAGCGAAATCGTCGCCGCCATCACCGCGCGCAACACCACCGCCGAAGCCGTCGCGCGCGCGTGCCTCGATCACATCGCCGCGCGCGAGCCGCTAGTCGAGGCGTGGCAGTTTCTCGATCCCGATCTGGTGCTGAAGCAGGCGCGCGCGCTCGACGCCAGCGGCAAGGTGGGGCCGCTGCAGGGCGTGCCGGTGGGCATGAAAGACATCATCGACACCTGCGACATGCCCACCGAGTACGGCACGCCGATCCACCAGGGCCACCGTCCGCGCATCGACGCGGCCATCGTGGCGCTGACGCGGCGCGCGGGCGGCCTCATCATGGGCAAGACGGTGACCACCGAATTCGCCAATCGCCATCCGGGCAAGACGCGTCATCCGCAAGATCCCGCGCGCACGCCGGGCGGCTCGTCCAGCGGCTCGGCGGCGGCAGTGGGCGACAGCATGGTGCCGCTGGCGGTGGGCACGCAAACCACCGGTTCAACCATCAGGCCCGCGGCGTTTTGCGGCTGCGTGGGTTACCGCCCGACCTGGGGAGACATCCGTTGCCACGGCGTGATGGAGGCCTCCGGTTCGGTAGATACCGTGGGGCTGATCGCGCGCTCGGTGGAGGACATTGCGCTGTATCGCGACGTGGTGCTGGGCGTGACGCCGCAGCCGCTGGCCGCGCAAATCATGCAGCCGCCCCGCATCGGTTTTTGCCGCACGCCGTTCTGGAACGAATGCGCAGCCACGACGCAAAAGTCGCTTGAGGACTGCGCGGTTAAGTTGGCGAAGGCAGGCGCGAAAGTCAGCGAGGTCACGCTGCCCGAGGCCTTCAACCGCATCGCCGACGCGCATCGCTGGGTGTCGAGTTTCGAGTTCGCGCGCAACCGCGCGTGGGAAATCGATCACCATTACGAGATGATCAGCGAAACCCTGCGCAACAACCGCCTGAAAGACGGCCTCGCGTGCAGCTTTGAACAATACCGCGAGGCACGCAGCACCCTGGCGCGCCTGCGCCGCGTGATGCACGACGTGTTTAACAACTACGACGTGCTGCTGGTGCCGGCGGCCGATGGCGAAGCGCCGGTGGGGCTAAACGCCACCGGCAACGCCAACCACTGCCTGATCTGGACCAGCACCCACGTGCCGTGCATCACGCTGCCGCTGTTCACCGGCCCGAATGGCCTGCCGGTGGGCGCGCAATGGATCGCAGCGCGCAACCACGACCGGCTGTTGTTTGAGGCGGCGCGGTGGATGATGGCGAAGTTTTCATAAACAGGCGGCAAGATGTCCCTGAACATTGAGGATCCCGAAGCCCTTGAACTGGCGGCTGCGCTCGCCAAGGTGACTGGTGAGACCATGACCGGGGCGGTTACGCGGGCCTTGAAGGAACGGCTGGAGCGGGTGCTGCGTCAACAGCGGCCCGACGCTACCGCCGCCGAGCTGATGGCCATCGGCGCCCGCTGCGCGGCCAGCCTGAGTGGTAGCCCCATGGACCACGGGCACTTGCTCTACGACGAGAAGGGACTGCCGAAATAATTGTCGATGGTTCGGCAATCCTTGCCATCCTGTTCGCCGAGCCGGATGCGGCAGATTTTGCGCGCGCCATCAGCACGGCGCGAAGAACCGGCACGGTAATGACCGCTTTGTTGCGGTTCTTTCTTGGGTGGGTATTTCGGCAATCGACCCTAAGCGGCACTTCGCGTCGGGCTGCTTTAAGGAAGTTCAATAGAATAGTACAAGCCCTGAACTATAGTTTTAATACTCGCGTTTCTTCGGGGATAGGAGAGACAGGGTGCTTCCGATTAATCCACCAAAGCGCACCACTCACCACGGAAAAAAACATCACCAGAAATATGATTCCTTGAATGATATCTCTTTGATGAAATCCAAATTCAAAATAATGACGAACCAAAGCAATGGGAACTTCAAGAAAATACCTCACCACAAAATCAATCCCGCCCCCGCCATGTCCTTGAGGATCGATTACGAACATATACAAGGCTTGGCAAAAGCCACCCATTGCGTAGGCTGCAGAAATAATGGCAAGCCACTGCCACAAGCTCATCGCTCGCTTGTTGCCTAGTGCATTCATGACAGGCATCTTACTTGGCGAATCTCGGATCGGTGCCGCCTGCGAGAAAAGTTTCCCGACCAGCCGCAATACGGTAAACCTTTTGCCGCAAGAATGGCTCAACATCGCTATTGAATGCCAGTTTGTCCCTGAACATCTTGAGCACATTCGTTACCGCGTCAAGTGCGGCCTTACCCTCCTCATTTTGATATCTCTGCATGGGTAACTGGTCTGCAACACGGTGCTTGCTTCCACTTTGCGGGATATAGCTTTGAAACAAAGTTATTCCTTGCGCCGAGCGAACGACATGGGATTGTGAATACGAGTCAGAGACCATGTGAGCAATGCTCCCCATAGTGAACAGGTCGCCAGTAGCCTGTGCCTTTTCATACCAATGCTTTGCATAGAACACAATCATTTCGCGGACCGCAGCATTGGTATGCTTTCCTGGCGGCGCCATGCTGTGCCAAACGGATAGGTCTCCATAGTGGGAACGGTTTGCAAGCGTTCCTGGTATCTTCATTTGATTATCCGTGGCGATTACTTCAACCTTCAGTTCGCCATTGCTGGCGGGATAGTCAGGGTAGTTGTTTCCTTCCTCATAACGACTAAACCGAAAATCGCTGGATTTCGGAGCGCCATACACGCGTGTGTACGAATGCATGGCTATCGCGTCATGGATATTTTTCCAGAAGACGGGTGACAACGCGACAGCGTCGACGCTTGATCGATACTCCAGTGTGTGAAGCCCTGAATTTTCCAAACCTTGCAAACTGCCACGCGAGTTCGGATGCTGCACGCCAAGATATTTTGAGTAATCGAAGTTGCGACCAGCCGGCGAATCTGGATGTGGCAGGCCAATATCCGCCCAGTTAAAATTTCGCCCGGCGGGCGAACGAGGATTGGGCACATGAATTACCCGATCTCTCATTGACTTTCCTGATAATGTACCGAAACCAAGGGCATGGTTTTAACCATTAGTTTTGAGTAACTGACAATCTATCCCTCGGTTTCCCTACCGTCAATCGCGGGTAAGTTTCGCTAAGACCGGTGTCCCCGAATTTTCTCGACAAAGCTTGCTCCCGCTTGACCTTAGCCCCGTTGTTTTTACCTCTCATCCGTTGACGGTCAGCTTTGTTGCGTTCATTTTACGGGACTGTGGGTCCGGTTGTGGCCGAAAGCAGCGTCCGCAGACATCCGCTTTCGGGCATTAGCATGGGACTGTCCCTGTCACGAGAGAATTTCCCAGATAACTATTTGATTTTATTGAATATTGTTTAGGAGGATGGTTGGCCGCCACCTCACCGCACCCGGTTCAACCCATTCAACGCCGCCACCCGATAAGCCTCCGCCATGGTCGGATAGTTAAACGTGGTGTTGATGAAGTACATCAGCGTGTTGGCCTCGCCCGGCTGCGTCATGATGGCTTGCCCGATGTGGATGATTTCGGAGGCTTGATTGCCGAAGCAGTGGATGCCGAGGATGCGCAGCGTCTCGCGGTGGAACAGGATTTTCAGCATGCCGGTGGTGCGGCCGGTGATTTGCGCGCGGGCAAGGTGGCGGAAGAAGGCGTGGCCCACTTCGTAGGGCACTTTGCGCGCGGTGAGTTCGCGCTAGGTGGCGCCGAGCGAGCTGATTTCCGGCAGGGTGTAGATGCCCGTCGGGATGTCTTCGACGAGGAGTTGTTCGCATACGC
>JBJXEY010000093.1:0-31863 GCA_046153355.1 Burkholderiales bacterium
AGGTAGGCCCACCAGGGACCGCGGGTTCGTGGCGCTCGGCGCGCGCGCAGGGCTTGATAACGAACCACGGCATCGTTGCCCGCTACCCTTTTTAGGTAATCCAGCACTACGCCGGGGAATTCGACGATATGGGCATCGCCATCAATGACAGGGTGGTCCAAGCGCTCTCGAACTTTCGCGCTCGCCGAGGGTTTCCGCGATTTGGAATTCTTACTTTTCGATTTTTCGCTGTTCGATATTTTCTTGGCTGGATTGCGCGTCGTCATGATGGATTCTCTCCTGCCCGATGCCCGCAAGTTTCTAAACGATCTTAAATCGTGGTTGGATCGCCTCGGGTAACCACATTCAATTTCTCATCCAGTACCACGCCATAGGCCGATTTGGCGGCCTCGCGCGACACGTAACCACGCAGCACATCCTCGCGCACGCGCTCGGGCGCACGCAAGCCAGGTTCACCATACCCGCCACCGCCGCCGGTGGTAATGCGCACTTTCTCTCCGGCCATCACCTTCATCGCCTCTTTCAACGAAGGCCTGGTGCTGCCATCGGGTGACTCAATCACCACGCTTCCCGGCAACGCCGCACCGCCCCCATCCAAGCCCCATGGCGGACACAGGGTGCGATCGAAAGTGGTGAACAGTGTGCAATCGGCCAGCACCTGATAGTCGCGGGCGAGACCCAGACCTCCTCGATACTGCCCCGCTCCACCGGAGTCGGTACGCAGCTCAAACTTATCGATGATGATGGGGTAGCTTGCTTCCTGCACCTCCACCGGTATCAGGCGCGTATCGCCATGGCAATTGGTGCGAAACGGACCTGGGCCGTCTTCGTCGCACAACGCGCCCCAGCCGCCGAAACCGCTATCGCTGCATTGAAACAGCGCGCCGTTATCCGGGCGCTTACCAACAAAACGCACCGTGGAGAAGGTGCCGTAGTGGCCTGCCGCGACACGCTCGGGTACCACGCCACTCAGGGCGCGAATCACGAGATCAACCAACGTCGGTAAGGGCGCGTTGTAATGGCCTTTGGCCGAATTGGCGCTGGCGCTAACGATCTTTCCCTCAGGCAACTCAAGCTTTAAAGGACGGAACGTGCCTTCGCTCGCCTGCCCCTGCGGCATCACGAGATATCTGAAAGCTAGTCGCGCCACGGTCTCTCCACCACCGCTGCGCGTGGAGTTGATGGTGGTATTGGTTTCATCGGCGACACCGGAGAGATCCACGGTCATCTCATCACCGGCGATGATCACTTTGACCGTCAGCGGGATAGTTTTGCCTTCGTGGATGCCATCGTCGTCAAGAAACGCGCTCGCTTCGTAAGTGCCATCGGGAATGTCGCGAATCACCGCGCGTGCCTCGGCTTCCGACTGCCGCCACATGATCTCCACCGCACCGCGAAAAACGTCGCTGCCGTAACGCTTGATGATCTGCGCCAGCTCGTCGCGCCCCATCAAACAGCCGCCCACTTGAGAGGCCACATCGCCGCCGACTTCCTCGGGGAAACGCGTGTTATGGCGGATCATCCTGAACATATCTTCCACCGGCTCGCCCTTGGAATACAGTTTCACGGTGCGAAACTGAATGCCTTCTTGAAAAATATCTGAGGCGTATTTGCTGATGCTACCCACCACGCCACCGCCGATATCCAGCCAATGCATGACCACCAGCATGAAGGCAGCGAGATCCCCTTCGGGAGTGAACACCGGCGTGTACATGGCCACATTGTTCAAATGTTGGCCGATGGTGCCGCCGTGGTTGCTAATGACGATGTCGCCGGGGTGGAATCCTTCCTTGCCATAAATCTCCAAGCCATCGCGCACCGCGGCGCCCAGCACATCGGCGACAAACAAAGGCAGGCCGCTGGTGGATTGGCACAGGAGCTTGCCATCGGCATCAACAATACCCACGGCATAGTCTTTATATTCGTACACCAGCGGGCTGAAGGCGGTGCGGGTGATGTTGAGATCCACCTGATCGGCGATCGCCGTCAAGCGGCGGCGAATCACTTCCACCGTAACCGGATCGATAGACGAAGGCTTGCCCTTCGCGCCTGGAGGGTCTAACGGAATATCGTCACGCGCTGCATTCAATTCGAATCTCCCCAAAACTGCCGATTGCGAAATGGTCGCGTGGACCGACCAAGGTGCTTGAACCATATTCTTCGATGATAGCCGGGCCTGCGGCATTGAAACCCGCAGGCAAGCTATAGCGATCATAAACGCGTGTGGCGAGTTTCTCGCCCTCATCGCCAAAATACACTGGCCGAACGCGCTCGCTAGACTTTCCGCTGCCGTTCAATTTGACCGCCATACTGGCAAGCGCTGGCCGCCTGATTTCCAACATCGCGGTGGAATGCAAGGCCACGATTTCCATTTTTGCCTTGGCATTGGCATGGCCGTAACGACGCTGGTACTCGCGATTAAACACCTCATGCAGCGACACCATGCCGCCCTCGCTTGGCAAATCCACTTTCAGCGAATGCTTCTGACCTTTGTAGCGCATCTCCATCTGACGCCCAAAGCTGACCGGCTGCGGACCGAACTCCTTCTCCAGCGCCACGCGCGATTCGTTTTCCAGCGCATCGAAGCGACGCATGGCCTCGCTTAACGAACTTTCATCGAAATTGGCGAGATAGGTGCGCGCGGTATCCAGGCGCGCATCGGCAAGCAACATGCCCACCGCGGAAAAATTGCCCGGCTCGGGCGGCACGATCACGCGCGGAATGTGCAACTCGCGCGCCAGTTGCACACCATGCAAGGGCCCGCCGCCGCCATAACAAAACAGCGCGAAATCGCGCGGATCGCGCCCGCGGGTGATGGAGATGCGCTTGATCGCATCGGCCATGGTGAGATCGGCAATGGTGAGTATGCCTTGCGCGGCACGAATCAAACCCGCCTCGCCCTCATAGCCCAACGGTTGCGCGACATGGCGGCGAATCGCCTCGGCCGCCTTATCCACATCCAATAACATTTCACCACCGAGAAAATGCTGCGCATCCAAGCGGCCCAACACCAGATTGGCATCGGTGACGGTCGGCTCGGTGCCGCCACGCGCATAACAGGCAGGCCCCGGCGTGGAGCCGGCGCTGCGCGGGCCCACTTGCAAACGGCCCTGGGCATCGATCCAGGCCACCGACCCGCCGCCCGCGCCCACTTCAATAATGTCAATGACGTTGCCACGAATCGGAAAGCCAGTATCGAACCCGCCCACGTGATAGGTCGATTCCACCGCGAAGCGCCCCTCTTCAACCAAGGCGCATTTAGCCGTAGTGCCACCCATATCGAAGGCAATGACATTGCCCAGATCCAATGACCCCGCATAGGCCGCGGCGCCGATGCAGCCTCCCACTGGGCCAGACTCCACCAGCGCAATCGGTTCACGCCGCACGCGCTCGGTGGACAGTACGCCACCGTGTGAACCCATCATCAACAGCGACCCTTTGAATCCCACGCTGCGAAGGTGACGGTCAAATTCGACTATATATTCGCTGGTCTGCGGCCCCACGTAGGCATTGGCAGCCGCAGTGGCGGTGCGCTCGAATTCGTGCCACTCGCGCGACAATGACGAACCGGTGGAGATAAATACGCCAGGTAGCAACTCCTTCAAACGCGCGGCGGCAGCCTCTTCATGCTGTGAATTGGCATAGGCGTTGAGAAACGAAATGGCCAGGGCATCGATGTTTTCGTCGCGCAACCTTTGCGCGAGATTCACCAAATCGCCGTCCGACAAAGGGCTACGCACGGCGCCATCGGCACCGATGCGCTCGGTGACCTCAAAGCGGCGTTCGCGTGGAATCAGCGCTTCATCGCGGCGAAAACGAAGATTAAAAGGTTGCGTGCGGTTACCGCGACCGATTTCCAACACATCGCGAAACCCGCGCGTGGTCGCAAGCGCCGTTTTGGCCCCAGCACGCTGCAACAAAGAATTGATTACCAGCGTGGTGCCATGTTTGACAAACAAGGCGTCGCGCGGCTCGACACGGGCTTTCTTAATGCAATCGAAAATGCCATCACCAAAATTGCCGTAGGTGGTCGGGCTTTTTGAGTAAGTCACGGCGCCCGTTTCCAAATCGCAGGCAACCAGATCGGTAAACGTTCCGCCGATATCGACGGCAAAAATATAAGACATGATTTTCCTATCAGTCCAGCTTCATGCCGGTGGCCTTGACCACACCCGCCCATTTGGCGATCTCATCGGTCAAATATTTGGCCATGAATTCAGGCGTGCTGCCCACGGGGTCGATCCCTAACCCGGCCAAACGCTCACGCACCTCGAGGTTCTTCACAGCGCGTGCCACCTCTTCGCTCGTGCGGCTCACCACATCGCGCGGGGTGGCCGCTGGTACAAACAGCGCGAACCACGAAAGCGCTTCGTAACCGGTGACACCGGCTTCATCCATGGTGGGCACATCAGGGATCGCGCCAGAACGCTGCTTGCCCGACACCGACAGGGCGCGCAATTTTCCCGCTTTGATCAAGGGCACCATCGGCGGTAACGAAGCGATCCACAAATCGATGCGATCACCCATTAAATCGGTTTGCGCCTGGGTAACCGCCTTATAGGGAACGTGATGCACGTTGATGCCGGTGAGCAGTTTGAACAATTCCATATTCAGATGCCCCGCGGTGCCGTTGCCGGTCGAACCATAGGTGAGTTTTCCCGGCTGCGCACGCGCCATCGCGATCACTTCCTTCACCGATTTTGCCGGCAGGGAGGGCGCGACTAACATCACGCCGATGGTCGAAGCCACCATCGATACCGCGGTGAAATCCTTCACCGGGTGGTAGCCGATATTGGGGTTGATGGATAAGTTGACGGCCATGTTGTTGCCGTTCAACAACATGGTGTAGCCATCGGCCGGCGAACGCGCCACGAACTCGGTGCCGATGGTGCCGCCGGCGCCGGCACGGTTTTCGATAACCACCTGCTGCCCCCAAGCCTCCGACAACTTTTGCGCAACGATGCGCGCCAGGGCGTCGGTTGCACCGCCAGGCGCCAAGGGAATGATCATTTTTACCTGGCGATTGGGGTAGCCTTGGGCGCAAACCTGAAACACGGTGATTGCCGCCATCAAGCCCAGCACATGCTTTACTAAGGAAGAACGTACGTAACGGATCATTTTTCTGTCCTCGATTGCGCCAAAAGCGGCTTATTTGTATTCGCCATGATTTTCTTGCGGCTAGCATTTTCGCTCAATAGAGGCGCCCGCGAATTTTGCGATCAAGGGATAATCGCGCTAGAGGAGGAACCGATGCTTAATTTCCGGCCATTACTGGCGATGCTATTGCTCGCGCTAGTTCCTATCACCGCCGCGCAATCTCAGGCGCAGACCGCGCTCGCGAAGGCCACTTTCGCCGCAGGATGCTTTTGGTGCACCGAAGAGTTTTTCGACAAAATTCCAGGCGTCGTATCGACCACCTCGGGATACATGGGCGGAAAAAAACAAAAGCCCACCTACGAAGAAGTTTCTTCGGGAACCACGGGGCACACGGAGGTGGTGCAAGTAGTGTTCGACCCCAAACGCGTGAGCTACGAAAAACTGCTCGACGAATTCTGGATCAACCACGACCCCACCACGCCCAATCGCCAATTTTGCGATGTGGGTTCACAGTACCGCGCGTCGATTTTCTGGCATGACGAAGAGCAGCGAAAAAGTGCGGAGGCATCCAAGGCGCGCTATCAGAAGACCAAACCCTTCAAAGAACCGATCATCACACCTATCGTTCCCACGGGCGAGTTCTGGCCGGCTGAGGAATATCATCAGGACTACCATCGAAAAAATCCGGTCCGATATCGGATTTACACTTCGGGTTGCGGGCGTTACGCGCGACTTGACGAGTTGTGGGGCAAGCTGCGCAAGTAGCGTAGCGATATCAAAAACTTGATTCGAGGTTGATGCCATGTTGAGTAACGAAGACAATCAACGCCTCACTCGTGTTGGACGTGGAACGCCTGCGGGTGAATTGTTTCGCCGTTATTGGCAGCCGGTACTTTTGTGCAGTGAGGCTCCAGAACCCGACGGCGCGCCGGTGCGGGTTCGCATTCTTGGCGAGGATCTGATCGCCTATCGCGACTCGAGCGGCCGAGTCGGCCTGGTCGATGCGTTTTGCCCGCACCGCCGCGCGCCCTTGTTTTTCGGGCGTAACGAAGAAAACGGTATTCGTTGCGTGTATCACGGCTGGAAATTCACAGCCGATGGTAAATGCGTCGATCTACCCTCGGAACCACCCACCAGCCGCATGATCGACACCATCACCATCAAAGCCTATCCCACGGTTGAACGCGGCGGCGTGGTGTGGGCCTATCTCGGCCCCAAGGACAAAATGCCTTCGCCGCCGGATTTCGAGTGGACGCGCGCGCCGGCCACGCATCGCCATGTATCGAAGACCGAGGAGCATTGCAACTATTTGCAAGCGCTGGAAGGCGGCCTGGATACCTCGCACTCCTCGTTTTTGCATAACAACGCGCTCAAAGGTAGCGTCGATCTGCGCCAACGCGACAAGGCGCCCGCCATCACCGTTGAACCCACCGACTACGGTTACTACTATGTGTCGGTGCGCAAAGCCGGCGCCGATGGCAATTATGTTCGGGTCTATCAATACGTCATGCCTGCGCAACAAATGCGCGGTGCCATCAATGGCACGCAAGGGCGCGCGCCCATTCCAAAATACGATGGTCACCTGTGGGTACCGATGGATGATGAGACCACCATGGTCTACAACTTCATGTGTGGCGCGGACGAAGGCGCTTCGTTCTCAGTTGAGTACCTAGAGAAAACCGAGACCTACTTTGGCCGCGGCAACGACGACCTGGTGCCCGGCACCTTCCGCTTGAAGAAATCCCCAGAAAACGATTACCTGATCGACCGGCAAAAACAGAAAACTGCCACCTTTACCGGCATCACCGGACTCAATACGCAGGACTTTGCCTTGCAAGAAGGCATGGGGCCGATAGTTAATCGTTCGCAGGAACATCTGGGCACGTCGGACAAAGCCATCGTCAATATGCGGCGCTTGCTGCTGGAGGCCACTCAAGCGGTTGAGCGTGGCGAAATGCCGCGCGGTGCCGACCCGGTTACCTCGCGCGCGGTGCGGCCGCACGATGGCTTAGTGCCGCCGGATAAGAACTGGAAAGAAGTTTTTGCCACCGACTTAATTGCCAAATGGTAAGGAGAGAGAAATGATAAGGAGCGCGCGCGATGAATGATCCACGTGTTAATGCAGGCTTCAATGTAGGCGGCCTGCGTCTGGAGCGGCCGTTCAAGATTCGCCGTTTGGGTCACTTTGGCGTGAATCTTGTCGATGTGCCCAAGGGAATCAAGTTCTACAGCGATCTGTTGGGTTTCGCCGTTTCTGATCCCATCAACTTCAATCGCGACGAACATACCGCCATCGAGAAAGTGGGTTCGGGCCTGGGCTACTTCATGCGCCATGGCACCGATCACCATTCCTTTGTGCTGTTCCCCAAGCGCGTGGTCAATGCCCGGCCCGGTCGCGACAAATGGCCCAAGGACATGACCATCAACCAGATTACCTGGCAGGTGGGCAGTCTTCGCGAAGTGGTCGAGGGCAATCGCTGGTTGGCGGAGATGAACCTGGAGATCAACCGTACCGGACGTGACAACCCCGGCTCCAACTGGCACACCTATCCGATTGGGCCTAATTACCATGTGAACGAGTTGTACTACGGCATCGAGCAGGTGGGCTGGGATGGCCTGTCGAAGCCCGCGCCGATGCACGAAAAGCACTACATGAAACCGCCCGATCTGCCGCATCGCTCGGAGTTTGCGGAGGTGCAAACGGCAACGGACAAGGGCGTTGATATTCGTAGCGGTTATCGTCACATCGATCCCAATGCGGAGAAATACGACGTAGGCGGCGTGTTGTTGGCGCGGCCCTTCAAAGTCGAACGCATCGGCCCGGTGCGCTTGTTCTACGACGATATCGAAAAGGAACTCGCGTTTTACCGTGGCACGCTGGGACTGGTCGTCACCGAGGAAGTCATATGGATGGGGCACCGCTGCGTATTCCTGCGCGCCAACACCGAGCATCATTCGCTGGCCTTGTATCCGCGTGCGCTGCGCAGTGAACTTGGCCTATCCGAGCACACCAGCCTCTTGGCCTTTGGTATGCAGGTGGGTAGCTTCGAGCAACTGCGCGCAGCGAAAGATTTCCTCGCCGGTAACGGTGTCACGCTGAAGGCACTGCCCGCCGAATTGTTCCCTGGCGTTGGGCATTCGGTGCTCGCCATCGACCCCGAGGGCCACGCGATGCAGTTGTACAGCTACATGGAACAGATCGGCTGGGATGGCAAGCCCCGGCCCGCGTCGCAACGCGCCAAGATCGATAACGATAATTGGCCGGAGATGCTCGATCCGCAGATCGATAGCTTATGCGGTGAGGTGTTTCTCGGCCCGCTTGGCTGAGAGCAATTTTCGAGGCACCTTATTCAGCCAACGGAATGCGCGCCTCGCTGACCACTTTGCCCAGTTTGGCGATATCGCCCCGGTAACGCGCGGCGAACGCCTCGGGCCTTGATCCCACAGCATCGCCACCCCAGCCGGGCAGGCGCGCGATCATGTCGGCATCCTTCAAGGCGCGCGCGGTTTCCGCGCTGATCGCGTTTTGAATGTCCAGCGGCGTCCCGGCCGGTGCAAACAGACCAATCCAACTCTCAAATTCAAACGTAGGCACACCTGCCTCCATCATGGTGGGCAAATCCGGCGCGCTGCCGACTCTCGTGCGACCGGACACCGCCAGCGCACGCAAGCGTCCGGTCTTGACATGCGGCAACACCGCACTTGCGGTCAGGAAGCCAAACTGAATCTCACCGCCGAGCAATGCCGGCATCAACGGCGCATCGCCCTTATAAGGCACATGCACCACGTCGATACCGGTGTCGATCTTGAGCATCTCCGAAATCAGGTGCGCGCCGCTGCCGATGCCGGTGGAACCATAGTTAAGCTTGCCCGGCTGCGCTTTGGCGTAAGCAATCAACTCGCGCACATTGTTCGCCGGCACCTTGGGATTCATCGCCAGAAACAACTGCGTTGCGATGAACTGGGTGACGGGAGCGAAATCTTTCACTGCATCGAAGGGCAGCTTTTTAAATAACACCGCATTGCTCGCCAGGCTAGACGATGAAGCAAGCAAGGTATAGCCGTCGGGCGCGGATTTCGCCACATGCTCGGCACCGATGATATTGCCCGCACCGGGCCGGTTCTCGACAATCACCGGTTGTTTCCATGCCTCGGAGTATTTTTGCGCGAAGGCGCGCGCCACGTTATCGACGCCGCCGCCTGCGGCAAGCGGCACCACGATGCGCACCGGTTTGACGGGGTAGCTTTGGGCCGACGCCGAAGCGGCGATCAAACATCCAACCAGCGAAACCACCAACTTCGATGCTCTGAATCTTGTACTTCCCATTCGCGATTGAAGCATTTCTGTCTCCTTGGATTGCCTATTCGGCCTTCGCGCCCGTTGCACGGATTACTTTTGCCCAACGTTCGCTCTCTTGTTTCATCAAGGTCGTGAGCTCAGCCGGCGTGCTGCCGATCGCGTCCAGACTAATCGCTTCGAGCCGTTTGATGACCTCGGGCTGCTTCATCGCTTCGGCGATCACGCTCGATACACGATTGGCGATGGCAAGCGGCGTTGCCGGCGGCGCAAGCAAGCCGAACCAGTTTTCCGCGGCGAACCCCGGCAATTGTTCAGCGAGCGCGGGGATATCCGGCAAAGCCGGGTTGCGCTTCTCGCTGCCGATGGCCAGCATGCGCAGCTTACCTTCGCGCGCTTGGGGCAAGGCGGAACTCAGGCCCGCAAACATCAATTCCACTTGCCCACCCAACACATCGGCCAGGCCAGGGGCCATGCCTTTGTAGGGCACGTGAACGGTCTTTGCCCCTGACAAGGAATTAAACAATTCCGCCGCCAAATGCGGGATGGTGCCGCTGCCGCTGGAGGCATAGTTGAGCTTGCCGGGATTGGCTTTGGCATAGGTTATAAATTGCGCAAGATTATTCGCGGGCACTTTGGGGTGCACCACCAGAATAGTCAGGCCCGAAGCCAAGATGGAAATTGGCACGAACGCATCCGGGTCGTAGTTGATTTTCGAATAAAGCGTGCGATTTATCACCAGTATTCCCTGACCCGTGAGCAGCAAAGTGTAACCATCCGGCGGCGCGCGATACACCGTTTCACCGCCGATATTGCCGCCCGCGCCGGCGCGATGCTCGACGATCACCGGTTGGCCCAGCCCCGCCTGTAATCGCTCCGATACCAATCTGGCGACGAAATCGGTGCCCGCTCCAGGCGGTACCGGCAGTACCAATTTAATGGGTTTGATTGGATACACTTGCGCAAAGACCTCGAGCGAAGCCATCAAGGTGGCCACAAATAGCGCACATCTAAATTTGTAATTCATTTAGCTTCCTGGGAAATTATTTGCAACGGCATTCGGATCGAGAAAATTCGAATCGAGAAAGACAGTGCGCGCTCGCGCATCATTGCCTCAGCCTTGGAACAACTCTATCATTGCGTGCTCAATCTGCGCGCGTTCAATCATAAATTTGTCCGCGCTTTGCCATGCCCCAAACTTCCATGCGGCATCCGAATCAATCACGTTGAAATGATCGCACCATGTCCAAAAACGATGTTCTAAAAGTCAGTATTGAAAACCACGTATGCCTGTTGACTCTCAATCGCCCCGAGGCACGCAACGCCCTGAGCGCGGAACTGAGTCTCGCGATTGTAGAGGCGGTCATCGCCGCAGACTACAACCCCGATGTGTTCTTGATCGCCATCACCGGCGAAGGCGACAAGGCATTTTCCTCGGGCGCCGATTTGCGCGAGGCCCATGAGCGTGCCGAATCCGGGCAGATTGTGCATGGGCCATTACATTCACCACGCCGCGTGATGACCGAGGTGTTGGTCGATGCGAAAAAACCCTCAATGGCCATTGTGAATGGCGCCGCGTTGGCCGGCGGTTTCGAGTTGGCGCTTGCCTGCGATCTTCGTGTGGCAGTGGATGATTGTTTTTTCGGCTTACCTGAAGCCAAGCGTGGCCGCGGCGCGCACTTTGCCTCGGTGGTGCTGCCGCAGATGATTCCGCCGGCAATCGCCATGGAATGGCTATATACCGCCAGACGCGTGCCAGTCGCCGAGGCAGCCCAATATGGCCTGGTGAATCGCGTGGTTCCCCGCGCGCAGTTGATGGATACCGCGATGGAACTGGCCAGGGACGTGGTCTCCTCCGCGCCCTTGTCGCTGCAACGCATGAAGCTCACCTATCGCAAAACGCACGGCATGCAACTCAATTCCGCGATACGCCTGGATACTGGCCCGGACACCTACGCCTCCGAGGACCAAAAAGAAGGCAGCCGGGCGTTTCTGGAAAAGCGCGCGCCGGTGTGGAAGGGGCGGTAGCTGGATCGGCTGCGTTAAGCAAAAATATTAACCTTCGTCTAGCATTGTTCTCTGGCATTCGATTGCCAAATTGATTGTTTGGCGCTAATTTCTTCTCATTTCACCATTACGGAACCAAGCTATGAACCTCCATCGCACCGCACGCCAATTGCTCATCGCAGCCCTCTTTGCCACCTCTGGCACGGTAGTTACCGCACAAGACAAACCCTTCGAGCCCTACTCCGGCCAGCCAGGAAAAGACGTAGTCTGGGTGCCGACACCGGCCACCACCGTCTCCAAAATGTTGGAAGTGGCCAAAGTCACGCCGCAAGATTTAGTTATGGATCTGGGCTCAGGCGACGGACGCAACATCATCGCCGCGGCCAAATTGGGCGCGCGCGCGGTGGGCGTGGAATACAACCCGGATATGGTGAAACTCTCCGAGAGCGTCGCGGTGAAAGAAGGCGTGGCCGATAAAGCCAAGTTCGTGCAAGGCGACATGTTCACTGCGGACATCTCGCAAGCAACAGTGATGGCCTTGTTTCTGTTGCCCGACAATCTGCGCAAGCTCAATCAAAAATTCCTTGATCTGCGCCCCGGCACACGCATCGTGGTCAATACCTTTGGCATCGACGGCTGGGAGGCCGCGCATACCGAAAGCGCGCAAGGCGATTGCGGCGCCTGGTGCAGCGTGATCCTTTACATTGTTCCGGCCAAAGTGGCGGGGACCTGGAAAATGGCCCAGGGCGAACTTAAGATCGAACAGAAAGTACAGACCATCTCGGGCACTTTGACCACGGGTGGCGTTGCAAAAAAAATCGATCTTGGGCGTGTCACCGGCGAGCAAGTGAGCTTTTCCGTCGATGGCGTCGAATATAGCGGCCGTCTAATGGGCGACTCGCTGTCAGGCAGCGTAAAAAACATTGTGCCGGGAACCTGGGCAGCGGTGCGCACCCAACCTTGAGCTCAGACTGAAGGCCTCGGGCTCGTTTTGCGCGGCCAATACACTAAGCGCCAGGCTGTCACTCAACGTATATGACCTCACGGCGTGCGGTGGCACAAATAGTTATTGTAATAACTATGAAATCGTTTTATCCTGATGTGGCTTCAATATCCGGGAATCGCCCGGACAACCCAAAGGCCGCCCTTTAGCGGCCCCGCCGACTGATTTTCCAATGAGGGGAAAAAGACATGGGCAAATTCATCGTCAATACGCATGGCCGACTGCAGGAATGGATCGCCGACTCCAAAGGCTATTTCAAGCAGGAAGGGCTGGATTACGAGCTCACACAACACAAGTTGCTCACTAAAGCCGCCGAAGACAAGACTCATGGCGGCAAGATGGATGCGGTGCCGGACAATCTTCACGGCGCCTACCAAACCTACGAACAGGGGCGCGAGGCCTCGATCAGTTGCGCCTGTCACTGGACCGTCAATATGGCGGCTTCGGCCGCGCACGGGCAACTTTGGGGCGAGGCCTATTCGATTTCGCCTTGCGGTATTTTCGTTGCGGAAAAATCCTCGATCCGCAAACCCGAGGAACTGGCTGGCGTCAATGTGCATGTGGGTTACCAGTCCGGCAGCCACTACACCACCATCCAGGCGCTGGAACCCTTCATGCCCACCGACAAGATCCAACTTAAATTCGGCGGCGGGCCGGCTGATCGCGTCGATCAATTGCTCACTGGCCTGGCGCCCGCGGCAACGGTGTTTGGCATGCAGTACTACATCATGGAGCAGTTGGGTTTCCGCAAGATCCTCGATTGCACCTTCATGATCGCCGCGATGATCCCGCCGGGCGTTGATCCAAATGACGTGCGCAAGTACTACCGTGCACTGCGACGGGCGCAAAAAGACATCGATCACATGTTTCAGTCCTATACACATTTCTATATGAACGAACTGCCCGAGCGGCATGCGAAACTGGTGGATGTGCGCCGCTTCGGGCCCGGCGAGCGCATCGTATTCGAGCCCTATACTCGCGATTTGTATGAAACCACCCACAAGTGGGTGGAGGAACGCAACATCTTCCCGCCGGAAAAAGCCGGGCAGTGCAATTACGAGGACGCGGTGGCTTGCGCGGTATAGCCGACGGAAATCAAGGCGAGCGGGGTAAGACCGGCATCGACCCGTCGGACGCTGCGGCGCCGCCCCCAGTTGGGCATCTGCTGCGCCGCGCCTATCACGCGGCCAGGGAAAACTCCACGCAACTGCTTGCCCAGTTCGACCTGACGCCGCGTCAGGCCAACGCATTGTCCGAAATTCGGCGCAGAGGGAGTATTTCCCAGGCCGAGATCGGCGAGGCAATTGGCATGGAGCCCGCCAACGTCACTGGGCTTATCGCTCGGCTAAAGAAAAAGCATCTGATCGCCGCCGAGCGCGACCCGCTCAATTCGCGCCGCATGCAGGTTCACCTCACCGAAAGTGGCGCCAAAATCGCTGGGGAATTGGTGCGTATCACGCGACGTACTGAAACAATGACCTTGCGGGCGCTCTCCGAAGAGGAAAGCGCGCAGCTCATTCGATTGTTGCAAAAACTCTTAGCTAAGCCTAACCGATAGACCTTTCGCGGCAAACGCGCTGGGATCCGCCCGAATTCACGGCATAATCCGCGTTTTTCAAAATCGGTGAGGACCATGAGCACATATTCGATACTCGGACTCTGCGGAAGCCTCCGCGCAAAATCTCTCAACATGGCCGCATTGAAAGCGGCGGGCGAACAAATGCCCGCGGGCATGACCCTCACTATCGCCACGTTCGATGACATGCCTATTTACAACCAAGACGTCCAAGAAAAAGGCTGGCCCGCTTCCGTGGAGCGTGTGCGTGCGCAAGTCGCCGCGGCGGACGCGGTAATCATGGCCAACCCCGAATACAACTGGTCGGTCGGCGCGCCGTTGAAAAACGTCATCGATTGGTTGTCGCGCCTCAAAGAACAGCCGTTCCAAGACAAACCGGTCGCCATGATCAGCGCCACCGGCGGCCCGGTGGGCGGCGTTCGTGGTCAGCTCGATTTGCGCCGCATTCTTACCACCTTGGGTGGCCAGGTGCTGGTTCGACCGGAAGTCTTCATTGGCAGCGCCGCAGGCAAATTCAGCCCGGATGGAAAGCTTACCGATGAAGTCACGCGCAAGTTTCTCACCGAACAGATGCTGGGCCTGCGCGATCTGATCGACCGCACCAAGCGCGCCGTCGCAAAATAACCTTAATAAGAAAAGGGGCCAGGCTCGATTTAAATAATCGAGCCTGGCCCCTTTTTGTATTACCCGTTACCGCAGATTCGCGGCAGCACTTCGCTGATCGGCTCTCGCAGTACCGCGTCGGCGATGCCATCGAAGGGCGTAGCTTGCGCGTTGACGATGACCACGCGCGCGCCGGCGTGTTTCGCCAAGGGCACCACGCCCGCTGCCGGGTAGACCTGAAGGCTGGTGCCCACCGAGAGCAACAAATCGGTTTCGCCCGCGCAACGCAGGCTGCGCTCCAACACCTCAGGCACCAGTTGCTGGCCGAATGAAATGGTGTCGCTTTTCAAAATACCGCTGCAGACACGGCATTTTGGATCTTCTTCGCCCGCGCGCACACGATCCAGTGCCTTTTGCATCGGCGCTCGCATGCCGCAATCCCAACACATTACGCGCCGCATGGTGCCGTGAACCTCGATAACTTTTTCCGCCGAGTTGCCGGCCAACTGGTGCAACTCATCAATATTTTGCGTGATCAAGGCATGCAACTTGCCGCGCTTCTCCAGCATCGCCAACGCCAGGTGCCCGGAGTTGGGTTTCGCATTCCAGGCTGGATGATCGAGGCGGCTCTTCCAGGAAGCTTTGCGGATTTCCGGGTCACCCAGGTAATACTGGATGTTGGATTGCTTCTCGGCCTCGGGATCGCGAGTCCACACGCCTTGGGGCCCGCGAAAATCCGGGATGCCCGAGTCCGTGGAGATACCAGCGCCGGTGAGTGCGACCACGCGCTTCGCGCCATCGATCCAGTGGCGAACCTCTTCAACGCCTACTTTTGCCGCGCCCATGATCTTGCACCTGGAAAAATATTTCGAAATTGACCACTACTCAATCGGAATACCCGCGTCCTTTACAAGCTTTGCCGCGCGCACCAAATCGCGCTTCATTGCCGCGTCCAATTCCTCGGGCGTGGATAACGTCATGATGAAACCCAGTTGGTCGAAGCGCTCTTTCATATCCGGCGCATTGGAGGCTTTGTGGATTTCCGCGTTCAAGCGCTGCACGATGGGGCGCGGCATATTCGCTGGCCCGAAAAAGCCATTCCATCCGGGCGGCGGATCGTAATTGGGCACGCCTTCGGTCACCGTGGGGATATCCGGCGTGCGGGAATAACGCTTGGAATTATTGATGGCAATGATGCGAAGTTTTCCAGCGGTGTGATGCTGAAACATGGTGCCGAAAATGCCGAATCCACTGGTTAGCCGATCAGCGATCACTTCGGTGGCTACCAGGTTTGGGTCCTTGAACGGCACGTGCGTGAGCTTGATGTTGGCGGCCAGTTGCAGCACTTCAGCCGAGAGGTGATGCGAAGTGCCAACGCCGGAAGTGCCGTAGAACAACTTTCCGCCCTTGGCCTGTTCCACATAGTCGCGCATATTTTTGATCGGCGAGTTGGGCGGCACCGCCACCACCAGTACCGCGTCGCTCAATAGGGAGATGGAGGAGAAATCCTTAATCGGGTCATACGGCGTGTTGCGCGAGAGCGCAAGCCTATACACCTGCGAATTGGTCGCTGCATAGAGAAACGTATAACCATCGGGTGCGGACTTGGCGACCATGTTGGCCCCGACCACGCCCGCTGCCGCCGGTTGCGGATCAACGATGATGGGATGCCCCATCGACTCGCCCATTTTTTGCCCGATGAAACGCGCCAGCGTCTCGCCGCCGCCGCCCAACGCAAGCACCATGCGCACCGGTTTGCTGGGATAACTTTGCGCGCTAGTTTGCAGTGGCACGGCGCAAGCGCCCATGGCGATCATCGCTGCAAAAATTGACGCACGGGGTATTGATTTCATAGATTACCTTTCGTAATACATCCACCTGACCAAACAGAATGATAGCGGTTCCGCGACGCCAGGCCGGCAAATCTGTGTTTTACTTGCGCCGCGAAAATTTGCAAGGAACCCAATTCATGTTGCTCACTGGAAAACAGAAACTCGAACGACTGCGCGACGGGCGCACCGTCTACGTCGGCTCGGAAAAAGTCACCGACGTCACCACGCACCCCGCTTTTATGCGCGGCGCTTTGACCATTGCCGAGCTGTACGACATGAAGGCCGACCCCGCCAACCAAAATCGATTGAGCTTCGAGGAAGACGGTGATCGATTTAGTCTTTATTGGCTGCGCTGTCGCAATCGCGAGGATCTCTCCCGCCGTATGCACGCGGTCAAGGCGATCGCCGAATTCACCTATGGCCTCATCGGCCGTTCGCCCGATCATGTGGCAGGCCTGGTGACCGGCATGGCCACGCGCCATTCGGTGTTAAACGACCTACACGCCGGTTTTGGCGACAATTTGTTGAACTATTACCACTACGCCCGCAAGAACGATTTATACCTTTGCTTCGCGGTGGTGCCGCCCACCGGTCTGCGCAGCACTGAACTCTTTCCCGGTCAGGAGCGCGAAGACCCGAGTCTGCAGGTGGTTGCAGAAGACGCCGATGGCGTGACCATTTCCGGAATGAAGATGCTCGCCACGGGCGCCGTGTATGCAGATGAAATCTGGGTGGGCAATCTCACCCCCATCGATGATAAGTACAACGCCGAGAGCATCACCTGCGCGCTGCCGGTCAATACGCCTGGTGTCACCTTGTGGTCGCGCGAACCCTATGCACGGGATGTGCGTTTCGAGGAGGACTACCCGCTTTCCTGGCGGTTCGATGAATCCGATTGTGTGCTGGTATGTGATCGCGTCAAAGTACCCTGGGAGCGTGTGTTTCTACATAACAACGGCGCCTGGTCGCGACGTATCTACACCGAAACCGCCTCCAACTGCTACGCCAATCACCAATCGAATGTGCGCTTCTGGGCGAAGATGGGGCTGGTGGCGGGCCTGGCGAGCCGCATCACCCAAGCCAATGGCGTAGCCAAAATACCGGCGGTGCGTGAGTTGTTGGGCCGCATTGCGGCGCTGGAGGCCACCATTGGCGGCATGGTGTGCGGGCAGATCGAAGCCTGGGAATCCTGGCCCGAAGGCTTTGCCACGCCCAATCGGCGCTTTATGTACGCGGCGCTCAACTGGTGCCAGGAGAACCACACCGAAATCATCGATTTGCTGCGCACGCTTCTGGGCGGCATCCCCTTGCAAATGCCTGCGTCAGTGGATGTGGTGAAAGATCCGGCCTTACGCGACCGCTTCGAGAAATGGTGGTCAACGCCATCGATCGCGGCAATGGATCGCTTAAAACTTTACAAGCTAGCCTGGGATCTCACCGGCACCGAATTCGCCGGCCGCCACATGCTGTATGAAAAGTTCTACGCGGGGAATTCGATTGTGGTGCGCAATCAAAACGATCGCGAAGCGCCGTGGGAGAAATTCCACGGCATTGTCGATGGGTTGCTTGCACACTCTGCCACGTCCAAAAGCAAAAACTGAGAGCGCCGTTGTGGTTCGACTAAGGTATAAATCGAGCCTGGCCCCTTTTCTGCGTCGCTGCACTGGCGCCACAAACTCATCGACAAGAGGTATCAAATGGCCATAGCCGAATTTAAATCTCCCGCCGACTGGCGCGGACCCAATATCACGCGACGCACTGATTGGGTCTACCAACTGGACGCGGCGCAAGTCGCCGATATCGAGGCGTGCTCACGCGAGGCACTGGCGCGCGGCATCGACATCTCTGCCATCGACAAGTCCAATTTTCCAATGACGACACTAGCGCCGGTGTTCTCCCAGGCGCTCGCTACGCTGGAGAATGGCCCCGGCATGTTTCTGTTGCGCGGCCTACCGGTGATGCGCTTGGGCGTGGAGGCGATGCGTAGGGTGTATTGGGCAATCAGCAAACACCTGGGCACGGCGGTGGCGCAAAGTCGCAAGGGTGATGTGCTGGGCGATGTGCGTGATCTGGGAGTCAACAGCAACACGCTGGGGCGCGGCTATCAAAATCAACTCAGCCAACCCTTTCACACCGACAGTTGCGATGTGGTGGGATTGATGGTGCTGCGCACGGCAAAATCAGGGGGGCTTTCGAAGATCGTCAGTTCGGTTGCAGTGCATAACGAACTGGCGCGCACCCGTCAGGATATTTTGCAGGCGCTCTATACGCCCATGGATCTGTATTCGCCTGATCGCGGCGATGTCTGCTGGAAGCAGCCGATGTTCGCGGTACATGAAGGACATTTCTGTTGCAAAACGGTGGGCTTGTATGCACGCATGGCACAGCAGAAGTTCCCCGCTATTCCGCGCCTAACGCCGCTGCAACTAGAGGCGTTGCAACACATTCAGGAAATCGCCGACCGGCCCGAATTCTGCTTTACGATGATGTTCCAGCCCGGAGACCTGCAACTGTTAAATAGCCATGTCACCCTGCATTGCAGAACCGGTTTTGAAGATTACGCCGAACCGGATCGCAAACGCCATCTGCTGCGGCTGTGGCTCTCGCCACCCAACAGCCGGCCGCTATCGCCACTGATGAGCGAATTCTTTTGTGACCCCCGCCCGGGCGCGGTGCGTGGCGGATATCCGTCCGCGTCGGGAAACATTGTGTTTGAGAGTCTGGTCGAATGAAGCAGGCATCGCCCATGCCGCCGACATCTGCCGTACAGCGATTGGACGTATTGCGTGTTGACGACGATTTCGCCCAATTGCGCTACTTGCAATACCGGGACGCCACTCACGCCTGTTTGCGATAGCCGTAAGTCTTATCCAGCCCCTGCCGGTAATACTCGCCAAAGGTAATCGGCGGGTACTTGGCCGGGTTGCCAGGGCCTTGACAGCTCTCAATACAGGCGACGTTGGCGCGATACGCCGGATCAAAGAAGGTGGGCAGCGAGTAGCGCGATTGTTCCGGGTTGTTGATGACGCGATGCGGCGTTGAGACCCATTTGTCGTTGGTCCAGCGCATCAACATGTCGCCGATGTTGATCACCAGGGTGCCAGGGATTTGCGGCGCATCGATCCAGCCGCCGCCACGTTTCTTCACCGCCAGGCCGCCAATCGCATCCTGCGCGAGCAGCGTGATGCAGCCGTAATCGGTATGCGGTGGATTGCCGAATTGGTTTTCGGCGCGCGGGCCGGGGCTGGCCGGGTAATGCATGATGCGCACAAAGGGAATGGGTTTTTGATAGTAGGGAACGAAAAACTGCTCATCGAGCTTCAATGCCAGCGCACAAGCGCGCAACAGACTCCCACCCAATGAATAAACGCAATCGAAATAGGCCTGCATCGCTGGTTGGAACGCGGGCATAGCAGAGGGCCATTGGTTGGGCGCATGCAGCGGCAGCTTCGCCATCACATCCGCATCATCGGCCCCGAGATCCAAGCCCATGAAAAACGACTCATTGAGGTTGGGTAGATAACCTTCGCGTTTTACGTCCTTATAGGCCTGATAGCCGCGCTGTTCGCGAATCTTGATTTCTTGTTTTGCTTCCAGCGGCAATTCGAAAAATTTCCGTCCGGCGGCAAACGCGCCATCGGTCACACTTTGCGGGATGCCATGGTTTGCCAGGTAAAAAAAGCCGATTGACTCGGCTGCGGCGGCGATGGCGCGCGGCACTTCGGCCCGACCGCTCTCGGTGCCGGCGAGAAAAGCCGCGAAATCGATAATGGGTAGTTTATCCATGGCTTTTACGGTTTCTTGGTTGCAAGTTCGATCAACGATCGCACCGAGGTTAGCTTTTCGGTGCCCAATATTTCTTTTTGCAATGCCATGGCCGCCTTGTCGCCAATCTTTTCCCCGGCCAACTTAAGAAATTTTGTCGCGATTAAATCGCGTTGATAGGGAAAATTACGCAACGGTTCATAGGTGTCGCATTGGGCGGTAAAGGTTCGACCGTCGATGAGTTCAATGCTGGAGATCGACAAACCGGCCTTAAGCTCGTTTTTGCCATTGACCTCGACACGCGCCGCCAGGCCGGTTAATTCCGCCTCGGCGGCGCGCTTTTCGTTGTAGGCCGCTATCGCATGGGTATCGTCGCCCAGCAACGCCATAGCGGCAGTGGCCTTCAAACTGAATTTCATCTCCAACCCGGTTTTAGGCTTCTCGATGTTGCACACCGCCAAGTGAGGCGTGGGGACGTTCAATTCCACACGTTTGACATCCATGGAACGAATGCCGTTATCACGCTTCAGTTTTAAAAGATTCTCAATGCTAGAGTGAGTAAGCTGGCAGGCCGCATGCTGTTTATAAACTGTATCTAGGATAAAGAAGCGACCCTTCGCGGCATACAGATTCGCATCGTGCATGCCGCTTGCGTGCGTGGCGAGGAAGCCTTCGGAGGCCTCCAACGCATCGGGGCGGGCAATCCAATCGCGTTTGGCCAGATGCGCGGCGATCACGCCATTGGTGGCCGCCTTGCCGGAATGGAAGGGTTTGGACATGGTGCCGCCCGAGGCGAGTAAGCCCGCGGCTTGCGTGGCGGCGACGCCTAGCGCGTGCGCCCATTGCGCATCGTTCAATCCAAGCATTTGCGCTGCTGCCGCCGCCGCGCCAAACGGAACCAGGTTGCCGGTTGGATGAAAACCTTTGCGTAAATACGGCTGATTCACCAAAGTGCCCACGCGGCACCCGGTCTCCACGCCCGCTATCACTGCCTTGATAAATTCCATGCCGCTTGCGCCCTTCGCTTCGGCCATCGCCAAGGCGGTAGCAACATTGGCCGGCGTAGTGTGGCCGCGCATCGCCAGGTTTGCGTCGGAAAAATCCAGTGCATCGGCCATCGCTCCGTTGATGAGTGCTGCGTAGGCAGTGGAAGTCTTCTCACCATGAAACACCACGGTGGCCAAGGGATTGCCGCCTTGCTCCTTTGCTTCGGCGCGAAGCTTTTCCACCAACGGCTCATCGGCGCCGCCGATGGCAATGCCAAACCAATCAAGCACGCTCTGGCGCGCCGCCTCGATGACATCATCCGGCAGCGGCGCGGCCAACAGGGCGCGCACATCCTCGATGATGAATTTAGTCAGGCCGGGCGCTGGTTTGTAGACGGCGTCGCTACTGGCTTTCGGTTTTTCAATGGTGTCCATATCCCAACTCCTCTGAGGTGCTCGCCTTGCTCACGACCATTTTAAGGTTACGCCAACCGCCTCTTTGGACGAGCAAATAATTTGGTATGCATCCGCCGCCTTGGCGACGGGAAATTCATGGGTAATCAGACCGGCACTGTCCAATCGCCCTTGGCACACCAGATCGAGGATGAGCCGCGTGTCATCCCAATCGGTCCAGTTGCCGGGCACGCTGGCATGAATCGGTCGCGTCAACGCATGCACGCCGATCACCTCCAGGCCTTGCTTATGTAGGTCGGTGTAGAAGTTGACGCTCTCCGTGGCGCCACGTGTTGAACCCAACAGCACCACACGACCGTTTCGCGCGCAAAGCTGAAAAGCCTGTGGAATAACCTCCGGCCTTCCAGTTGCTTCGACCACCACCGGGGGTTTTGCTCGCGACATGAGCGAATTGCCGTTAGCCAATTCCTCGGCATTGGCAAATACCGCATCGAGCCCGCGCTCCATGGCGAATTTTCTGCGCTCAGGCGAAGGATCGAGCCCCAGCACCGGATAGGCGCCCTGCAACTTGGCAAATTGCGCGGCGCACAGGCCAATCGGCCCCAGGCCAACAATCAGCACCGCTTCGCCCAACTCCACCCGTGCGCGGCGAATGCCATGCAAGCCCACCTTGGCAAGACTGAAAATCGAACATGCCGCCAACGTCTTAGCGTCAGTACCCTCGGGCAGAGGCCAGATCAGATGATGCGGCGTAAACGACGCATCCGGCGACAAAGCCGCGTGATACCGGTCGCGATATTTCTCAGGCAGTAGACCGTTACCCACGGTTGCTGGCAACACCACATGCGAATAATGCGGTTGTTCGGTGACCACCAATTGACCGGGGCGATAAGCGGAAACCTCGCCACCCACCGCGGTGATCCGTCCAACATTGGAATAACCCGGTTGAAACGGAAACCCCTTGGCGCGGGTCATGGTGTTTTCCTCGGCGAGCAGATGCGCGCGCTCGGTGCCGGGGCTGATGGAGGAATACAGGGTCTCAATCAAAATTTGATCATTCTCAATCGCCGGCAACTCGAACGCTTCAATAGCGACCTTGCCTTTAGCGGCGAATACGACTTTGCGTGCTTGCATGGACATAACCTCGCTCGCGCTCTACTTGGCGGTCCAGTCGAGCACCACCGCCAGCGCCTCGGAGGACTTGCACACCGTCTCATAGGCCTTTGCAACCTTTGCCGCTGGAAACTCGTGCGTGATAAGCGGCTTGCATTGAATGCGGCCATTGGAGATCAGTTTCAGGAGGAAAGTCTGATCGTCCTCGGCGGTCCAATGACCGGGCACGCTCTCATGATGCGGCCGTGTGCCGGCCTGCACGCCGATTACCGAAATGCCTTTTTTGTGCACATCGGTATAGAAATTTACGTTCTTGGTTTCGCCGCGCGTTGAGCCCAGCAGGATCACCCGGCCGTTGCGCCCGCAGATTTGAAACGCCTGCGGAATAACTTCGGGCAGACCGGTTGCTTCGATGGTCACGGGCGGGCCGCCACCGGGTTTGAATAGCCCAGATTTATTCAACTCATCCATGCTGGCGAAACCATGATCCAGGCCCAGCGTCTGCGCCACTTTGCGGCGGCTTGCCGTGGGATCGATGCCAATCACTGGGAATCCGCCGTTCATCTTCGCGTATTGCACGCATTGCAGGCCGATCGGCCCCAGCCCAAGAATAACCACCGCCTCGCCCAGTTCAATGCGTGCGCGGCGCACGCCATGCAGAGCCACGCGCGAAAAGCAGTAGGTGGAACATTCTTTCAGGCGTTGCGCATCAAGGTTATCCGCAAGAGGAAAGATTGCTTTGGATGGCGAGAACGAAGCCCCGGGCGGAATGGCGGATGCGAGCTTTCTCTGTGGGCCCCCAGTCTTGGCGGGGAAAATCGCGTGCGATAAATGCGGCAAGGAAGTGGCCACGAACTGGCCGACGCGCAGATTCTCAACGCCAGGCCCCACTTGGGCGATACGCCCGATGTTCGAATAGCCCGGATAAAAAGGGCCCGGCTTATCGCGGGTAACCGTATTTTCCTCGGCGAGGTAATGCGAGCGCTCGGTCCCAGGGCTGATGGTGGAATATAAAGTTTCGATCAGTACTTCGTTTTCAACCGGCGTCTCCACCTCGATGGTTTCGAAATCGACTTTCGCCGGACCAATAAAACGAACGCGCCTTGCCAACATGTTGGATTCCTTTGGGATTGCCTAAAAACTCGAAAAAAATTTTGTCATCCACTAACCGTGGAACAACCGTCCGTTACAACACTACTCGAACTTCACGCCGCGCGAGCGCAAATCCTGCACCACCCTGACGGCGCGTTCGGCCTCGGTCTTGATCACCACCGAAAATTCTTCGGGATTGCGCGCGACGATAATCGAGTTCTCCTCGATCTTCTCTTTCACATCGGGCGTAGCGAGCGCCTTGCTCATGGCGCCGTGCAAGCGCTGCGCAATCGGTTGCGGCAATCCTGCCGGCCCCAATACACCCACCCATCCGGGCAGACGGCGAAATTCGGGCAGGGTCTCGGTGATGTCGGGAATGTTAGGCATCCCCGCATAGCGCCTGCCATCGTAGGAGGCAATCATGCGTGCCTTGCCCGATACGAGGTGCGTGCGAATCTGCTGCATGGGAAAAAAGGAGATGTCCACCTCCTGCGACACAATCGCCTGGATCTGTGGGCCACCGCCCTTGTAGGGCACATGCACCATGTCGATACCGGCAATCAGTTTCAACATTTCGCCATCGATATGCTGCGCCGAGCCGATGCCGCTGGTGCCATAGGAGAGCTTTCCGGGAAATTTCTTCGCGTAATCGACCAATTCGCGAATGTTGTTCACCGCCAGAGAAGGTTTCACCACCACCGCGCCCACCGTGGTAAACACCTGTGTAATCGGGGAGAAATCCTTCACCACATCGAAAGGCGCCTTGGTAATGGCGGGCCCGGTTACCAAGGCTACGCTGGTGGCCAGAAGGGTATAGCCGTCGGGCGCCGCCCTCGCCACCATCTCAGAACCGATATAGCCATTGGCGCCGGCGCGATTATCAATCACCAGTTGCTGACCCAACTCATTGGTCATCACCGTTTGCATTTGCCGCACGGTGACATCCACGCCGCCGGGAGGAAAGGGCACTACCACGCGGATGGGTTTAGTCGGATAAGCCTGTGCCAGGGCTCCAATGGGCATGACACCCAGCATCGAGACAAACGCAATTTTTCTCAAGCACTGTTTTGGTTTCACGGGGTTCTCCCAAACAAACTTCCTACGAACGCTAATCCCGGTGGGATCAGAAGGCAAAACGCTTCACTCGAATTTGATGCCTCTTGCCTTGAGCGCCTCCACATATTTGCGTGTGCCCTCCAAGCCCGACTTCAGATCTGCAGCAAACGACTCGGGCGTCCCGGCAACAATGATGGCGCCATTGGCCTCCAACTTGGCGCGCGTGTCGGGCGCGGTGATCGCTTTCACCGCGGCGGAATTCAAGCGTGCCAACACCGGCGCCGGCATTTTCGCCGGACCGAGCAGGCCAATAAAACCAGGACCCGCCTTGAAGCCAGACTGTGCATCGGCCAGATCGGGAAGGTTGGTCAAATCTGCGGGCCGCGGTCCGTTGTAGAACGCCAGCAACTTGATCTTCCCGCCCGACATAAAGGGCCGCAGTTGCTGCAAAGGTTGAAATGAGACATCGATTTCACCAGAGACCAAACCTTGCGCCTGCGGTCCACCGCCCTTATAGGGGATATGAACGATATCAGTGCCCGCCACCAGCTTGAAGGTCTCGCCATCTAGGTGTTGCGCCGAACCAATGCCGCTCGACCCATAGGAGAGTTTGCCAGGATTTTTCTTCGCGTAATCGACCAACTCTCGAACCGAATTAACCGGCAACGAGGCCTTCGCCCCCAGCGCGCTGATAGTGAGATAGACCATGGTGATCGGGGTGAAGTCCTTGATCGGATCGAAGGGCGTATTGGCCGACACCAGCGGGCCTGCGATTAACGTGCTCGAAGTCGTCGCCAGAATCGTATGACCATCGGGCGCGGCTTTTGCTACAAGCTCCGATCCAATGAATCCATTGGCGCCACCGCGATTCTCCAAAACGATGGGCTGACCCAGGTCTTCGCTCATCTGGTTTTGTATCAGGCGAATGGTGATATCCACGCCACCGGGCGGAAACGGCACGATCAAGCGGATCGGCTTGCTGGGGAAACTTTGCGCATGGGAAAAACTTGTCGCAATGAGCACAACCGTCGTACCTGCCAGGACCAACGACCTTCGCGTGGATGCTTGCATGAAACACTCTCCTTTATTGGAACTCACTCCGGTTGAATCCCCGCCGCCTTGATCACCCGCTCATAGACAGCAAATCCACTCAGAAACAACGCGGAGAACTCCTGCGGCGTATTGCCGATCACCGCAAGCCCCATGCCTTCGAGCTTGGCCTTCATGTCAGGCGCATGGACTTGCTTGGCAATTTCACTCGACAGGCGCGCGGTGACTGCGGGCGGCATGCCGGCGGGGCCAAAAAACGCATACCAACTCGAAGGCCGCTCGTAGCCGGGCAAGGACTCGGCCACCGAAGGAATATCGGGCAAGCCTGAGAAACGTTGCGGCGTGAGCACCGCGAGGACTTTCAGCTTTCCCGCTTTCATTTGCGGAATAACATTGTTGACGGCACTAAATACAAACTGCACCTGGCCGGTCACCGTATCGGCCACTGCGGGCGCGGTGCCTTTGTAGGGAACGTGAATGATGTTCACCCCCGCAGTGAGCGTTAGCAGTTCTCCCATCAGATGAAACACCGAGCCGATGCCAGGGCTGCCATAGGCATATTTGCCAGGACTTTTCCGCAGTAACGCAACAAACTCCGCCGTGTTATTGGCCGGCACCGAAGGATGCACCGCCAGCACCGTGAGCGGATCGGCCACCGCCGTGATCGGCGTGAAATCGGTTTTGGGATCGTAGGGAAGCTTCTTCATCAGATACACGGCGACTATGTGCGAGCTAGGCGTAGTGATTACCAACGTGTGCCCATCGGGCGCGGACTTGGCGACGAAATCCGAACCGATGACGTTGTTCGCCCCTGGGCGATTCTCCACCACCATCGGTTGGCCAAAAACTTCCTGCAGGCGCACACCTAGCATGCGCGGCAGGGAATCCATGGTCGAGCCCGGCGCCGCAGGAACAATGACGCGAATCGGTTTGGTGGGAAAGGCTTGCGACTGCGCGGGGAAAATCGGCAACACCAAAAACAGAAAAGCGGCGACTCCCGCATTGATAAAACTCTTCATAGAATTTTTCACTCTCTTTTCCACTATGGTTTGCCGCGCTGATCCGCGAGCGGTTGATTTTGCGGCGACGCATTGATCGCTGTCAATGCGGGATTCAGTCCTGCAGAAATCCGCATTGCCGTGCATGCTACGGCCCCTCTGATGAATCGAATACAAAGGAACAGCTGCATGAAACTCAAAGGAAGAACCGCACTCATCACCGGCGCCTCGAACGGCATCGGCAATGCCATCGCCCGTCGCTTAGCCGAGGATGGCGCGAATATAGCGATAGTCGATCTGGTCAATGTCGAAGCGGCGGCCGCCGATCTTGCCAAGCTGGGCGTCAAGACGCTGGGCATCAAGTGCGATGTGTCATCGGAAACCGACACCGCGGCGGCAGTAGAACAATGCGTGGCGCAATTGGGTGGCATCGATATTCTGGTGAATAACGCCGCCATGACCGCGCCCGGTCGGCCCTTCGAGGAAATCCCCATCGCCGAGTGGCGCCGCATGCTGGATATCAACATCATCGGGCCTAATCTCTTGTGCCGCGCGGTATCGCCACACATGCGCGCCAAAAAATATGGACGCATCATCAACGTGGCCTCAGACACCGTGCATCTGGGCGTGCCGTATATGCTGCACTACGTATCGAGCAAGGGCGCGTTGATTGCCTTCACCCGCGCCATCGCGCGCGAATTCGGCAAGGATGGTGTCAATGTAAATGCCATCGCGCCGGGGTTCACCTTATCCGAGCGCATCGCAAAGCAAAAGGATCGCGTCGAGGGATTTCGCAAAGCCAACTTGAATCAACTGGCCATTCAGCGTGACGAAGTGCCAGAGGATCTGGCAGGGATCGCGAGTTTTCTCGCAAGCGAAGACTGCGCCTTTATGACCGGGCAGACCATTGTGGTGGATGGTGGGTATGCAATGGTGTAGAGCGGCGATGGTGTAGATCGATGATGCTGAAAATTAGGCTAGGTGCTTCGCCGGTTCGATGCAAAGCGTGTCACCCGAGCGTTCTGCGCGGACAGGATCGGACCGGGTAAGCCAATTTGCGTATACTCGCGCTCGATTCGATTGTCGGGCTCAGCCGAAAATCGACGATTTGTAGGTATACAACGCGGAGTTCGAAGCGCTTTCATGGCGACACCCGAGCCAAAAAAGATCGAAACGGTGGCGATTCTGTTTGCCGATATCAGCGGCAGCACGGCGCTATATGAAACCCTTGGCGACGAATTGGCGCGTGAATTGGTTACGCGTTGTCTTGGTGTGTTGATGCGCTCGCTCCCCAAGTATGGCGGGGAACTCATCAAGACCATTGGCGACGAAATCTTGTGCGTGTTCCCCAGCGCGCAAGCGGCGGTGCTGGCGTCATCGGAAATGCAGGTGAATGTCGAAAACGACAAACCAGGCGGCAAGACGCAGATGTTCGTGCGCATCGGATTTCACTATGGCGAGGTAATTCGCGAAAACAACGATGTGTTTGGCGACGCCGTCAATGTCGCTGCGCGCATAACCAGTGTCTCCCGGGCTCGACAAATACTAGCTACACATGCCGCAGTCGAAGCTCTTCCCTTGGAATTACGCAGCGTCACGCGCCAGATTCGGCGTGCCGCGGTAAAGGGTAAGCAGGAAGCCATGGATATTTTTGAGGTCACCTGGCAGAAGGACGATAAAGACGTCACCCGAGTCAGCATGCCAGTGAGAATCAGACCCGCGACACAACCGACACGTTTGGTGTTGAGCCATTTAGGGCAGCAATGTCAAGTCAACCCTCTCAACCCCAGCGCGCTGCTTGGCCGCGGCAATGCCTGCCAGGTGATCGTGGCCGATGACTTTGCCTCTCGGCAACACGCCAAGGTGGAATTGCGCGACGGGCAATTTATTCTTTCGGATCTCAGCATCAACGGCACCTACGTGCGCTTTGCCGATGGGCACGTGTTGCACGCGGTACAGGGCGAGATCATGCTGCGTGGGGCGGGCTCGATCAGCCTGGGGCGGGCATTTTTCGAGCCGGCGGTAAAACTCATTGAATTCGACATCCCAGCGCCGCCCGCGAGCTAGCCGCGGCACCGAGCGTTACGCTCAGGGCAATTTGAAGCGCAGCCCTTCGAGCACACCCTGCACATAACCAATCGAGCGCGCCGCCGACCCCGGCCCATCAGGCACATAGTCCATCGGCTCCACCGACATATCGCCAAGATATCCGCTAGTGGCCAGTGCCGCGAAAATCGGCGCGAATTCAAGTTCGCCCTGCCCCGGCCCGCGCCGGTTGCCATCATTGATTTGCACGTGGCCAATCATGCCGGTGGCCACCCACCGCTCGATCACCTGCGCAAGCGATTCGCCCTCCATCTTCGAGGCGTGATTGCAATCGAGCATGGTGCGTAGCGCCAGGCTTCCGATCTCCTCCACCATTTTCGCCGCCTCGGCGATGGTATTGATCACCGAGGTGATGTGCGCGGCCAAAGGCTCGATGCAATAGATCTGGTTGCAGGCCTCGGCCGTGGGTGCGATGGCGGCAAAACATTCCTGCGCGCGTTGCATGGCGATCTCGCGTGTCTCGCCGGGTTCCACCACTCTTTGCGAGCCATGCACCATGTAACGCGCGCCCAAATCGCCACTAAGCTCAATCAACGCACGCATCACCTCCACTGTCCAGCCGCGCACCTTGTCGTCGGGCGTAGTGATCGATAAACCCTTCGGCGCCACCAGCAGAAAGTGCAGCCCCATGATGGCAATGCCCGCATCGGCTGCGGCTTTGCGAATTTCGGCGCGTTGCGCGGCGCTAATCTTGTGCGGCTCATCGGAAACCGTGTAGGGCGCTAGCTCAATCCCGTCATAACCCAATTTCGCCGCGTATTCGCATTGCTTGGCGAAGGGCATCGGTTGCAGCACTTCATTACACAGGGCTATTCTCATTGTGTGAATCTCATTGCGTGATTCTCATCGCGTGGTTCTCATTGATATTCCAGTTCGATCTATTCGGGATTGATGCCAGCCGCGTGCGTGATTTTTCTCACCGGCACAGGTTCTTTTGTGTTCACCTCGATATCCAGTTTAGCGGTTCCGATCCCTGATGGCATTGACGCCTGCGCCGCGACGATGCTACCTTGCAGTGCAAAATTTTTTGGAGTCTGTACCGATGAGTAACAATGAAAAACAACCAGGCATCACCGAACATCTCATCGATCAAGTTCGAGAGTTATCCGGCGCCGCATTGCCCGAGGATGCCCTGGAGGCCGCGCGCAATAGCGTGATGGATTGGATGGGCGTCACCATTGCCGGCGCCGATGATGCCATGGTGCACAGCCTGATTGCCGCCGCGCGCGAGCAAGGCGGAAACCGCGAGGCAAGTGTTTTCTGGCATGGCGAGCGCACTTCGGCGGCGCTGGCGGCGCTGGTTAACGGCTCGGCTTCTGATTCGTTGGATTTCGCCGATTCCAATCAGAACATGCGCGGCCACTCGACGCCCGCGGTTGTCGCCACAGCGTTTGCGATGGCCGAGTCGCGCAAGTTAAGCGGCTTGCAATTTCTGCGCGGTGTCATCGCCGGCGTGGAGGCCGAATGCCGCGTAGGTCTTCTGGTGCAAAAAGGATTGAAACCCGGCTTTCACCCGACGGGCAACATCGCGCCCTTCGGCGCAGCCGCCGCCGCAGCGTGGCTGCGCGATCTGCCCGCTGATCGCTGGCCACACGCGTTAGGCGTGGTCGCCACACAAGCCTCGGGCCTGCATAACTCTGGTGGAACCATGTCCAAACCCTTTCATTCCGGCAAGGCGGCGATGAATGGCGTTTTATCTGCCAGTCTCGCGGCGCACGGCTTTAATGGCAGGCACAATGCGATCGAGGCCTCGGAAGGATTTTTGTCCACGCATTCGGATTCAGTAGGTGAAGAGTTAATGCGCGCAGCCGACGGCCGCTACCTGATTCTCGATACCACGTTCAAAACGCACGCCGCTTGTGGCCTCACGCACGACACCATCGATAACATCCTACAGGCCAAGCGCGAACGAGGTTTAAGCGCCGAGCGGATTAAACATATCGATATCGACGTGCCGGTGTTGCACTTGCGCGTGTGCAATATCCAGTTGCCCGTCACAGGTCTTCAGGCGAAGTTCAGCCTTCGCGCGGTGGCGGCCATGGCGATGTTGGGAGATGACACCACCGACATCAACGCCTATACCGCCGAACTTGCGGCGCGCACCGATCTGGTGGCGCTGCGCGATCGCATTGCGGTCAATGGTCGCGAGGAATTAAAAAGCACATCAGTGGCGAATATCGAACTTATCGATGGCACACGCATCAGCGTACGCAGTGATGGCCGCAAGCCGTCGCGCGATCAGGCTTTGAAGCGCGAAGCAGTGAGCCGTAAATTTATGTTGCTGGTGGCGCCGGTGCTGGGCGCCGAAGCGGCCGAACGGCTGCGGCGCAATATCGTTTCGCTGCATGAATTGGATTCGGTCAAACCGCTGATCGATGGCGCGGCGCGGCAAACCGCGGCGGCGGCTTGATTGCTGGAATATTGGTGTAGCAACGACAGGCGTGGCCACGACATGAAGCGACACATTAAATTGAATCCGAAATCCGTGGAGGCTCGGCAAATGCGTATCCGTGAAATAACTACTACACAGACTCAACTTTGCTCGCAACTAGCCACAGCCCTCGTCGCTGTCGCCGTAATGTGGATACCGCTTCCGGGCATGGCTCAATCGTTCCCGTCCAAACCCATTAAGGTGGTTGCACCCTTCCCGCCCGGTAGTGGGCCCGATGCGATTGTGCGCATGCTGGGCGCGCGTATCGGCGAATCCATGGGTCAACCTTTGGTGATCGAAAACAACGGCGGCGCCAATGGCACCATAGGCGGTGCGCAAGTCGCGCGCGCGGCGCCCGATGGTTACACGGTGATCTTTGGCAACACCTCCACCCACGTCACCAGCATCCTGATGACCAAGAACACCCCCTACGACCC
>JBJXEY010000094.1:0-8057 GCA_046153355.1 Burkholderiales bacterium
TGCGCGGCAAACGCGTCGGTAGCCGAATAGTTTTTCGCGCCTGAGATGATTTGCCGAGTCACCGGTAGCAATTGGTCTGCGTGTGCAGCGAAAAATTCGCGGATCGCCGCATGGCGTTCGGCCACCCACGGCCCTTCGTACAGCAGGCGGCCAGCTTCGATAAACGGCGCAAAATCCACCGCCACAATGCGTGCGCCAAGTCGCTCCAGGCGCTCGGCGGCGACGATAAACAACGCTGGGGACTCGCGGTCGCCAAACCACTGCATTTGATCGGTGTGGGGAATGCCGATCACCGGTCGGTCGCCGCGCGCGTACTCGGCAACGGTTCGAGAGTAGGGGTCCAGGGAATCAGCGCCTTCCATCACACGCAACACGGTTTGCGCGTCGCGACACGAAGCGGCGAACACTGAGACGCAATCAAGAGTTTTGCACGCAGGTACTACGCCGGCATTGCTGACCCTGCCGCAACTGGGCTTCAAACCCACGATATTGTTAAATGCTGCCGGAACGCGCCCAGAGCCGGCGGTGTCTGTGCCCAGCGCGAAACTCACTTGACCTAACGCCACCGCAACGGCGGAACCGCTGGACGATCCACCGGATAAATACGCAGAATTCAGCGCATTGCGTACCGCGCCGTAGGGTGAGCGGCTGCCCACCAGGCCGGTGGCGAATTGATCGAGGGTGGTCTTGCCGATGCAGATCGCGCCGGCTGCGATGAGACGTTCTACCGCCGTGGCATTGCGCTCAGGGGAACGCGCAAAAGCGCGGCAGGCGGCCGTCGTTTCCAAGCCCGCCACGTCAATGTTGTCTTTCACTGCGAAAGGAATGCCAAACAAAGGTAGCGTACGATTCTCAGGATCGGCGGCAAGCCGGCGTGCCTCTTCGAGCGCCTCAGTCTCGGCTGTCACAGTGATCCAGATCGGGTTGTGCGCCGACGTTTTGATCCGGCGATAGACCTCTGCGACTACCTCAACCGGCGATAGACCGTTGCGGTAGGCCGCCGAAAGACTGGCGATGTCGAGGCTTTGGATGGTTTCGCTCATGAGATCAATAGGGTTATCTTGTATACAAGCTGGCACACAAGATGCATGCAAAGGATGTGCCACAGTTCCCGCTGCAGTCTGGGCCCGGTAAGTTGTTGGTTTTAATGGGTATCAGAAATCCCAATGTGTAAGCGCCGCACCGTTGCCGTGCGTTGGGCTCCACGACGGTGCGTGGTGGGATCGCAGTTATAGTTGTTCAATGGAGACGAAATGAAAGTCGGCGGAAAACCCAAGGAAACTAAAGCGCCCGCGCGTTTGGCGGAATCGGCCTACACAAAGATTAAGTCTGAATTGTTCGATTTCACCCTGATGCCGGGCGAACGCGTTAGTGAAAACGACATCGCCCAGCGTTTGGGTATGTCCCGCACGCCTATACGCGAAGCGCTTTATCGCCTGGCGCAGGAGGGGTTCATCCAGGTTGCGTCGAAAAGCGGCTGGACGGTAAGGGGCGTGGACTTCGCCTACTTCGATAATCTCTATGATCTTCGCGTGGTGATCGAATTGGCGGCGGTGAGGCGGTTATGCGAGCGCGTGCCGATGCCCGACCTGGAGGAACTGCGCGCTATCTGGCTGGTGCCGCCCGATGCGCGGCTCACCGATGGGGCGCAGGTGTCACGTCTTGATGAGGAATTTCACGCCACTCTGGCGAGGCAGTGCGGCAATACGGAACTCGCGCGCGTGCATGCCGATATTACCGAGCGCATCCGTGTTATCCGACGGCTGGATTTTATGTATCCAGAGCGTATCCGCAGTACCTACGCCGAACATGCGCAGATCCTTCGCGCTATTCTGCGGCGCAAGACCGATCAGGCGGAGATGCTGCTCAAGGCCCATATCGAGGAGAGCAGGCTCGAAGTGCGCAAAATCAGCTTGCACAAATTGTTCGAAGCAAAGGGCGGGGCCGTGCCGGGCTAAGGATGTTTGCCTATTAATTATTACAAATTGATATTAATAATAGCCAAAAAGCAACGCTATACTTAGATTATATAAATATAAAGTCATAGATTATCAGCGAGATCGTTGAAAATCCTCGAAGAATTCACTCAATAGAAAATCCTCCAGTCCTGCGCTGTCGCGTTGCCGCGCCGACAAAGTAATGCTGCGCCGCAAGCGCGTGGAATCCCAGCGAAACTCTTCCTGCTCGTATTCGCGAATGATGGCGATCATTTTTCGCACCACGGCAATGCGAATGTCGCGCTCGTTTCCTTTTCGCACTTCGATCAATTGCCGCGTATTGCGGCGGATATCGCGGTTCCAGCCGTAAAACAGAAAATCGGCCGAGTCGTAATACAGGTTCTCGATTTGAAAGATGCCGCCTGAACCTCTGGTGTCCTGCCCGAAAGTAGGCTTCCTTTGGCTCCCCAAATTTTCCGCAAGTATCCTGTTGCGGCGATCATTTTCATCTTCCTGCACCTGCGGCCGCGGTGGGGCAGGCGATGGCGATGGTGCGGCGTCGCTGCGCAACAGGCGGCGCGATTCGACCAGCGAGGCCATGTCGCCGATTAGTGCGGGCGGAGTGGCGCGGCTTGTCGGCGGCGTTGGCGTGGGCTCCGACAATGGCGTTGGAGGCGGAATCGAGGGCTGTGTTCTCGCGGGTGCGGGCGCATTCTGCGCAAGCACCGGTTCAGAAGAGGGTGGTGTGGTGCGTGTATTGGCTTTGGCGGGCGCAGGTCGTCTCGGCACAGCGCCGCGCGCCGAGGCGCTCGATGGCGGCGGTAAAACCCTGGCGGGAACCGAGGGCTGGGGAGTGGGCGCCAATCTCACCTGAAATCGGCTCGCCGCCTTTTCGGAATCATCTGGCGGGGAGAGAAACATGAGGGGTTTCATCCACGGCCAAAGCGCGGCAGCGTGAAAAACAATCGACAAGACGAAGGCGATACGAATGACTGGAATACGCAGTACATCGCGTTCGCGGCTGGCCAGTTGATACGCCAAACTCATCGCTTGAAAAGTGTTAATCGTTGTCGAGGCATGCGCGCAAGTCTACGTCCAAATTCGGGAAATATCGGACAATGAACCATCCGCGCGTGACAGGCGAAGCCGCCCCGCGCCAATGCAATATTTAATAGACAGTATTCCACCGGAACGCCCATGCGCGCTGCGCGACATCTACTAAGACATCTTTATGACGCCGCGGTTCAACGCGCCATGCCTGCGGCGGTGATAGCGCGTTACCTGCCCACCCCACCTTCTGGACGAACGCTGGTGGTTGGCGCGGGTAAAGCGGGCGGGGCGATGGCGCAAGCCGTGGAGGCGTTGTGGCCGTCCACCGCGCCGCTCTCCGGTTTGGTGGTGACGCGTTATGGCCATATTCCGCCGCGCGATGCCGCGCTGGCGTCGCGCATACGCGTCATCGAAGCGAGCCACCCGGTGCCTGATGCCCAAAGCGAGCACGCTGCGCAAGAAATTCTCAACTCGGTGCGTCGCTTGCGGCGTGAGGATCTGGTGTTGTGTCTGATCTCGGGCGGAGGCTCGGCATTGATGGCGTTGCCCGCCTCGGGGGTGACACTGGCCCAAAAGCAGGCAATTAACCGTGCCTTGTTATCCAGTGGTGCGAACATCGCCGAAATGAATTGCGTGCGCAAGCACCTCTCGGCGATCAAAGGAGGGCGCCTCGGCGCGGCATGCGCGCCAGCTCGTGTGGTGAGCTTGATGATCTCTGATGTGCCAGGCGACGATCCGGCGGTTATCGCCAGCGGGCCAACGATTCCCGACCCAAGCACCTGCGAGGATGCCATGGAGATTCTTGACCGCTATCGTATCGATATCGACACCTCGCTGCGACAACGTTTGCGAAATGGCGAGATTGAGACGCCCAAGCCTGGCGATGTTCGCTTCGCCGATCACGAAATCAAATTAATCGCCACGCCGCGTCTGTCATTGGAGGCCGCCGCCGAAGCAGCGCGTTCCATGGGGTTGGATGCGCACATCCTTGCCGATGACATGGAAGGTGAATCTCGCGAAATAGGCCGCGCACATGCAGCCCTTGCGCGGGCTATCGCGAGACATGGCGAACCTTTCTCCAAACCTTGCGTGTTGCTCTCTGGCGGCGAGACCACCGTGACCTTAGGCGTCAATGCCGGCGGACGCGGTGGTCGTGCCGCCGAATTCGCGCTTGGCGCGGCGCTTGATCTCAAAGGCGAGCCGGGCATCACGCTATTTTCGGCCGATACCGATGGCATTGATGGCAGCGAAGACAATGCCGGCGCGATCGTGACACCCGACACCTTGGCGCGTGCCGCAGTCAGGGGCCTCAATGCCAACGAGTACCTTGCACGTAATGACTCCTATGGATTTTTCAGCGCACTGGAGGACCTGATTGTCACCGGCCCTACCTACACCAACGTCAATGATTTTCGCGCCATTTTGATAGAAGGTTAGGCGGCTGGGCGGTCGGGCCTGGTCTGCCAATCTCCGCTATGATGATGATCTGAAAACATAAGAACCGGCCTGCAGCGCCAGTCATCAGCGGAGACACAACATGATTACTCGTAAAATTCTGGTGCTGTTCGGGTTGGCGTTTCTCGCCACGTTGGGTTACGGGATCATGATCCCCTCGCTCTCGGTGCATGCACATGAGCTGGGCGCCAGTCACTCGGCGATTGGCGTGATCATCTCGGCATTCGCCGCGGCGCAATTGCTGACGCAAATTCCCATGGGCCGTCTGTCGGATCGCGTCGGCCGAGTCTATCTGGTGGTGTTTGGCTTTGGCCTGATGGCGGTCGCCGCCACGCTGTACCACTTTGCCACCAGCGCGAATGAATTCATCGTATTGCAGGCCTTGGCGGGTGTTGGCGCAGGGTCATTGTGGCCCGCGTTGATGGCGATGATCACCGAAAACGTCGCGCCCGAGGAACGCGGGCGTTTGATGGGCGCGTTCAACACGGTGTTTTTTCTTGGTGTCGGCATGGGCCCCTTGATTGGCGGTTTGATCGCCAGTAACTTGGGGCGCAGCGCGGTGTTCAATGCCTGGACGCTGGTGGCGATTCTGGGCGCACTGGTTTGTTTATTTGCGATTAAAGAAACCGCCAGCGACCGGCGCGCCTCGGCGGCAAGGGCGCGCGCGACCAAAGCAGCTGATGTGCAAATGGTCAATGCGGGCTTTATGGCGACTTTCACCGCGGCCCTGGTGGTGCGCGCCCGCGGTGGTGTGTGCTCCAGTTTCAATAATGCTTTGTTGCCTTTGTATGCGGTGGCCATGTTCGAGGCTACCCCGGCGATGATTGGCAGCATCATGTTTATCCACGGTCTGGGTTTGGCGTTTTTCAATATTCCCGGCGGCATGATGACCGACAAGGTGGGGCGCCGCCTGCCGATTCTGGTGGGTTCTTTGGTCGCCACTGCGGGCGTGTTGTGGTATTCGGCGGCCGGCAGCTATTGGGCGCTGTTCGCCGCGGTGGGTTTGGCTGGGGCAGGCGCCGCGTTCAGCACGCCCGCCATCGCGGCGCTGGCGGCCGATGTATGCGACCCGCGCCGCCGTGCCGAGGCGTTTGGTTACTTCCTCACCTCGTTTAACCTCGGAATGGTGTTGGGTTCCCTGGTGTTTGGCTTTGTCTCCGACATGGTGGGGCTCTCGGGTGCGGTGTTAACCTGGGGCATCACCAGTCTGGTGCTCTCGCTGTTTGCATTGGCGATCCGCGAAACCTTGGCGCAACCGCGCGGCATGGCGGTTGCTGGCGAGGCGCGCGCTTAGAATTAACGAAAAACCGAGAGGTTTAGCGCGGCGGGTTCACCGAGAAACGTCGCGTGTGTGGTGTGATCGGCGAGCGCATCGCCGGAGAGCCCGTGCACGAACACGGTAAGACCATCGCGATGGATATCCAACCAATCGATCAGCCCATCGAATTGCTGCGCATTGAAACTCAATTGGCAGCTCCATTCAGGGTGCGGACCCACAAGTTTTTTGTGGAAGCGGCCAACCGTGACGCCGAATGTTTCGCCCGCTTGTTTGCATAAATCAAATGCGCAGGTGGCCGTGGCTTCATTGAAGTAGACATGCGCATGGAAATGCTCGTGGTTCTTTTTGCTTGGTCTTGGGGCGGGGCTGCTCATGTGGTCTACTTTACTCTGGCTTGATGCCGGTATCGCGAATGATCTTGCCCCATTTTTCGCGCTCACTTTTGATCCATGCGCCGATCCACTCCAGGGTTCCGGCCCCCTCGACGGTTAGGCCAAAGGCGAGTAATCGTTGCTGATACTCGGCTTCGCGCACCACTTGATCGGTGGCGCGGTTGAGACGTATCAGAATTTCTGGGGGTGTTCCTGCGGGCGCCACCAGCGCTGACCAGCCGCTGGCGACAAACCCCGGCAGCGTTTCGCCGACCGTGGGTACTTCGGGCAGCAAAGGAAAGCGTTTAGCCGAACTCACCGCGAGCACGCGCAGTTTTCCGGCCTTGCGCAAATTGTCGATGAGTGGGATGGAGATGATGATCTCCTGTAGGCGCCCGCCGGCGGTGTCCGAGAGCGATTGCGAAGGTACCTTGTAGGGAATCAGTGCAATCTGCACGCCGGCGGTTTTGTGCATCCATTCGCCGAGAATGGATGCCAGGCCCCGATCAGCGGCGTAGGAAAGTTTGCCCGGTTGCGCTTTGGCGAGCGCAAAAAATTCCGCTAAGGTCTTTGCCGGCACGTCGGGATGCACCGCGACCACCTGCGATCCGGTGTCATAAATCATCGCCGCGCCGACAAAATCTTCTGGCCGGTAGGGAAGCGATTGCATCAAGTTCGGATTGATGGCAAGCGAGGTGATAGTTCCCACCAGCCAGGAATAACCATCCGGCGCGGCGCGCGATACTGATTGCGCCGCGACCACGCCTGAGCCTGCGGTGTTGTTCTCTACCACGAAGGGGGTGTTGAGCAGGCGCGACAGGCGCTCGGTGGCAAGACGCGTCACCAGATCCGGTGACGCACCAGGGGCGTTGGGCACGATGACACGGATGGGCTTGGCCGGCCAAGACTGCGCGGTGACTGTGGTGGTAACCAGCGAAATGGTCAATGCGAGCGCAGTGCGCAAAATGGTATCCATGGTTTTCTTGGTTTTCTTGGTTTTCTTGGTGTTCATGGTTTCCTTGATGTTCATCGTTGCCTTGGTGTTCATGGTTTCCTTATTAGTTAGTTTCGACTTCTGGCACCACTTTTAATGCCGGCTCCATCTTATGCAGTCGCGTGCCGAATTCGATGAGCGTGTGCTTATTAGGATCGCGCACCGTGCCCACGGGGTCGCCGCCGTTTTCTACGGCCTCCAGAGATTCGCGCAGCAAACGCCGATAGATTGCAATGCCGCGATCAGAGGTGGCCAGGTGCTCGCTGCTACGGTCGTAAATGTGGCCTTGTCCCTCGACCACCATGCGATCCTGATCGAAAGAGTTCACCCCCCACCAGCCGTCTTCCACCGCGCCGTAGACGCCGCGCTGGTTGTGCACAAATACGCCGTCTATTTTTCGCTCCGGCGGCAAATGGGTGTGATGTTCCAGTTTGCCGTCCTCGCGAGGTGTGACACTGATGAAAAAATTCAAGGTGGTGGTGTCATCCTGAGGCGTGCGAAACAACATGTTCTGCCGCGATCCGCCCTGTTCGGTACGTGCAGAAGCAAAGCGATTGTGGCAAGGAAAGATCAAGGAACCATGGTTCTCTGCAGGCAGACCTTCCACGCTGCATACGTAATCAAAGCCATAGTCGCGCTCGCGATACTCGATTTTGGGCGATTTGCCGGCATACATCGGGTAGGGGCCAGCGTGTAGCCAATTTAAGTGAGTCAAATCGGCGGCATTCTCGGCCATCTGCAGCCAGTTGCAGTGATTGTCATTGCCATAGACGTAACGCGTGCCGGCTGAATGCACCAACATGTCGTAGCGCGGCAACAGCGGCGCGGGTTGCGGCCCGATGTAAGCAAACACCAAACCCGCGGCTTCCTGCACCGGGTAGCTCGCTAGGCGCACCTTGTCTTTCAAGGTGCTATCGGGCTCCTCGCAGGGTGTCTCCAGGCACCGCCCTTGGGTATCGAACAACCAGCCG
>JBJXEY010000105.1:0-10034 GCA_046153355.1 Burkholderiales bacterium
AAACTGGCAACCATAGGCGGCAAAAACCATATGCAATCTCAAATCGTCGGAATCGGCAATCATGTCAAAACCCGCGTCATTATTGGATTACAGCCAAGTGACATTAAAATCTACCGGACAGATGTGAAGGCGCAGAACAAATTCCAGGATCCTGCGAAGTTGCGACGTCTAGTGGTGGATCTGATCGACGCCGAGAACTGGTCGGCCATGGGCGCGGACGTCAAAGGCGACGCCTATGAGGGCTTGCTGGAAAAGAACGCGCAGGACACCAAGAGCGGGGCGGGGCAGTACTTCACGCCGCGCGCGTTGATTGCGGCGATGGTGGACTGCATCGCGCCCAAGCCAGGCGAGGCGATTTGCGATCCGGCCTGCGGCACGGGTGGATTTTTGTTTTTCGCGCACAACTATGTGGCTGGACAAAATCCCAACCTGACGCGCGACCAGAAAATGCATTTGAAGGAAAAGGCTTTGCGCGGCTGGGAGTTGGTGCAAAGCACCGCGCGCCTCGCGGCCATGAATCTGATGCTGCATGGCATCGGCTCGGACAAGTCGGTGCCGATTGCCGTCGCCGACGCGCTAGCCTCCGACCCCGGCGAGCGCTTCGAGGTGGTGCTCGCCAATCCACCCTTTGGCAAGAAGTCGAGCACCATGATCACCGGCGCCGAGGGCAAGGTCTCGACTGAGAAAGACATCATCGAGCGCGACGACTTCTGGGCGACCACCTCAAACAAACAGTTGAATTTCGTGCAACACATCAAGACGCTGCTGAAGCAACAGGGACGCGCGGCGGTGGTGGTGCCGGACAACGTGCTGTTCGAAGGCGGCGCCGGAGAAACCATCCGCAAGAAGTTGCTACACGAGTGCGATGTGCACACGCTGCTGCGGCTACCCACGGGGCTGTTTTACGCGCAAGGCGTCAAGGCGAACGTGATTTTCTTTGAGCGCAAGCCCGCATCCGAGGCGCCGTGGACGAAAAAGCTGTGGATCTATGACCTGCGCACCAACAAACATTTCACGCTCAAGACCAGCCCGATGAAGCGCGAGGATCTGGAAGAATTTGTCACCCTGTATAACCCGGCAAACCGGCATGTGCGAAAGGCCACCTGGTCGGAGCAGGCCGATGGCGCAGCCGGCACCGGACCGGATGGGCGCTGGCGCGCGTACGACTACGAGGACCTGGTGGCCCGCGACAAGGCGAGTCTCGATATTTTCTGGCTGCGCGATGAAAGTCTGGCCGATTCTGACAACCTGCCCGCGCCGGAAATCATTGCGAAGGAGATTGTTGATGATCTTGAGGCGGCGCTGGAGCAGTTCAGGTTGATTGCCGCAGATTTGAACGGGGCGGATGCAGAAAAGGCATAAGGATCGCGTGCTCTCGAATAAGAATTAAGAAATCGCTACTCAACCTTCATCCCCGAATCCCGCACCACCGTTGTCCAGCGCGCCATTTCGCTGCGCACGTACGCGTTTGCTTCTTCAAGGGAATCAACAATGGGGTCGGTACCACGTTGCAGCATCTGCTCACGCAGGTCAGGTGAGCGCAGCGAACGCGCGAGTTCCGCATTGAGCTTTGTCATGATTTCGCGTGGTGTCGAGGCGGGTGCGAACCACGCAAGCCAGGTGGGCATGTCGTAGTTGGGTACGCCCGATTCGGCCACGGTTGGCAATTCGGGAAGCGTGCCCAGGCGCGCAAGCAAGGTGACGGCCAGCGCCTTTACCTTGGCGGATTTCATTTGCGGCAACGCGCTGGGAAGCGGTTCGATCATGATTTGTGTCTGCCCTGACAGCAGCCCGATCATCGCCGGTCCGCCGCCGCTATAGGGTATGTGGGTCATTTGCACGCCGGTCAAGGCTTTGAGTAGTTCGCCGCCTACATGTTGCGATCCACCGGCGCCGCCTGATCCAAAATTAATCGAACCTGGTTTGGCGCGAGCAAGGTCTACTAACTCGCGCATGCTGTTCGCGGGCACCGACGGGTGCAGCAGGACGATGCTGGCCACCGAGCCAACTCGTCCAATGGCCTGCAAATCCTTGAATTGGTCATACGACAAATTTTTGTAAAGTAGCGGTCCCAGCACCGCGGTATTCAAGCCGCTGGATAAAAGGGTGTAGCCATCTCCTGCCGATTTGGCAACCACGCCCGATCCAATGGTGCCTGTCGCGCCGCCGCGATTTTCGATCACCATCGCTTGTCCCATGATCTCGCCGACTTTCTGCGAAACCAGGCGCGAGATCACATCGTTCAAGCCGCCCGGTGGGAACGGAACAACGAGTCGTATGGGCTTAGCGGGATAGGACTGCGCGAAAGCATTGGGCGCGCCGCACAGCACGGCGGCGAACAATGTGATGACCAGACGCATATCAAGCCTCCTTCTGAATATTCTATGAAAGCAGTAGGAACGGGAACGTCGACGCCCAAATGGTCATTGACCTCGCTATGCGTCACCCCAAACTTCGCGTGCCACTTCGACAACCCGAGCAAGCTTCATGCGTTGCGCATCAATGGCGCTGTTATCACCCAGAAACACCCCGGTGGCAAAGCCGCATTGCGGGCTAATCGACAGTTGCTCGCGATCAGCGTATTGGCAGGCATCGTCGATGCGTTTTTTCAGGAACTCAACCGATTCGAGCTCGGGTTTGCGCGAATGCAATAAGCCCAATACGGCACGTTTGTTCTTCGGTAGTTTTTTCAAGGGCTCGAAACTTCCAGAGCGCGGGTCGTCATATTCCAGAAAGTAGATATTGGTTTTGATGCGATTGAACATGGCATCGGCGATCGGGTCGTAGCCTACGGCGGCCTGCCAGCTTGGGTCCTGGCTGCGGCACACATGCACGCCCACGGTCATGCCCGACGGCGCGCCATCGATCACCGCGTTCAAGGCATCGACGTAGATGCGCAGCAAATCCTGCCAGTCGTCACCGCGCGCTTTGAGTAACTCGCGCACCCGCGCATCGCCAAATTTTACCAAGGAGGTCTCGTCGATCTGCACGTAGTTGCAGCCGGCATCGTACAAGGCGCGCAGTTCCTGATGGTAGGCCGAGACTAGATCGGACCAGAATGCATCCAGATTGGGGTAAATATCCTCGCTGATGTGCTGGCGTCCGGCGCGGTAGTGGATGTAACCAGGGCCGGGTAGGGTGAATTTACCTACGCGAGAGGTCACCGATTTGAGGAAAGCAAAATCCTTGGCATTCTGCGGGCCTCCCCATTGGAGCCGCTCCACCACACGCGGAATACGCCGCGCCATGCGATGCCCGTGGGTGGAGGAGCTTTTCCATCCTTCGGCTTCGGTCATCTCCACCGAAACGCCGCGTATGCCTTGCGTGGTGAATGAATCCGAATAAGTGCCGCGGCGGAATTCGCCGTCGGTAACGACTTTGAGTCCGACCGCCTCTTGAAGCGCCACGACATCGCGGATAGCGGCGTCTTCGGCCAAGCGCAATGCCGTTTGATCGATGCGGCCGGCTTCGAACTCCTTGCGCGCGAGTACTAAAGCGGTTGGACGAACCAGACTGCCGATGTGTTCGGCGCGGAAGGGAAGCGACATATGTGAATTAGGCATGGCGCGAATATTAACCCGTGTTTTCGGTAAAAGTGTCAAGGATTCCTGACAGACAGTTGAGCTTTCGGTTGCTAGCCTTTCCCCAGGGGAGGTACGTTGGACTGCGATGGGGATTACCTCGCGCGGAGGCCTTCCTTGGAACTTCTCTAATTTCACAAACTATCAAGGAGCAATTCATGAATCAATCGCAAAAGAGTGTCGCAGAAACCCTAGAAGCCATCCAAAAAATGGACCTAGATCCCATCAAAGTCAAACTGATGGACGCCGAAGAAGGGCAGGGTTGGTCACGTGAATACACCGACAAAATGGAGCTCGCCTACCGACGATTCCTGACCTTGTTGGTGAAATATCCGGACGAAACCATTGCCCCCACCAAGGACGTCGACAAATTCTGGCATGGGCATATCCTGGATACGATGAAGTACGCGGAGGACTGCCAAAACGTTTTTGGCTATTTCCTGCATCACTTTCCCTATTTCGGGATGCGGGGGGAAGAGGATGCGGCAAATTTAACGATTGCCGGTAAGAAAATGCATGAGATTTATGTGCACGAATTTGGTGAAAGTATCCCCTGCCGAAATGAATTAGAAAATGGCAGCGTCAATATGAATTCTACTAGCGCGTGGTGCTACGCGGCCAAACCTGCAGTGAAAGCGGGCGTCGCCTGGTGTTATGCGGCGAAGCCGGCGATGAATGCTGAATCCGCCTGGTGCTACGCAGCCAAACCTACGGTAAAAGCAGATGCCGCCTGGTGTTACGCGGCATCGCCTGCCAGCGAAAAAATGCAATTGATGAATCGGCCAGGCTTTCAATCGATGGGTTCACGCTAAGATCTCTACAATAAAATGATGGCCGGCGTTTAATGCCGGCCATCAACAAATATCAACGGAAGCCGATTGGGAGCGCCAATTTACTATTCGCTCGGAAAATTTTTTGTACCAGCAATCGGCGCGGCCATTGGATTAGCACTCGCCGGCGTATTTTTCGTCTATGTGAAAAGTGATCTAGCTAGCGATGCGCGCTTGAGATTTGATCGACAAACGAACGATGCGAAACATATCATTGAGACCCGCTTGCTTTCGCACGTTACGTATACATTCGGGCTGCGAGCTTTGTTTTCTTCCCGTCGTCCCGTTAGTCGTGCGGAGTTTCACCACTTTGTTTCGGCGCTCGATCTCAAACGCAACTACCCAGGATTCGAGGTCCTTAATTTTGCGAGATTCATACGGAGCGAAGAACGGAAGAAGTTCGAGGACGAGGTAAGAAATGATCGAAGCCTAAATCCTGGTGGCTATCCAAAGTTTTCGATAAGGCCTGAAGGCAATCGACCAGAGTACGAAGTATTGATTTATCTTGAGCCGTACGAAGGCAATGAGTTTGCGTTCGGACTAGATATTGGGGTGGCGAATGCGCAGACGCAGGCCCGAGCACGTGATACAGGAGATCTAGTCACATCTGGTCGCCTATTGAGCATTGGACAGAACAGGTTCGTTGGACTTTCAATGCGCGTGCCCCTTTACCAAAGTGGCATGCCGATCAATACGGTAGAGCAACGACGCCAAGCTTTCATTGGGACCGTCGGCGCCGGCTACAACGTTCGGAATCTCATGGCGGGCGTGCTAGACGAGACGACAATGAAATCTATGCGTTATCGACTCTACGACACTGGGCTGGTCAAGGAGATCCCGGCCAAAACTTTGCCGAAAATGCTCTTATACGATAGCGCCCAAGGCACAGATGGAATCCCGAAAGATGATGCTAGTTTTCTGGATACTCCGGAGTATTTCAATAGCGTTCTCAATGTGCAATTTGGTGGCCGCAATTGGGAGCTGCACTTTAATGCACCCAAATCAAATTTCAGCAATGGCACGGATGATCGTTTGCCATGGTTAGTACTGACCGGCGGAGTGATGTTAAGTCTTTTGTTGTTCTTGGCACTTTATGGATTTTCCTCGTCGAGTGAACGCGCTTTAATGCTTGCAAACGAAATCACCCGCGAACTGCGTGAAAGTGAAGCGGAATTGGCGCATGCGCAGGCGCAAGCGCGATTAGGCAGCTGGACGCTTGATTTGGATTGCGGACAAATGACCTGGTCTGCGGAAACCTTCAGGCTATTGCACGTTGAGCCGAAGTCGGTCACGTCTTGTTTTGAAAAATTTCTTGAACGGTTAGATGATGCCGATAGAGCGGATTTTACGAGAGAGGCAGAACGTTGCGTGGCCTCGGGTGAGTCCAGGAGTTGCGAATTTCAACTGCATTATGCAGGGAGTGCACCTCGCTGGATGCACTATGTGCTTCAGCCGTTAATGGTAGGGGAGGGAACGCCATTACGCGGCACCATTATGGATATAACGGAGCGCCAGCGCGCCCTGGAATCGCAACGCGCCAACTCCGCGCAAATTCGTGATTTACTCAGACGTCTAGTCACCGTGCAAGAGGCCGAGCGCCGAGGCCTTTCGGCCAATCTTCACGACATGGTGGGTCAAAGCCTGAGCGTGCTGGGCATGGGATTGCAGACCATTCGCGGGATGTTGCCCATTGGCGCGGTCAAGCATACTGAGCAGACCTTCAACGAAATGAATCGTTTGCTCAAGGAAACCATGGCATCGGTGCGCGCCGTGATGTCCGATTTGCGCCCACCGCTTCTGGACGATTACGGTTTGTATGCCGCGATGGAGTGGCACGCGCGTCAATTTGGATCCCGAACCGGGCTAAAGGTTAGCGTGGATGGCGGGGAATTGGAGCCGCGCCTCGCTTCTGAGGTTGAGCTCGCATTATTTCGCATCGCTCAGGAGGCGTTAATCAATGTCGCTAAGCACGCGGAGGCTTCGTCTGCGCGAATTTCGATTTCGGCTGTTGGGGGTAGGACGCGCTTGTCGGTCGAGGACAACGGGCGTGGATCGGCGCCCGCTGTGCCTGCCAACGATCCCAACATGGGCGGCTGGGGCATGGCTGTGATGCGAGAGCGCGCGGCGGCGGTAGGTGGCGCCTTGCGGATCGAACATCTGGATCGAGGTACGCGAATCATTGTGGAGGTGGCAAGTGATTCGCATCGTGCTGATTGACGACCACGCATTGGTGAGAGAAGGCATCAGCCGTTTGTTGGAAGCGCAACCGGATTTGCGGGTAGTCGGCTCTTTTGGTGATTGTCGCGCCGCGGTGAGTTTTGCCTCCAGGGAGAAACCCGATTTGGCGATTGTCGATGTTGCCATGCCGGGCATCAACGGCATCGATGTCGCCCGGTCGTTACTTCGCGCGTCTGGCCAAACGCGGGTACTGGTATTGTCGATGCATGCCAATCCCGAATACGTCCGTCAAGCACTGCTTGCCGGCGCCTTGGGTTATGTTTTAAAAGAGTCGGCCGGTCAGGTCCTGGTTGATGCGGTTCGTTCGGTTCACGCGGGGCGGCGTTATTTATGCGAGGAACTGGAACATGAGTCCATGCAACGCTATCTGCTAGGCACGGATCCTCGTGGGCCGCTAGCTCGGTTGACACTCCGAGAGCAACAGGTACTTCGGCTGACCGTTGAGGGCATGACCACCTCGGAAGTTGCTTTGAGTCTTAGTATTTCGCCCAAAAGTGTCGAGACTTATCGCAGCCGTATTTTTGCCAAACTCGGAATCGAAGGCATACCGGCGCTGGTCAAATTTGCCATTCGCTATGGCGTTACCACAGCAGGCTGACATACACAAGCCGGGGGTATAAAGGTAGCGACTACGCATGGAAGTCTAGATTGATAATGATAGCCAGGTTGGCTTATGACGCTGTCATACGCCAGATTCAAAGGAAACAATTAGTAGAACTGTCAAGGATTCCTGACAGACGCACCCGGGGCTAACGCGTAGGCTTTGTCTATAGGCTACCGATCTTTCCCACCGATTTTTGTCGATCAAATGTCGGCCGTTTCGAATGGCGCGTTAAAACGAGCAATGGTGAACATCAAGATTCTTATGGTCATGGATTCGCAGTTCAACGCGGATTTGATTTCTCGTGTGTTGCGCAATGCCGGGCTGAATTTCGATTCGCTGCGCGTCTACGACGAGGCGGGTATGAGGGCTTGCCTGCGCGTTGAAATGCCCTCGCCCGACGTTATATTGTCCGACGATGTGCTGTTGCATTTCGATTGCCTCTCGGCTTTGGCGGTAGCGCACGAGATGTGTCCGGAATCTCCGGCGATTTTTATCTCCGGCGGGTACGGAGACGAACTCGCGTTGGAGTGCATCAAGGGAGGCGCCTACGATTTCGTTTTGATGTCGAATTTGCCGCGGCTGCCACGCGCCGTAGAGCGCGTCATTGGCGAGGCCCGAGAACGGGCGGACCGGGAACGCGCCCGACGCAGTGTGGCGGAGCGCGATCGCTTTTTCGCGCGACTGATAGAGCAGTCGTCGGAATACGTGGTAGCAACCGATTTGAATGGCGTGGTACTTAGTTGGAATCTGGCCGCGGAAGTGCTCTATGGCTTCTCTGGATCTGAGGCCGAGGGGAAGGAACTGCGCGAACTACACTTGGCGAATCTGAAGACGTTTGAGTACCGGCAGGTATTGCGAGCCATTCGAGACGGCAAATCCTATATCGTCCAGGAAATTCGGCGAGGTAAGAACGGGAGCGTTTTAAGGGTGGTGTCGAGCCGCTCGCCGCTTCGCGACGAGGCAGGATATCCTATCGGTCAGATTGATATTGGGCACGAGATATCGGCGAATTTCGTGACTGCCGAGCGTTCTGCTTGAACGGATATTTCGCCGTCTTGACGGTGCTCGTTAGGATACCGCCAACGGCGCCAACGCCTCGATATCGGTCACAACATCGATGACCACTGGCCGCCCCGCCTTCAGGGCGCGCTGTAATGCAGGAATAAAGTCGGCAGGCTTTTCAACGCGAATCCCCACTGCGCCCATTTCCTCGGCGATGCGTGCGAAGTTCACCTTGTTAAAGGTCCACAACTCGCGCGCCTTCGCGGTCTGCTCGCCGCCATAGGCGCGATCAAACCCACGCTTACTTTGATTACCGCCGGCATTGTTATTGACCACCGTCACCGAGTTAATCCCCCAACGCACCGCGGTCTCAATCTCGGCGATGTGATACCAAAAGCCTGCGTCACCGGTGAATACCACCACCGGGCGTTCGGGGTGGGCGGCCTTCGCGCCGATGCCGGCAGGAAACGCCCAGCCCAGATGGCCGGCGCTGCGGATGTAACTTTGCGCCGGAGTGCGAAGGTCGAACATGCCGCCCATCCACATGCCGGCGTGGCCGGTATCGACGATCACTATCGCATCGTCGGGAACCGATTTACTCAGGTCGGCGCACAGGCGTTCGGGGCGAATCGGCATTGCGTCAGAATCCAGCAGGTCGCGATATTTCTCGCGCCATGCCAGGCAAATTGCCTGTACAGCGCCTATCCATGCGCTTCTTTGTGATGCGCTCGATGCATCGGCTTGCGCGGTCATGAGCGCGAGCACCGTCTTGGCGTCGCCCAACACCGCAGCTTCCAACGGGTAGTTGCGCCCCAGCGCTTCGGCGTCGATGTCGATCTGAATTGCCGGCGTGCCGATCTTGGGCACCGCCCAGAAATGCGTGGTCATGCCGCCAGTCTCGGAGCCGATAAAACAAACCAGGTCGGCTTGTGAGACGACACGATTGGCCGATTCGCGCGAATAACTGCCGACCACACCCACTGAAAGGGGGTGATTCCCCGGAATGCAGTCCTTGCCATTGAGGGAAGTCGCGACTGGAATGGATAGCTTCTCCGCAAGCGCAACCAGTTCGCGCGCCGCGCCCGAGGCGCGCACCCCGCCGCCGGCGACGATGACAGGCCTCTTCGCAGCTTGCAGTATCGCCAGTGCCTTCTCCACCGCACTGGCTTCGGGAACCGGTCGAAATGGCGGCACGTGCGCAAACTGCGTCTCGATGCGCGGGGCCATATCCGCTTCATCCGCATCCACTTGGCCTTCATTGCCGCGAAACTGTAGGTGTACTGGCCCCGGAGTACCCGAGGTGGCAACGCGAAATGCCTGGGCGATCATGTCGGGGAAGCGCTCGACCGCATCCACCGTGGCGTTGAACTTTGTCACCGGCTCGAAAGAGGGCAGGTCGTTGATTTCCTGGTAGACCTTGCGGTACTGCGTTTTGGGTTCGCGTCCACCGGTGAAGGCAATCACTGGCGAATGCGCAAGCCACGCGTCACGCAAGCCCGCCGCCAGATTAAGCGCACCAATCACCTGCGCCATGCACACACCGGGCTTGCCACTTGAGCGCGCGTAGCCATCGGCCATGTAGGCGGCAGCTTTTTCCCCCTGGCAATGAAGGCGTTTGATATTGGTGCGTCGCTCCATCTCGGCAAAACTTGCGCGCAGAACCGCCGGCACCATGAATACGTGGGTCACGCCGTAGCCCGCGAGCGTTTCGGCCATTACCTGCGCACCGGTCATTTTTGCCATGCTTCATCTCCCGTTAGAAGTCGTGCGATGATACCT
>JBJXEY010000055.1:0-14174 GCA_046153355.1 Burkholderiales bacterium
GGTCGCCAGTGCTAAGTGTGATCAATTCGGGATCGATACCCATTTCGCGCGCCACGATCTCCGGCATCACGGTTTCATGCCCTTGACCGCTTGGGCCCGTAACGCTATGCAAAACCATATTTCCGGAACTGCCAAATTTCAATAACGTCTGATCCTTGGGTGCCAATGCCGCGCCCGCTGGTTCGATGAAACTGGCTAAGCCAATGCCGCGCAGTTTTCCACGCGCCTTGGATTCCGCGCGGCGTTTCTCGAAACCCGCCCAATCGGCCTTCTCCACCGCCTTGCTAAGCAAAGTCGGGTAATCGCCGCTGTCGTAAGGCACCATGGTCGGTGTCTTGTAGGGAAAGGCATTGGCTTGGATGAAATTGCGACGGCGAATCTCAAGCCTATCGATATTCATTTCGCGCGCGGCCTCATCGACCAAACGTTCGATCAGGTAAGCGCCATCGGGCCGCCCTGCGCCGCGATACGGTGCAATCGGCGTGGTATTGGTGATGACCAGACGGTGATAGCCGTACACCGCCGCGGTGTTGTAGCAACCGGTTGGAGTGAGCTTGGGGGTGATGGTATTAATCATCGGCCCAGCGCCAGCGGGATAAGCGCCCAGATCGCAAATCCAATCCAGACGGAAGGCGAGAAATTTTCCGTCCTTATCCAAAGCAAGCGCACCGTCCAGGCGAATCGCGCGTCCATGGTGATCGGAGACAAACGTTTCCTGGCGGGTAGCGGTCCACTTCACCGGTTTTCCCAATTTCTTCGCCGCCAACATCACCACGATGTATTCGGCATACGCACCACCACGCGTGCCAAATCCGCCGCCCACATCCTGCGCATGCACGCGCACCTTTTCAGGAGGAATACCGAAGGGCCCCATGCTGCCCTTCATCATGGTCATGCCCTGAGTGCTGGACCAGAAGTCCCACACGTCCTTGCCCGCGTCATAGACGGCCAGACAACCCTTGGGTTCCATGGGGTTACTCACCAGACGCGCACTGTAGAGCTTGATTTTCGTAATATGCGCCGCCTTCGCCATCGCTTCATCGACCTTGGCCTGATCGCCATAGTCGAACTCCATCGACACGTTGCTGGGCAACTCCGGGTGAATCAACGGCGCGCCGGGTTTTAGCGAATCCTCAACATCGGCCAGAGCGGGCAAATCGCGATAATCGATTTCTATTTTCTCAACGGCGTCTTGCGCTGCGGCCTGCGTGCTCGCCACCACCATGGCGATTTCTTCACCCACATAGCGCACGCGATCCTTCGCCAAAATGCCATGCTTGGGCACTTTGATGGGCTGTCCGCCTTTGCCAGGGTAAGGCACGAAGGGAGGCGGAAAACTTAATCCCGCCGCAGTGGTGTCGTCGTTGGTAAATATGCCCACCACACCGGGCGAGCCCGCCGCCGCCTTGGTATTGAGGGAAACAATTTCGGCATGGGCGCGATCAGAGCGCAAGAATGCCGCGTACAACTGGCCGGGCTGGTTCCAATCGGCAGTGTAGCGACCGGTGCCGGTGATCAGGCGCTTATCCTCGCGCCGCCCTTTAAATGCGGCGCTCATTATTTTTCTCCCGTCAAGGAAGCCACCGCGCGGCGGGTCATTACTTCGACCAAATTGGCGCGGTACTCAGCAGTGGCATGCAAATCGTTGCTCAAGCCCTTGGCGGGCATCGACAACCCTTTCAATGCAGCGGTCGAAAAATTCTTGCTCAATGCGGCTTCGGCTTCCTTCCAGCGGAATACGCCCTGCCCGGCGCCGGTAATGGCGACGCGAATGCCGTTACCGGTATCAGCAACGAAGCAACCGGTCATCGCATAGCCCGATACCGGGTGCGGAAACTTAGCGTAGGCAGCGCGTTTGGGGATGGGGAAAGAAAATCCGCAAACGATTTCACCTTCCTTCAAAGCCGTCTCAAACACGCCTTTGAAAAAATCGTCGGCAGCGATTTCACGTTGCGAAGTCTTGATGGTCGCGCCAAGCCCAAGCACCGCGCCAGGGTAATCGGCCACCGGATCGTTGTTCGCTACCGATCCACCGATGGTGCCGCGATTGCGCACTTGCGGATCGCCAATCTGCGAAGCCAGATGAGCCAAGGCTGGAATCTTTTGCTTCACCTCGCCTGAGCGCGACACCTCGACGTGCTGCATCGCGGCGCCGATCTCCAGCTTATCGCCCTTCACCGCGATGCCGCGAAGCTCTGGCACCTGGCTGATGTCAATCAATTGCGATGGCGAAGCCAGGCGCTGCTTCAAGGTGGGGATCAAGGTCATGCCGCCTGAGAGCAACTTGGCATCGGCGTCCTTGGCAAGCATGTCGCGGGCTTCGGCGAGCGACTTGGCGCGAGAATATGTGAACGAATACAAGGCCTACCTCCAGATTATCGTTGTGAGAATTATCATTGCGAGAATTCGATTGCGGCGCAGGTCGCACCGCAAGAGCGCCTAGTCTACGACAGGTGGCGCGGGCTGTCAGGCGGTATGGAAATCCAATTATTTAATGGGTGCGGGCGTCAACACCTGAAAAAATATTTCGTCCTGCTTCACCATGCCCAACTCGTAGCGCGCACGCTCTTCAATCGCCTCCGAGCCCTGCTTTAAATCGCGCACTTCGGCATCCAAGGCTTTATTTCTGACCGCCAGACTGGCATTGGTCGCCTTCTGTGCGTTGACTTGCCTATCAATATCCCAGACTCGCATCCACCCTCCCTTGCCAAGCCACAAGGGGTACTGGATCAAAACGATCAAACCAGCCAGCACCGCAGCGAGGGCACGCATAATCGAATCGTCGCTTTGCGTCGCGGACCAATAAGTATCAGAGCGGTCTAATTAACCGCGAAGCTGATAAAACGCTTCGCGGCCAGGATAGGCCACGGCATCGCCCAGATCTTCTTCAATGCGCAGGAGCTGGTTGTATTTAGCGATGCGATCAGAGCGCGACAGGGACCCGGTTTTGATTTGCAAGGCATTGGTGCCCACGGCGATGTCGGCGATGGTGGTGTCCTCGGTTTCTCCGGAACGATGCGAGATCACCGCGGTATACCCGGCACGTTTGGCCATCTCGATGGCCGCGAAGGTCTCGGTCAAGGTGCCAATTTGATTCACTTTGATCAGAATGGAATTGGCGACACCGAGTTGAATTCCTTCGCGCAGAATCTTGGTATTGGTGACGAACAGATCGTCCCCCACCAATTGCACGCGGCGACCCAGGCGTTCCGTCAAGCCGCGCCAACCCTCCCAATCGGATTCGGCCATGCCATCCTCAATGCTGATAATTGGGTACTTGTCGGCCCAAGTCGCGAGGTAGTCGGTAAATTCGCCGGCGCTCAATGACAAGCCCTCGGCTTTGAGATGATATTTGCCATCCTTGTAAAACTCAGAAGCCGCGCAATCGAGCGCCAATACAACATCCGCGCCCGGCTGATATCCGGCGCGATCAATGGCCTCCAATATCAATTGAATCGCCGCCTCGTGATTGGGCAGACTGGGCGCAAACCCGCCTTCATCGCCCACCGTGGTGGCCATGCCTTTGCTATCGAGGAGTTTCCTCAAAGTCTGGAAAACCTCGGCGCCACAACGCACCGCTTCGCGAAAACTCGCCGCGCCAATCGGCACGATCATGAATTCCTGCATATCTAAACTGTTATTTGCGTGTGCCCCGCCGTTGATCACATTCATCATCGGCACCGGCATTTGCATGGCGCCAGAGCCACCGAAATAACGATACAGCGGCAACCCGGATTCTTCCGCCGCCGCCCTGGCCACCGCCATGGAAACCGCGAGTATCGCGTTGGCGCCCAGGCGCTCCTTGGATTCGGTGCCATCCAAATCAATTAACGCGCGATCGATGAAACTTTGTTCCTGCGCATCCAGGCCCATGATCGCTTCGGATATCTCGGTATTGATATTTTCTACGGCACGCAACACGCCCTTACCGCCATAGCGGGTTGCATCCTGGTCGCGAAGCTCCAAGGCCTCGCGGCTTCCCGTGGAAGCACCCGAGGGCACCGCCGCGCGGCCCATCACCCCCGACTCGATTAGCACATCGGCTTCGACGGTTGGGTTGCCCCGGGAGTCGAGAATTTCTCGCGCAACGACATCGACAATTGAACTCATGGTTGTTGTTCTCCCCTCACTAACTTTTATAGAAGTTTATTCTCGGCAAAACCGCTTCTTTTTACCAGTTCATCCAGACTTTTAAGCGTCTGTAACAAATCTTTCATCATCGCCAAAGGCCAGGCGTTGGGCCCATCGGACAACGCTTTGGCTGGATTGGGATGCGTCTCCATGAATAGGCCCGCTATACCCACGGCGACCGCAGCGCGCGCCAGTACCGGCACGAATTCCCGTTGACCGCTCGAAGACGTGCCCTGACCGCCCGGCAACTGCACCGAATGCGTGGCGTCGAACACCACCGGGCAAGCGGTTTCGCGCATGATCGCCAAGGAGCGCATGTCGGAGATCAAGTTGTTATAACCAAATGACGCGCCGCGCTCGCACACCATGATGTTGTCGCGGCCGCTGGCCTCGCGCGCCTTTTCGACCACGTTTTTCATATCGCCGGGGGCGAGAAACTGGCCCTTTTTTATATTCACAGGCAAGCCAGCCGAGGCAACGGCGTGAATAAAATCGGTCTGGCGACATAAAAACGCCGGGGTTTGCAACACGTCAACCACCTTGGCCACCGCGATTATGTCGTCTTTGTCATGTACGTCGGTCAACACCGGCACGCCGATTTGTTTTTTTACATCCGCCAATATTTCCAGGCCCTTATCCATTCCAAGCCCGCGAAAAGACTTACCCGAACTGCGATTGGCCTTGTCGTAAGAAGACTTATAGATAAAGGGAATGCCCAGGCTCGTGGTAATGGCCTTCAACTCGCCCGCGGTATCCATGGCAAGCTGGCGTGATTCGATCACGCAAGGGCCCGCGATAAGAAACAGGGGTTTATCCAGACCGATAGGGAAGCCGCAAAGGTCCATTCGCCCTATGTGTCCATTCTTGTCATGCCGCCAACGCCGCTTTGGCCTGACCTGCGATGCGCGCTAGTGCCGCCTCAAGGAAAGAATTGAATAGCGGGTGTCCCTGCCGTGGCGTCGAGGTGAATTCGGGGTGAAATTGGCAGGCAACAAACCAGGGATGCGCGGGCAACTCGACCATTTCGCACAACTGCTCGGCGCGCGTGTAGGCCGAAATGCGCAGCCCATGATCCTTGATGCGCTGAATGTATTGATTGTTTACTTCATAACGATGGCGGTGGCGCTCGTTAATCACCTCGCTGCCATAAATTTTTCTCGCCAGGGACCCCGCTTCAATGCGCGCTTCCTGCGCGCCCAGACGCATGGTGCCGCCCATGTCGGAGTCGCTATCGCGCCGCTCGATACGCCCGTCGCGATCCTGCCATTCGGTGATGAGGGCGATCACCGGATGCGGCGTGTCTTGATCGAACTCGGTGGAATTCGCCTCGGCAAGACCGCATACATTGCGCGCGTATTCGATCACCGCCAATTGCATGCCAAGACAAATACCCAGATATGGCCGTTGGGTTTCGCGGGCGAAGCGAATTGCCTGAATCTTGCCTTCCACACCGCGCTTGCCAAACCCGCCTGGCACCAAAATGGCGTCCACATCGTTGAGCATCGCCGTGCCTTCGTTCTCGATGGTCTCCGAGTCAACATAACGGATATTGACTTTTGACAAGGTATGCATGCCCGCGTGCACCAATGCCTCAGAGAGCGATTTATACGATTCGGTGAGATCAACGTATTTACCGACCAAAGCGATGGTCACTTCGTGCTGTGGATGCTCCAGGGCATAAACCAGCTTATCCCATGCGGAAAGATCGGCCGCACGCGCGAGGATATCCAGCTTATGGCAAACGATTTCATCCAACATCTGCCGATGCAGCATGCCGGGAATTTTGTAAATCGAATCTTCATCCCAGACCGAAATCACCGCCTCGGGCGGCAGGTTGGTGAATAACGCGATTTTTTTGGTCTCTTCCTCGGGCAGAGGTCGATCAGTGCGGCACAACACCGCATCCGGTTGTATACCGATCTCACGAAGCTCCTTCACCGAATGTTGGGTGGGCTTCGTTTTGATCTCGCCAGCCGTCTTGATATAGGGCACCAGCGTGAGATGTAGATAACAGGTGTTCTTCTGCCCTAACTCCAGGCGCATCTGCCGCACCGCCTCCAAAAACGGTAACGACTCAATATCGCCCACCGTGCCGCCGATCTCCACGATCGCCACATCCGCACCATTGGCGCCGCGCGCGATACAGGTCTTGATTTCGTCGGTAATGTGCGGAATTACCTGCACCGTGCGGCCAAGATAATCCCCGCGGCGCTCCTTCTTGATCACCGATTCGTAAATCTGCCCGGTGGTGAAGTTGTTGGCCTTTTTCATGCGCGCCGACTGAAAGCGCTCGTAGTGGCCAAGATCCAGATCCGTCTCCGCGCCATCCTCGGTAACGAACACCTCTCCGTGCTGGAAAGGGCTCATCGTGCCCGGATCGACGTTGATGTAGGGGTCGAGCTTTATCAGGGTGACACGGATGCCGCGCGATTCAAGAATGGCGGCGAGTGAAGCGGCGGCGATACCCTTCCCCAGAGAGGAAACTACGCCGCCCGATACAAATACATACTTGGTCATTGACGTTCATGGGGCTGGGATGACGGATGTTACCGGAAACGGCTGGGATTCTCAAACCGAGTTTGCGAGTTTGCGATAGACGGAGTGGTTCACTGCACAGCAGCGCGTTCGGCAAATTCCGCATCGTTGGAGCCGACCATCGGCGTGGCGGCGTATGCCGGAAACAGTTTCATCTTTCGACGCCCATGTTCGATCACCTCAACCGACCTGATTTTTCCTTCGCCAAGCAGAAACGCCGCATGGTCGTGCGCCCTGCGATATTGCAGTCCAAGGGATTTCGCGACTTGATAAATGCTTGATCCAGGAGCGCGTGCCACCTGGGTGAGAAAATTTCGCCGCTTCTCCGGGATTGAATAGAAATCCTCGGTCGGTCGCAGATTCCAGCTTCCACCTACGGCCTGACTCCACGCCAAGTCGAAAACCGGCGCGTATTTAAGGGTCTCGCCGGGAAGTTTCGCGCGGATGGCGGGCCAATCGCGTTTGAATTTCGACAGGCCATAAAATCTAACGAACTCGGCGGGAGTCATCGCGACAATAGCGTGAGGAAGATACGAGCGGTGTCCGATGGAAATTCTGGCGCGCCAACGCGCCAGTGGAACATCGCGATCCCAATAAATTCTCTTGCTGATTGCTTCCCAACTATCGATGCTCATGACCGAGTCCCGCCTCCTGCAACGCGTAGTTGGCTTCCCTTGCCGCTTCGCCGGAAACAAAGTCAGGTCGGAATTACCCACGAATTATTCACATCCCCCACCAGTATCCCGGTGATCGTGGCCGAGGTCGCGCCGAGGACGGAGGCGAGATTGAGTTCGTCTTTGTAATTCACCGCAGTTCGATTCATGGCATTCAAATCCGGATTGGCACCGGCGTCGGTGGGCACGAACACCCAAGAAGGTTGGATAGTGTTGATGCCCACGGATGCCTTCAAAATCTCCAGGGCATCCGAGGCAGTCACGCGGCCGTTGTGATCCATATCGGCGGCAACAAGCTCGCGCCAACTGCCGCCCTTGGAGGCATCCAGCCCAACCGACAGTTTCAACGCGTCCAGCGCATCGGCGGCGGTAATGGGCTTCGCCGCGCCATTGATCGCCAGATCCGCGGTAGTGCGGCTGAAACCTAAGGCGAAATTGCTGTCAGGCAGGGTGCTGTTCAACTGACCCGTGGCGCCCATGCCGCTTTGCGAATAACCAAGCGCGCGCGCCGCGGCATTGGTGCTACCCAAGGTGCCATCGGTGAGATCGAGAATACTGGCGCCGTCCCCGGTGGAGGGCAGTGCAACGGTGAATTTACCAATCAAGGTATTGGCGGCAATCGGCGCGCCAAGTTTGATGGCGCTAAAGCCGTAGCTGTTGGATATCCCACTATTGGCTGCAATTGACCATCCACTCGACGCGTTGATTGGCCCTGTTAATTCTAAACTCTTAAATATGGCCCCAGATTCGGCGCGTAGCGTGAAGCCCACGGCGCCCTCCCCGCTGCTGCCGGTGACGAACACCTCGGCGCTAAGGTTCTTAACGCCATCCGCCAAGGTATCGATGTTGAAATTCTGGTAGGCAAACACGCTGCCTGGGAGTGTCGGGCTCACCAGCTCGTGCGCGGTAACTCCGGGCAGCGGCAATCCGCCGCGGGTGATGACATTGGTGGTCAGTGCATTGCCACTGACGGTGATGTCGAAGGCCGTGGGCAAGGTGGACAAACCACCACTGTCGGTGGCGGTGACGGCGACATGGTAGACGCCGGCGCTGGCCGCCACCGTTCCAGTGATAACACCGCTGCCGCTTTGAATCGACAGCCCAGAGGGCAAGCCGGTGGCCGTAAAGGTGAGCACGTCGCCTGAATCGATATCGGTAAATAAAGCACTCGGGCTCAGGGCAAGCACACTCCTCGCGCTCACGCCTTGATTGGCGTAGCTACCCGCCACGGGCGCATCGTTCACGTTCGCCACTGTGCTGGTGGACAAACTGGAAACGGCCTCCACCACGCCATGCCCATCGGTGTAGGTGGCCACCGCAGTAATAGTTTTTCCCACTTGCGCCTGCGTAAGCGTCAAGGTATTGCCGGTAGCGCCATTGATCGTGGCGCCATTGGCCCGCCACTGATAACTCACTGCGCCCAGGCCATCGCTATCGTTGAGCGCATGCGTAACCGTGAGTGTCTGGCCCTGTGTGGTGGTGCCTGCGATGTTGACCGTACCAGTGGGGAAACTATTTCCGCCCAGCGTCAACGTGGTATCGGCAAACACCAGTTGTTCGATGTTGACGAGTGCGTCAGTGCCTTCATCGCCATCGGTGGGGTTGGCGTCGGTCACGGTGTAACCGCCAGTCACCGGCGTGATGGTAAAGGCCTGGCGCAGACCGGCGAATCTCGCCGCGTCGATGCCATTGCCACCATCGAGTGTGTCGTTGCCGCCGCCGCCGAGGAGTTGGTTATCGCCCGTATTGCCGGTGAGCGCATTAGCCAGTGTATTGCCCGTGCCCGCTAACGCAGCACTGCCCGCAAGGGTAAGGTTTTCAACATTGTTGCCCAAGGCGTAGCTCACACTGGCAATCACCGTATCGATGATGCTGCCCAGATCAATGTCCAGTCTGAGTCCGGAACCGCCGGTTGGTACGTTGTCGGTCTCGACCACTTCGTCGCCGCCGTCGTCGACAAAATAAGTGTCCGCGCCCTGCCCGCCTTCCATGCGGTCGGCGCCCTGCTTGCCATCGAGGGTGTTGTTGCCCGCATTGCCGCGTAATTTATTGGCCTTGATGTTGCCAAAGCCGCGCGTTATGCCATTACCCAGATCCAGTTCCTCGATTTCATTGCCAAGGTTGTAATCCTCAAGCAAGGCGCGCACTTTGTCGGCATTGCCGTTGTTGGAAAGCTCGGAAACCAGATCGCCAAAATTATCCACCACGTAAATATCGTTGCCCGCCCCACCGAAAAGACTATCGGTGCCGGTGCCGCCATCGAGTAGGTCGTCGCCTAATCCGCCATCGATGGTGTCGTTGCCACCCAGACCATCAATTTCGTTATTACCGTCGTTGCCTTCGAATAGGTTGTTCAACGCATTGCCGATGAGGCGCAATACGTTGGTATCGAAGAACACGCCTTTTTCGACGTTTTCCGGCAGCGTCAAATCGGCAATGGCGAATACGGTATCGAGTGTCCCTTCCCCATCCAGTTCGATGATGGTGTCACTGGCGTCGGCGAAGTAGCGGTCGTTGCCGGTGCCGCCGACCAGCGTGTCGGCACCACCTAATCCTTCCAGCCGGTCATCGCCGGCCAGGCCGGTGAGAATGTTGCTGGCGCTGTTGCCGGTGAGATCGTTGGGCAGCGAGTTGCCGGTGCCATTGATGGCCGCGCTGCCAATCAGGACGAGTTTCTCGATATTGGGGCCGAGGACCCAGGTGACCGAGGTTTCGATCGAATCGATGCCCTCATCAAGCAGTTCGGTCACCACGTCGCCGCCGCTATTGACACCGTAGGTATCGTCGCCCAGGCCGCCTTCCATGGTGTCGTTGCCGCCGCGGCCATCGAGGCGGTTATTGCCTTCGTTGCCCACCAGCAGGTTGGGCAATGCGTTGCCGGTGCTATTGATATTTTCGGTGCCGGTGAGGCGCATCGCTTCGATGTTGACGTGCTGCGTCGATGACAGCGACAACGTAATGTCGGTCTCGATGGTGTCAAAGCCCGCATTCACCCCCTCGACAATGCCGTCGGTAAGGTTATCCACCACGTAGGTGTCATCGCCCAGACCGCCGCGCAGAATGTCCGCGCCAAAACCACCATCCAAGCGATTGGCGGCAGAGTTGCCAAGAATCTGATTGGCCAACACATTGCCGGTGCCGTCGATGGCCGTGCTGCCGGTGAGTTCGAGAATTTCGACAAAGTCGGGCAATACGTAGCTCACGCTCGATTGGACAAAATCCTGCGAGCCGCCATTGGGTTGCTCATGGATTACGTCGCCGGGGTTGTCGACGATGTAGGTGTCATCCCCGCCCAGGCCAACCATCGTGTCGGCGCCGCTGCCGCCATCGAGAACATCCTGACCGGCGGTACCGACAATCGAATCGGCGTCGGTGAGAATATTCAGGTTGAAACCGATGTTGTTGCTATCGCCAAAAGAATCGGTGGCGATAAATTTCAAGGCAAGCGCCTGCCCGGCTAAGTTGGCGGGCGGCGTGCCACTGAGCAGCCGCGTCGTAGCGTTAAACCCGAGCCACACGGGCAAAGCGCTGCCATTGCTCAAGGCGGCGCTGTAGCTCAGCGTATCGCCCACATCCAGATCGGAAAACGCATTCGCGGCCAGCGTGTAGCTAAAGACATTATTGATCTTGGCGTTCTGCGGCCCAATGGAAATATTTGCCAATGGGGCGTCGTTCACGTTGGCGACGGCGGTGGTTGGCGCGCTCAACACCGTTTCCGCGGTACCGCGCCCATCGAGATAACTCGCCGCCACCAAAATTATTTTTCCCACCTGCGCTTGCGTAAGCGCGAGACTCGCCGTCGTCGCGCCACCAAGAGCAATGCCATCTGCCCGCCATTGATAGCCAATGGTTCCCAGGCCGTCGCTATCGGTCAGATTGTTGGAGGCGAGCAGCGTTTGCCCTTGCGCGGCGCTCCCCGCAATGCTCACCGTGCCAAGCGGGCTATCGTTGGTGTCGGTTACGGTATTGGTGGCGGCGCTGGTGACAGATTCGGGCGTGCCATGGCCATCGGTAAAACTGGCGGTAACAGTAATCAGTTTGCCCGTCTGTGCTTGCGCGAGAATCAAACTGTTGCCGTTGGCCCCAGGGATAACCGTGCCATCGGCCTTCCATTGATAGGTGATCGCACCCAGCCCATCGGGATCAGAAAGATTATTTGACGCCGTCAACGTCTCGCCTTGCGAAGCAGTGCCACTGATACTGACCGTGCCTATAACAGCGTCATTAACGTTGACTACCGCGCCAGTAGCCGGACTCACCACCGACTCCAACGCGCCAAAACCGTCGGTAAAACTCGCGCTCACCGTAATCGCCTTGCCCACCTGCGCCTCACCCAGCACCAGCGTGCTTCCAGTGGCCCCGGCAATCACGTTGCCCTCCGCCCGCCACTGATAGATGATGACACCCAGCCCATCGGCATCCGACAACGTGTTCGACGCCGTCAGCGTGTGGCCTTGTGTGACGTTGCCGCTGATCGCCACCGATCCACCTGGCAAATCGTTGACATTGCCAACCGCCGCAGTGGCGGGACTCGAAACGCTCTCGACCACGCCATGACCATCGGTGTAACTCGCCGTCACACTAATGGCCTTCCCCACCTGCGCCTGCGTCAGCACAAACGTACCCGCCGTGGCGCCGGCAATATTGTTGCCATCGGCCTTCCATTGGTAAGCAATCGCCGTAGAAATAACATCCGCATCCGCCAGCGTATTGGAGGCGTTGAGCGTCTGACCCTGCGTCGCCGCCCCAGAAATCGTCACCGAACCAGTAGGGCTCGCATTCAACGCGAACACATCACTATCAACAATCAATTGCGCCAGAACCGACGAATGGTTGAGCACCGCATAACTATTGCCGTTATTGGTCACCGTGCCCACTTCGACCCAGTTGGCGAGATCGCCGAGGACAATAGTGTCGCCGGCATTGCCATCCACCACCAACTGATGCCGCTGCACCGCCGCGCTAAGACCGTCCCAGCCATTGGCGTTATTGAATAAATTTATTCCCGCCATGTCGACCACATCGAGCACCGAGAGCGTGAGTGAATTGTCGCCGCTGCCGGTGAGATTGATACGCTCGATATTGTCTATCCGCGCCGCGCTCCCCGGCCCGTTCGCGCCCTGATTCGCGATGACAGTCAGATCGAGCGCAATGCCCGACCCAGAAAGCGACAAGGTGTTATGACCGCCGCCGCCATCCACCCGCGCAAGCTGATTAGTATTGCCACCCGAACCCATCGGCGAGGAAAGCGCTGTGACATTGCCCGCCGTGACAACCAAAATATCGTCACCCGCGCCACCGTAGAGAATATCCGCGCCGCTGCCGCCGGTGATCGTATCGCTACCGGATGAACCGAAAAGCCGCGCGCCCGTGGTTCCTGACCAGGTGAGCAAGCCCAGAGAATCGAGGGAAAGTTGCGTGACGGAGGTGTTGCCGTTGGCGTCGTAGCGTTGTGCGTAAATGCCACCGGCACTGCCATCCTGGCCTACCGAATACCACGCCACGACATAGCCGCCATCTGTAAGCGTTGTGACCCATGGATCGTGTTGATTGAGCGCCGTGTTTGTATTAACCCGCGTTTCACTGCCGACGGCAACGCCATTGGAATTAAATCGCTGTGCGTAGACGCCGAAGCCACTCCCATCCTGGCCATCGGCTTCCCACGCAACGATAAAGCCGCCGTCGGGAAGAGTCGATACGCTACTGTTCTGTTGTGCGCCTGCAGTGGTGGAATTTATTTGAATCTCGCCGGTAACCGGGGCACCACTCGAGTCGTATATTCTTCCATAGACGCCAACCACGCCGCCGTCCTGTCCGATCGAGCCCCACGTGACCACGTAACCGCCTGTTTTAAGCGCGCTGACGGCCGGATACCCCTGGTCGTTTGATGTGGTGACGTTGATGCGCGTCTCGCCACCAACGGTACTTCCGTTAGCGCTATAGCGCTGGGTGTACACACCCATCCCGCTTCCGTCCTGACCGTTTGACATCCACGCAACGAGATAGCCGCCATCAACTAACGCCGCAAACTTAGGGTAAAACTGGTCGCCAGCCGAGTAAGTATTCACGCGCGTTTCCGCGCCGGCTGCGGCTCCATTGGCATCGTAGCGTTGCGCGTAGACACCGTAGCCACTGCCATCTTGATTCTGCGAATGCCAGGTCACGACATAACTGCCATCGAGCAATGCAATGATGCGAGCCTGCGACTGGGATCCCGCTCGGGTGCTATTGATGCGCGTTTCACTTCCTATGGCCGCGCCGGTAGCGTCGTAACGCTGGGCGTAGATGTCGGTGAGGTTGCCGTCTTGGCTCATCGAGTGCCAGGTGACGATATAGCCGCCGTCAGGTAAGGCCGCGACATTGCTCTCGTCTTGGGCATCCAGTGTGGTGGTGTTCACTCGCGTATCAACACCTACCGCTTTGCCACTAGCGTCAAACCTTTGAGCATAGACGCCATAGTTGCTGCCGTCCTGGTCTGCCGAGGACCAAGTCACAACGTAACCGCCATCGTTAAGTGCCGTTATTGACGGGTCATTCTGTTCGCCCACCGTCGTAGCATTGATTCGTGTCTCGACGAACAACTGGTTACTTATCGAAATGGTCCCATCGGTGAAGCTTGCCTTCTCGACGTTTATCAGCGTGTCGGTACCGTCATCGCCGTTTGCTGTATTGGTATCGGTAACAGTGAATTGACCGCCGCTGATGCCAAAACTGAAACCACCCGCCAAACCGGCGTAACTCGCGGTGTCGTTCCCCGCGCCGCCATTTAGCGTGTCGTTGCCCGTGCCACCGATGAGAACGTCCGTTCCCGAGCCGCCGGTGAGGGTGTCGCCC
>JBJXEY010000110.1:0-48031 GCA_046153355.1 Burkholderiales bacterium
GCCCACCGGTAATCCACCCGCGCCGAATCCGCAAGGGATGGACATACCCGGCAAGCCTGCCAAATTGGCAGGGATGGTGTAGATGTCGTTTAGGTACATTTGTACCGGATCGGCGGCCTTGGCGCCCAGCTTGAACGCCACCGAAGGCGAGGTGGGCCCCATGATGAGATCGCACACTTTGAAGGCCGCCTCAAAATCCTGCGCGATCAGGCGGCGGATGCGTTGCGCCTGAAGGTAGTAGGCATCGTAATAGCCGTGCGACAACACATAGGCGCCAATTAAAATGCGCCGCTTTACTTCTGCGCCGAACCCTTGCGCGCGGGTCTTGCAGTACATGTCGGTCAAATCGGTGTATTCGGGCGCACGGTAACCGTAACGCACCCCATCGAAGCGCGATAAGTTCGATGATGCCTCGGCCGGCGCAATGACGTAATACGCCGGCACCGACAAGGCGGCGTTGGGTAAATCGATATCGATAAGTGTGGCGCCCAATGTTTCGAATTCGGCGAGCGCGGCGCGCACTGTGGCGCCAACATCCTCGCCCAATCCATCGCCAAAATGATCGCGCGGCAGACCAATACGCAACCCCGCCAAGGGGCGCGTGTTCGACGCATCGGCAGTCCACGTATCGTTCAAGCGGCGCGCATAATCTTCGGCTGGCATATCGACGCAAGTCGAATCGCGCGCATCTGGCCCCACCATTTCTGATAGCAGCAAAGCCGCGTCTTCGGCACTACGCGCCATGATGCCGCCTTGATCGAGACTCGAGGCAAACGCAATCATGCCGTAGCGCGACACCCTTCCATAGGTTGGCTTAATACCGGTGATACCGGTGAGCGCCGCGGGTTGGCGTATTGAACCACCGGTATCGGTGCCGGTTGCGGCGGGGGCGAGGCGCGCCGCCACCGCAGCCGCGGAGCCCCCCGACGACCCCCCCGGCACGCAACTATTGTCCCAAGGATTTTTTACCGCGCCAAAAAACGAAGTCTCGTTGGATGAGCCCATGGCGAATTCATCCATATTGGTTTTGCCCAAAATGACGCAGCCGGCTTCATTGAAGCGCTCGATGACATGTGCGTCATAGGGCGAAACAAAATTGGCGAGCATCTTCGAGCCGCAGGTTGTCAACCAATCGCGCGCGCAAAAAATATCCTTGGGCGCGATGGGGATGCCGGTTAGCCGCGCGCCCTCGCCACGCGCGATGCGTGCGTCGGCGGCCTTGGCTTGAAGAAGGGTTTTTTCTTCGTCAACGGTGATAAATGCGTTGAGCGTTGCATTGGCCGAAGCGATGCGATCGAGGAACAGGCGCGTCAACTCGACACTGGAAATTTTCCCAGTGGAAAGCGCGAGGGAAAGGTTCGCTACGGTGGCGTTATGCATGGGGAAATAATGGCAATGGCTTGGTGAATCGCGATACGGATTGGCTCAACCGTGGATCGAACCCACCGCCCTCTAATCGCCTATTCGATTACCTTGGGTACGAGATATAAACCGCGTTCAACCTGCGGCGCCACGGACTGAAAACGCTCACGAGAATTACCCTCACTAACTTTATCGTCGCGCAGCCGCGCGCTGGCATCGCCTGCATGCGACATGGGCGTAACCCCTTGCGTGTCGGTCGCCTGGAGCCGCTCGATCAAGCCAAAAATCGAGTTCAGTTGCGACTGCGCAGTGGCCACTTCTGCTTGCGATAACTCGATCCTTGCAAGGGTCGCGATGCGCCGCACTTCGTCGGGCGTCAAAGGCATAAATTTCGCTTAAAACAGTGGGTTAAATGAGTTATTATAACCGACACTATAACTAGCCAGACGTGTGACGCGGGGTTGCCTCAAGGGGCGATTGCGGGTAGAAAAATTGCCAAAAAAGCGATCTGGGGTTTGTTTCTAAGCGGCTTGTGATTTTTAAAGCTGGTGTATCAGTTTCAAAGTTGGTCTATGAAGTTTCAAAGCAAGTCTTAGTGGGGCATAGGAGAGCATGTTCGGGTTTCTGAGAAGCTATTTTTCCGACGATCTTGCGATTGATCTTGGTACCGCGAACACGTTGATCTACGTGCGCGGCAAGGGAATCGTTCTCGATGAACCCTCAGTGGTGTCGATTCGCCAAGAAGGCGGGCCCAGCGGCAAGAAGACCATCCAAGCGGTAGGCAAGGAAGCCAAAATGATGTTGGGGAAAACACCCGGCAACATTACCGCCATCCGCCCGATGAAAGACGGCGTGATCGCCGATTTCACTGTCACCGAGCAGATGTTGAAACAATTCATTAAAAAGGTGCATGTTTCGCGCCTCTTGTCGCCCAGTCCACGCATCATCATCTGCGTGCCTTGCGGTTCAACGCAGGTGGAGCGTCGCGCAATTCGCGAATCGGCGATCGGCGCGGGCGCCTCGCAGGTGTATCTCATCGAAGAACCCATGGCCGCGGCCATCGGTGCGGATCTGCCGGTGGCCGAAGCCACCGGCTCGATGGTGGTCGATATTGGTGGTGGCACGACCGAGGTAGGTGTGATTTCCCTGGGTGGCATGGTGTATTCCGGATCGGTTCGCGTTGGTGGCGATAAGTTCGATGAGGCCATCATCAACTACATACGCCGTAATTACGGCATGTTGATTGGTGAAACCACGGCCGAAGCCATCAAGAAAGAAATTGGTTCGGCGTTTCCCGGCTCCGAAGTACGCGAGATGGAAGTCAAGGGGCGCAATCTGGCCGAGGGCATTCCACGAAGTTTTACCATCAGTTCCAACGAAATTCTGGAAGCATTGACCGAACCGCTGAATCAAATTGTCTCCGCCGTGAAATCGGCGTTGGAGCAAACGCCGCCCGAATTGGGCGCGGATATCGCCGAAAAAGGCATGGTGCTCACCGGGGGTGGCGCGTTGTTGCGCGATTTGGATAGGCTATTGATGGAAGAAACCGGTTTGCCAGTGATCGTGGCGGACGATCCGCTGACCTGCGTGGTGCGTGGATCGGGTATGGCGTTGGAAAAAATGGACAAGCTCGGGAGCATATTCACCAACGATTAGGGCAGCCGCCCTCGCCTAGTATGGATTTTCAGCCTATGAGAAAAGTCGATAACACGGCTTCGGATGCGCTGAACAAGAGGGTTCTACCCCCTTGCCGGGTGCCGTCGGTTAAGCGCTGATGGAGATCAGCCCACCACCCTTCTTCAATCGCGGGCCTGCGCCATTGGTGCGGCTGGCATTTTTCGGTCTTTTGGCGATCCTATTGATGGTGCTGGATGCGCGCTTTCGCTATGCCGAGCCACTGCGTCACGTACTACTGATGGTTTCCTATCCCCTGCAAAGCGCCGCGCTCGCCCCGGTTCGCGCGGTGGAGGGCATCGCCGACTATTTCACCTCAAAGTCGCACCTAGAAAAAGAAAACGAGGCATTGCGCGCGCGCGCGCTGCGCTCGGCGAAGGATGTATTGACGCTGGAGGCCTTGTCTGCGGAGAACGCGCAACTGCGCCGGTTGATTGATGCACGCGAACGCCTGCCCAGGGCTTCGACCTTCGCCGAAATTCAATATGCGGGACGCGATGCGTTCTCGCGAAAAGTAATCGTGGACAAGGGTAGTTCGGATGGATTGCAAATGGGCTTGGCGGTGATCGACGATGTTGGCGTCATCGGCCAAGTTACACGCGTGCACAGCATGCTCGCGGAAATCACTTTGGTTACCGATAAAGATCACGCCATTCCCGTGCAGGTGGCGCGCAACGGCCTTCGCGCTGTCGCCTTTGGCACCGGTGATGGCGCGACCCTGGATCTGCGCTTCATGGCGGCCAACGCCGATGTGCAAAACGGCGACACCTTGGTGACCTCGGGGATAGATGGCACCTATCCACCGGGTCTTCCGGTAGCCAAGGTTGCGCGCATCGAGCGCGATGCCGCCTACGCGTTCGCGAAAATTACCTGTATCCCCGCCGCCGGCGCTGATCGCCATCGGCAGGTGTTGGTGTTGTCGCCCGACCCCAATCAGGCGCCGCCACCCAGCGCCGCCGCCGAACCGCCATCCAAGGCGGCCAAACCGCGGCGTACACGCTCTCGAAGGGATGGCTAAGCTCGTGGCCTACCAATTCGACGATAGACCGCAACGCATATTGCTGCCCGCGAAATTGAGTTTTATCGCGGTGACGATGCTGCTCGCGTTGATCCTTAATTTACTCCCGTGGCGCGACATTTCCGGTTTGCCGGATTGGACCGCGCTGGTGCTGGTTTTCTGGTGCATTCATCAACCGCGCAAGATGGGAATTGGCATTGCCTGGTTTCTGGGTGTGATTATCGATACCGGCAATGGCGCGTTGCTAGGGCAACATGCCCTGGCCTATTCAGTGTTGGCCTTTGCTTCGATCGCGCTGTCGCGGCGGGTGTTGTGGTTCCCTATGTGGCCCCAGGCAATGCACGTGTTTTTGCTACTGGTTTCCTGCCAGTTGTTGATGTTGCTGGTTCGCATGGTGGCCGGCGGCGCCTTTCCCGGGTTGTCGTGGTTCGCCGGCAGCGTTATTGCCGCCTTGCTTTGGCCGGTGATTACTTTCTTTTTGCTGATACCGCAACGCCTGCCCGAGTCGATCGATGAAAATCGGCCGCTATAAATTTTCCGCTTCGAGACGAGGCGAGCCATGCGCCTGAGCATGGGCATAGATTCGCTTCGCAATACCGAGCGCGAGCTATATCAATTTCAAATGCGCATCGGTGTGGCGGGGGCGTTTGTCTTCGCCGCGTTTTTCCTGTTGCTATTGCGTTTTGTCTATTTGCAGGTGGTGCAACACGACTACTACCAAACCAAGGCCGAGGACAATCGCATCTCGGTGGTGCCAATCACACCCAACCGCGGCAATATTGTTGATCGAAACGGCACGGTGCTGGCGCGCAACTACTCCGCCTATACGCTGGAAATCTCCCCCTCGAAAGTGGGCAACATCGAGGCCACCATCGACGATCTGGCCACCGTGCTGGATATTCGCGCGAGCGACCGTACCCGCTTTCGGCGCCTGGCTTTTGAGGAAAAAGGCGCCGATTCTCTGCCCATACGAACCCGGCTAACCGAGGAAGAGGTGGCGCGTTTCGCCGCGCATCGATATCGTTTTCCCGGCGTGGACATCAAGGCGCGCCTATTTCGTCAGTACCCCTATGGCGAGAGCGCGTCACATGTACTGGGCTACATCGGCCGCATCAGCGACCGGGACCTGGAGCGCATCGAGGTGGAAGGCCTTGGCGCCAATTACAAAGGTACCGACCACATCGGCAAGACTGGCATCGAACAAGCCTACGAGCGCGAATTGCACGGTGTCACGGGTTCGGAGCAGGTTGAAGTCGACGCCGCGGGGCGCGGTGTGCGCGCATTGGCGCGCTCTGCTCCCACTTCCGGGAACAATCTCGCCTTGACCCTCGATTTAGGATTACAACAGGCCGTCGAGCAGGCATTCGGCAACCGACGCGGCGCGCTGGTGGCGATAGAACCTTCCACCGGTGGCGTATTGGCGCTGGTGTCGCGGCCCGGGTTCGACCCGAATCTATTCGTCGATGGTATCGATACAGTCAGTTGGGATGCGCTCAATACCTCAGCCGACCGTCCGTTAAACAACCGTGCGCTCACCGGGGTGTATCCGCCGGGCTCGACATTCAAACCCTTCATGGCACTGGCGGCGCTGGAGCTGGGCAAGCGCACGCCGCAACAGGCCATCTCCGATCCGGGTCATTTCGATTTTGGCGGGCGGCGGTTTCGCGATGACAAAGTAGGCGGCCATGGCATGGTGGATATGTACAAGTCCATCGTGGTGTCGTGCGACACCTATTACTACGTGCTGGGCAACGATCTGGGCATCGACAATATCTCCACCTTTATGCGCCGCCTGGGCCTAGGCAGCCGCACCGGTATCGATCTGGAGGGCGAGTCCTCGGGAGTACTGCCCTCGGTGGAATGGAAACAAAAACGTTTTCGCAAGGCCGAGCAGCAAAAATGGTATGCCGGGGAAACCATATCGGTGAGCATTGGTCAGGGTTATAACGCCTATACGCCCTTGCAATTGGCGCAGGCCACTGCGGCCTTGGCCAACGACGGGGTGTTGTATCGACCACGCCTGGTGCGTTATATCGAAAACGTCAACACCGGCGAGCGGCGTTTCGTGGAGCCCGAGGTCGCCAGCTCCAACCCGATGAAAAAAGAGAATCTGGATTTCATCAAACGCGCCATGGCCGGCGTGAATATCGAGGGCACCGGCGCGCGCGCCTTTGCCGGCGCCGAATACACCAGTGCCGGCAAAACCGGCACCGCGCAGGTTATCGCTATCAAGGCAAACGAGGTCTATGTCGAATCGCGCGTCGCCGAGCGGCATCGCGATCACGCCTTGTTTATCGCCTTCGCACCAGTGGAAAGCCCCAAAATTGCCCTGGCGGTGCTGGTGGAAAATTCTGGCTTCGGCGCGCGTGCCGCCGCGCCCATCGCGCGAATTGCGTTGGACTACTACCTTCTAGGCAAGCGACCCAAAAAACCGGTTGAGGACGACGACAAGGCCAGCGGCAATGATTGAGCGCGTTTTGCGACGCATTGTCCAACCTATCGACACTGGATTGCTGTGGATCTCGTTGGCCATTCTTGCCTTGGGGCTCCTCACTCTGTATAGCGCCGTCAACGAGAATCCGGCGCGTGTATTCGCGCAGCTCGCCAACATTTTCGTCGCGCTAACGCTCATGTGGATCGTGTCGCAAATCCCGCCGCAGACACTGATGCGGTTCGCGCCACCCGTCTATGTACTGGGACTAGTGCTATTGATAGCCGTGGCCCTGTTGGGCGATGTTCGCAACGGCGCGCGCCGTTGGTTGAATTTAGGCATCACCAGCATTCAACCCTCCGAGATCATGAAAATCGCCATGCCGCTGATGTTGGCCTGGTACTTTCAGAAGCGCGAGGCAGTGTTGGGCCTTGCCGACTATGCGGTTGCCGGGCTGATATTGTTGATGCCCACGGCTTTGATAGCACGTCAACCCGATTTAGGCACCGCGGTGCTGGTCGCCGCAGCCGGCTGCTACGTGATTTATCTGGCCGGACTGTCGTGGAAAATCATTGCCGGCATGGTGTTGGCGGGAATGGCGAGTATGCCGCTGGCGTGGTCATTGCTACACGACTACCAGCGCCGTCGCATTCTGACGCTCATCGATCCCTCCAGCGATCCCTTGGGCGCGGGCTACCACATCATCCAATCCACCATTGCGGTGGGTTCTGGTGGCATTACCGGAAAAGGATGGTTGAACGGCACGCAGACACATTTGGAATTCATACCCGAGCGCGCCACCGATTTTATTTTCGCCGTGTACTCCGAGGAGTTTGGCCTCATTGGCAATCTGTTGCTATTGCTTTTGTACCTATCTTTGATCGCGCGCGGTTTGATGATCGCCGCCAACGCGCCGACTTTCTTTTCCCGATTGTTGGCCGGTTCGATCGTGTTGAGTTTTTTCACCTATGCGTTCGTCAACATGGGCATGGTGAGCGGCATTCTTCCGGTAGTGGGTGTGCCGCTGCCGTTGGTCTCTTATGGTGGAACAGCTTTGGTGACGCTATTTTTAGGCATCGGCATATTGATGAGCATTCATCGCAATCGAAAACTAGTGCAAACCTGATATGGCAATGAAACTCATGGCGAGAAAATTATCCCGCCAACTCTCACCGATAGCGTCGCGTACCTTGACGCTGCTGTCGCTTATCCTGACCGCATGTTCGACCGTTTCGCCACCACCGGTGATCGACCGCACGCCCGGAACCCCAGTAACGGCCTCAACCAATGTCGCCAAACCCGTGCCGCCTCCAATCTCGAGTGGCGCGCGCGCGGCACCATCACCCGCTCCCTCGGCTTCCTCGCAGCGAGGTGGCTATTACAAAGACGATGGCCCAGGCGACAATCCGCCGCCTGACCTGGACAAGATCGCCGATGCGCGGCCGCGCATCGAGCCACTACATCGATTCGCCAATAATCCCTACAACGTGTTCGGACAGGATTACGTGCCGATGAGAATGCTCGTGCCGTTTCGGCAAAGCGGCGTCGCCAGTTGGTATGGCAAAAAATTCCATGGCCAACGCACCTCAAGCGGCGAGACGTACGATATGTATGCCATGACTGCGGCACATCCCACCCTGCCGATTCCCAGCTACGTGCGTGTCTCAAACCAGCAAAATGGCCGTTCGGTAGTCGTACGCGTCAACGACCGCGGGCCGTTTCATGCCGGCCGGGTCATCGATCTTTCTTTCGCCGCGGCGTTCAAACTGGGGTACGTGATCTCCGGAAGCACGCCAGTACAAGTGGAGCTTTTGCAACCCGACGAAATCGCTGCACTCGCCGGCAAAAACGTACCTGCGGGAAATCCCGAAAATCCCCAAGCGGCAAGTCTTTCGCCGCTGCAAAACAATGAATCGATTGACGCATCGCAAGCGCGAAGCAGCGCCACCGTGCCCCAAACCGCGATCAACACTTCTCAGCCCACGCCGCTCGCCTCTCCCGCCCCTGTCTCCCCTGTGACGAACGCGGGCTTACCTGGCAATGTGTTCCTCCAATTAGGCGCGTTTTCGGCGCGTGACAATGCCGAAGGATTTCGCGCGCGCGTCTACCGAGAAGTCGCGTGGTTGAACGATCCCATCGAGATCCTGCAACGCGATGGTTTATTTCGCCTCCATTTAGGCCCGTACCCTAATCGCGAGCAGGCGGCCGGCATGGCCGAACGCCTGCGGCGTGAAGTCGAGTTAAAGCCGGTCTTTGTTATTCGGTGAACCCATGGAGCGAGAAAATCTATCCCCAATCATCTGTTGGAATCACCGCTTCCACCGGCACCTTGCAAAGATTTCTGGTATTGCATTGAATCGACTTGCCTTGACGCTGGCGATCTTCGCGGCGTCATTGGTTTTCCCCAGCGCAACGCTATCGCAAGCGCCATCGCCGGTGCTTGCCGCGCGCGCCTGGACACTGGTGGATGTTGCCGCGGGGCAGACCCTTGCTGCGTACAACGCCGAAGAGCGCGTCGAGCCTGCCTCGCTCACCAAGTTAATGACGGCCTACATTGTGTTTACTGCGATGAAGGACAAGAAGCTATCTCTCAATCAGACCGTACCGGTGTCCGAGCGCGCTCTCAAAGCCGCAGGCTCGCGCATGTTCATCGACGCGAAACGACCCGTCACGGTCGGCGATTTGATTAACGGCATGATCGTGCAATCGGGCAACGATGCCTGCATCGCTTTGGCTGAAGCTATCGCCGGATCGGAGGAAGCCTTCGCGCAATGGATGAATAACGAGGCCAAACGCCTGGGGCTCAATAACACGCAATTCTCCAATTCGAGTGGCCTGCCCGATAGCAAACATTTTTCCACGGCCCGTGACCTGGCCACGCTTGCCACAGCGATTATTCGCGATTTTCCCGAGCAGTATCGCTACTACGCGGTGAAGGAGTTTCGCTACAACAACATCACGCAGCAAAATCGCAATCGCCTGCTGTGGCTCGATCCGAACGTGGACGGCATGAAAACCGGCTATACCCAAGCCGCCGGTTATGGATTGATCGCATCGAGCAAACGCGGCTCGCGCCGCCTTTTGTCGGTGGTATTGGGTGCCAACAGTGAAGCGGCGCGCGCCCAGGAAAGTCAAAAACTTCTCAACTTTGGGTTTCTCTATTTTGACCAGGTGCGTTTATACGAGAAGGGTATTTCGGTGAGCGCCCTGCCAGTTTGGAAAGGCAGCAGTAGCACGCTCAAGGCAGGAGTTGCCGAGGACCTCCGAATTTCCGTCCCCAAAGGGATGGGCGACAAGCTGCGCGCGGAGATGTCAAGTCTTCAACCTTTGGTTGCGCCAATCAGCGTCGGGCAACGTGTCGGTACCATTCGTGTCAGCTTGGATGGCAAGTCGGTTGGCGAATATCCTGCGGTGGCGTTGGAGAATATGGCGGTCGCGGGAATTTTTGGGCGTGCATGGGACACGATGCGACTGTGGTTTCAGTAAAGGCGTCCCCATTAGGCGTGTGGAATCGAAACTCCCGCCGATAAAAATGGAACGGAAATAGGCTGCGATGAATGTATTTTTGAACGGCGAGATGATGCCGATTGGTTTGGCGCGTGTTTCAGTACAGGACCGCGGTTTTTTGTTTGGTGATGGCGTGTACGAATACCTGCCGGTCTATTCGCGCCGGCCGTTTCGGCTGGCCGAACATTTGACGCGTCTCAAATCCAGCCTCGCCGCATTACAAATGCGCAACCCTTACGACGATGAACGCTTTGGCGCAATCATCGCGCAAGTGATTGCCGCCAACCCTTGGGAGGATCAAGGCGTCTATGTTCAAATTACGCGTGGCGTAGCGCCACGCGACCACGCCTTCCCCCGCGACATCAAGCCCACGGTCTACGTATGCGCGAGTAAGTTGTCGTCCCCATCGCGCGAGCAAATCGAGCAAGGGGTCAAGGCCATTAGCCACGATGATTTCCGCTGGCTGCATTGCAATATCAAAACCACTGCGTTACTCGCCAGTTGTATGCTGAAGAATCTCGCCGTGGAAAAAGGCTGCGTGGAGACTATTCTGCTTCGCGATGGGTTGCTTACCGAAGCATCGGCGAGCAACGTTTTGATCGTCGCGGATGGCATGGCTTTAGCGCCACCGAAATCCCATCTGATATTGCCGGGCATTACTTACGACGTGGTATTGGAATTAATGGAAAAAAGTGGCGTGCCCTATGCGGTGCGCGAAATAAGCGAAGCACAATTGCGCGCGGCCGATGAAGTATGGTTGACTTCCTCCTCCAAAGAAGTGCTCGCAGTCACCACCTTGGATGACAAACCCGTTGGCAACGGCGCTGCTGCCGGCAAGCCCGGGCCGTTTTTCAGGCGCGTGCATGCTTTGTACCAAGAATATAAGCTTGACCTCATACGAGCCTCTGTCCATGTCTGAACCCGAAAGCCTGATTGTTTTTCCCTGCGACTTTCCCATCAAGGTGATGGGTCTGCGCCAACACGGCTTCGCTCAGGCGATATTGGAAGTCATCCGGCAACATTCGCCCGACTACGACCCAGGCACCGTCGAGATGCGGTCTAGCCGCGAAGGCAAGTACTTGAGCCTCACCATCACGGTCAAAGCCACCTCGCAGCAGCAGTTGGATGATTTGTATCGCGAGCTTTGCGATCATTCCATGGTGTCGATGGTGCTGTGAGGATAAATCGCAATTCAATGAGTCGTAATCCAATGAAACGTAATCTCATGCGACGCGACCCAGTTCAGGCGGCGATGCGACGTGTCTGACCCCTGCCCTAACCTTGGCCCGCGTCGATGATCGTCCGACGCCTTGGCATGACCGACTTCGATACCACCTACGAGGCGATGCGCGCCTTCACGGCTGACCGCGTAGCCGCGACCGCGGATGAGCTATGGATCACCGAACACGCGCCGGTCTACACCGTGGGGGCCGCTGGACGCCCCGAGCATTTGCCCGATGCCAATTCGGCGAACGGCATTCCCCTCAAACGCATTGACCGAGGCGGTCAGATCACCTATCACGGTCCCGGCCAGATAATCGTCTATACGTTGCTCGATTTGACTCGCTCACACCTCAAAGTGCGAGATCTGGTGCGGCTTTTGGAGCAATCGGTGATTGAATTTCTCGATGCTCACCATGTTGTCGCGGCGCGTAATCCCGGAGCGCCAGGGGTCTATGTCGAGGGTGCGAAAATAGCCGCGCTCGGTCTTCGCGTCACGCGCCGCGGCTGCTACCATGGCGTAGCAATGAATGTGGACATGGACCTCACCCCTTTTTATCGCATCGATCCCTGCGGCTATCCCGGCCTTGCCGTGACACAACTGCGCGATGTTGGCATTGTTGCCGGCGTTGCCGAGGTGGGCGAACACTTGGCCACGCGCATCGCCGGCGCACTGGAGACCGCGCATGCCTAATCTCATCGGTGACAAAAAAAAAGGCGAACGCAAAACGCGGTTAATCCCCATCGCTGTGGCGCCCGATCAGCGCCTGAAAAAGCCCGACTGGATACGCGTCAAAGCGGCGCTGCCGGGTTCGCGATTTCACGACATCAAGCGCATCCTGCGCGAAGCAAAACTACATACCGTCTGCGAAGAGGCCTCCTGCCCGAATATCGGCGAGTGTTTTGGCAAAGGCACCGCGACCTTCATGATCCTGGGGGATATCTGCACGCGCCGCTGCCCGTTCTGCGATGTGGGCCATGGCCGCCCGTTGGCGCCGGATGCCGAAGAGCCACTGCACCTCGCGCAAACCATCGCCGCGCTGGCACTGCGTTATGTAGTGATCACCAGCGTCGACCGCGATGATTTGAAGGATGGTGGCGCGAGCCATTTCGTTGATTGCATCCGCGCGGTGCGTGACCTCTCCCCCACCACCACCATCGAAGTGCTGGTGCCAGATTTTCGCGGCCGCATGGAGCGCGCGCTGGAAGTTCTCGATGGCGCACCACCCGATGTGATGAATCACAACCTGGAGACCGTGCCGCGTTTATATAAAGAAGCCCGGCCTGGAGGCAACTACACTCATTCCTTGTTGTTACTGAAGCACTTTAAATCTCGCCATACCAAAGTGCCGACCAAATCCGGATTGATGGTGGGCCTGGGCGAGGAAGACGAAGAAATACTGGAAGTGATGCGCGACCTGCGCGCGCACAACGTCGATATGCTCACCATCGGCCAATACCTGCAACCCTCGGCGCATCATTTACCGGTGCGCCGCTTCGTGCCGCTGGAAACCTTCGCCATGTTTGAGCGGGCAGCCGTACAAATGGGTTTTCAGCACGCCGCCATCGGGCCCATGGTGCGCTCCTCGTATCATGCCGATCAACAGGCACACGCCGCGGGTGTGGCGAACGCCGAAGCGGCGTAAATGTTCCCCGGGGAGCTTCCATGCTTATATATTGTTTGAGATAGACTTGCCGCAATTGATGTAACTCAATCGCGCTTTGGAGATGGAATTTTGGTTACACGCAAGTTGAAGTTGACCCAGGTCATGAAGCAAGAAGTCATTTCTGCGGTGCAGGCGCGAATCGCGCTGGTGCGCGATCAAGAAGAACTCACCCAGGTGCAGATGGCAGCGTTGCTGGGCATCACCCAACCACGCTTAAACGCACTACTGAATGATCATGGCGAGCTATTTAGTCTCGAAGCATTAATCGAGCTCGCTACCAAACTTGAACTTAACGTTCGTCTTTCAATTTCTCGACCATATCGCGACGGATAGGAAAATCATGCCTCAGATCACCACAACAAGCGGCCTCATCATCGAAGACATTACCGTTGGCAGTGGCGCGACCGCCGCCGCCGGCAACGAAGTCACGGTTCATTACACCGGCTGGCTATGGGAGAAGGAAACGCTGGGCAATAAATTCGACTCAAGCAAGGACCGCGGCGACCCGTTCGTGTTCTCCCTGGGGCGACGCAATGTGATCGCCGGTTGGGACGAAGGCGTGCAAGGTATGCAAGTGGGTGGCACGCGCAAACTCACCATTCCACCAGCGCTGGGCTATGGCGCACGCGGCGCGGGAGGCGTTATCCCGCCCAATGCCACGCTGATGTTCGAGGTGGAGCTACTTGAGGTGGTGCAGTAATTCCACGTTCAGTTCGGCTCCTTTTGCTTGGCCTCGATGAGCGAATGCAAGGCGCCGAATTGAATCTCGCCATCAATACGCCGCACGATATTGCCGCGCCGGTCAATGACGAAACTGGTCGGCACGAATTTCAAGCCACCGAACTGCTTCTCGATCTCGCCTTTGAGATCAAGGGAGACTTTCATCGGTAGTTTCATTTTTTCGCTGAACTCCACCACGCGATTGGGCGGGTCATAACTCATCGCCACCGCCACAACCTCGAAACCCTGCGGCCCAAAGCGTCGCCATGCCTGAGCGATACCCGGCAACTCGCGCACGCACGGCTCACACGAAGTCGCCCAGAAATTCACCAGCACCACCTTGCCGCGCAGACTCGCCAGATCGAAGGACTCCCCGGTCAATGTCTGGAAACGCACGGCTGGCGCGGGTTTCGTGGCATAGGGAGTTTGGGCCATAAAGACTAAAATGGCCGCGACAATGAGCCCGCCAATGACGGCGGGAATAAAGAATTTTTTCTGGAGAACTTTCATGAATACCAAGATTTTCCGCTGTCTTGCCGCACTTGTCATGATTTGCACTGCACCCGTCCATGCGTTGTCGATCGCCGACCTGACGAACAAAGACGCCGTCGATGGCCTCAAGGCCGCGCTCGACAAAGGTACGCAGGTGGCGGTGCAGCGTCTGGGTGCCGAGAATGGCTTTTTTGGCAACGATAAATTAAAGATCCCCCTTCCCGATTCGCTAAAGCGAGTCGAGAGTGCCTTGCGACTTGCTGGCATGGGCAAACAAGCCGACGAACTGGTGCTGCGCATGAACCGCGCCGCCGAAGCAGCCGTGCCCGAAGCTAAGGCTTTGTTTGTTGGCGCCATCAAACAAATGAGCGTGCAAGATGCCAAGGGCATTCTCTCCGGCGGCAACGACGCCGCCACGCAGTATTTCAAACGCACCACCTCAACCCCGTTGGAGCAGAAATTTCTTCCCATCGTGAAAAAGTCGATGGAAAAGGTGAAGCTCGCCGAAATCTACGACCAATACGCCGGCAAAGCCGCGCAACTGGGCTTAATCAGCAAGGATGACGTGAAGCTTGAGAGCTATGTCACCCGCAAAGGGTTGGAGGGGCTGTTTGCAGTGGTCGCCGAGGAAGAAGCGAAGATTCGCGCGAATCCGGTACAGGAAACATCGAAGATTCTTCAGAAGGTGTTTGGGGCGATCAAGCTTTAGCAGCGGTCCGCCTATTCGCGCCTGAATTATCTCGTAAGCAGAAAGTAAAACGTTCAATTAAGCACGCTGGGAATGTGTTTGCTACACAGAAAGTTCTAAAATAATGTTAAGTGCAACCTGAAGGCGACCCAGGAGAATACGTGGCATAAAGTTCATAACCATCCACCTTTTGATATTGAATTTGAAGCATGGCAATTGGACGGGGACGTCCGCAGTACCGCGCTGCTAAATGTGGTGTTGAATACTAGGTGAATTGTTCCAGCGACGGGTAGTGCGAGCATCTCTTTGCCGGACATAAACTTGTCTGACCAACAAGCCGACTGGATACGCGCGTTGTGCGATGACTGCGTCCGAATACAGCTTGGATTGCATTGGCGCTGTGAAAGGCCTTTTCAGAATTGGCAAGATCAGGGGTCATATGAGAGTCTTGTCTATCTGAACAAAGACAGCCCCGAGGGAAAAATGTCATGAGTTTGATCCTGACACAACATGAGGCAGATGCCCTGCTAGCACTGGACAAACACTACCAAGGTGCAGAGCGGTATTCCTTCCCAGGACTTGGCGGTGCAATTCGCGTTCCATTGCATTCTTCAGACCGACGCGAAGAGTTCAGCCTGGATGTCACCCGCGGTCGCATTGTTCTGGAAAAATTTACCTTCCAGAATCGGGCGCGCAAAGCGGTAGTCCTGGCGCGGCTTGATTTGGGTGGGCCACCACATCGCAACCCGGATGGTGAGGAACTCGCCTGCCCACATCTGCATTTGTACAGAGAAGGATACGGCGACAAGTGGGCGATCCTATTGCCTAAAACATTCGTTGGGGTGGATGATCCGCTGCAGTTGCTGAATGTATTCATGGATTACTGCAGTGTCGTAACTAAGCCACCGATTGATAGGGAGCTGTTCCAATGAACATGATCGAGGACGTCCATAGGTTGGTCGACGACTACTCACGTTGGCTCAAAGACAAAACCGTGCTCAAGCAGGTCGGCGGAGATTGGGTCGAAGTCACTACGCCGCACATGGACAGACACAATGATTACCTTCAGTTCTATATCCGCAAAGATGGCAACGGTTATGTGCTTACGGATGACGGCTACATTATCAGTGACCTAATTAGTTCTGGTTGTCCACTGGACAGCCCCAAGCGCCAGGAGTTGCTAACAACCACACTCGCTGGATTTGGAGTTCAGGTGGACGGTGAGCAGCTCTTGATTCGTGCGACACCCGATAACTTTTCTTTTAAGAAGCACAATCTGATTCAGGCCATGCTGGCTGTGAATGATTTGTTCTATTTGGCCTCGCCATATGTTGCAAGTTTGTTCTATGAAGATGTGATGCAGTGGATGGACTTGGCCGAAATTCGCTACACGCCGAAGATCAAATTTACCGGCAAGAGCGGCTACGACCATATGTTCGATTTCGTCATTCCAAAGTCGCGTGAGCAACCCGAGCGGATTGTTCAGGCGATCAGTAATCCCAAAAAGGACACTGCGGAGGCGCTTATGTTCAAGTGGCTAGATACTCGCGAAACCCGAGCGCCGGATTCGCGTCTCCATGCAATCCTCAATGACAGCACAACATCGGTACCCAATTCAGTAATCGATGCATTGAAAAACTACGACCTGGAACCAGTACTCTGGTCGCAGCGCGATCAGACCAGAGCAACTCTCGCCGCGTAACTTCGGATCGACTCCTTACGGAAACCAAGCTCATTAAACTGGATTACCCCGAATCCGGGTCCACCCGGTATGCGCGCTAGCTATTTTTCTGGGCTTACCGCTTATTTGCATGCCAACCTTGGTTTTACCGGTAGATCCATGTAACTAACTGAAATAGCTAATAATTCTTATTTAGGCGCAAATCCGAGAGCAGTTTGGTCGAGCCGCCCACGCAGGCTCTAAATGCTTCTGGTGCGCGATTTCATCGTGTTCGAGGATGCAGGCGGGGGCGTATCACCAAGAAAATGGCGGGTTACCACCAGTTCCACGCCGTGCAGGTGGCGGTGGCGGAAACACTCAGGGCGGCGGAACTTACGCGCATCGGCGAGCCCGGTCGCTACGAGTCGGGCCGTAAGCCTGGCGGAGAATCCGGCGACAGGCGCGTGGGTGTCGTGTAGCACACCCAGGGTTCGGGCAAGAGCTTGACCATGGCCTTCTACGCGGGGCGCATTATCCGCGAGCCGGCCATGCAGAACCCAACGGTCGTTGTACTTACCGACCGCAACGATCTCGACGATCAGCTCTTTGGCACTTTCTCACGCTGCTAGGATCTACTGAGAACGGCGGAACCGGACAGACGGCGCTCGATCAGAATAAAGCCGTCGCGGTGATGCTGGAAAAGTACGAAATATGCTGCGGGCTGTTCCACGGATTGGATCGCTCCAAATGGACCAGCGGCACACCGCAGGAACGCCTGGGCCTGTTGCCCGCCGCGCAGGAACACATCCTCAAACAGGAAAATGGCAAGGACCGCTGCGTGCGAGCAGTCCGCGAGATATCGCAGGCGTTTGCGCTGGCGGTGCCGCACGCCGAGGCGCTGCGCATCCGCGATGACGTTGCCTTCTTTCAAGCCGTGCAGGCTGTGCTTGCCAAACGCGCGCCCGGCGACGCCCGACCCGAAGAAGATATCGAACACGCCGTGCGGCAGATCATCGCGCGCGCGGGGGCGCCGGAAGGGGTGAGGCCCACGCACGCGGCGAAACCCTCAAATTATCGGAAGACGAACTCGCCTTCTATGACGCGCTAGAGACCAATGACAGCGCGGTGAAAGTGCTGGGTGACGATACCTTGCGCATCATTGCCCGCGAACTAGTGGCAACGGTTCGCAAAAACGTCACTATCGACTGGACAATGCGCGAGAACGTGCGGGCGCAGCTTCGCGTATTGGTGAAGCGCATTCTGCGCAAATACGGTTATCCACCGGACCTGCAGGAAAAAGCTACCCAAACGGTACTGGAGCAGGCTGCGTTGCTCTCCGGGGAATGGGTGAGCGCGTAACGGGCATGATCGTCACATTCATGACTCCACGATATATCAATACCAAAAAATGAATTGGTATTTACATAAACGCTACGTCAATAGGCAATTGTTGTTAGTAAAAGTTTAAGTTTATGTAGCGAGATTAGTCGTCACGCCAGACACCGTCCTGACTGCGCAAACCTCGACAATGTGATACTCGACCCTATTGCTACTGCCCCGCCCCCGGCGGCGGTTGGAAAAATATCGGTGGCGCGCTGAAGGGACTAGCCGGGGCACCCTGAGGAACCGGCGCACTCTGAATGGCAGCGGCCCCCGGCACGGGTGTCGGCGTTGGCCCTGGCGCAGCAGGCGCAACCGGGCCCGCCTGCGTCGCGGTTCCCGTTACAGCACCAGCGGGCGCCACGGCAGCAGGCTTGCCACCTTGACCCCCACCCCCTTGAAACCCACCAGGGAAAAATCCCCCCGCGCCAGGCTTAACCGGGGTACCGGGCGCTCCAGGTGCGGGTGTTGTACCCACCGCTGTCCGCAAATTGCTCTCCGGCCCAGACCAATACTCGGCCAATTCGGCGCTGGGGCGCTCAAATCTTCGCAGAACCCGCGGCGTGATGGAAAGAATGATCTCGGTTTTTTCTGTATCGCTTTTATTGCTGGAGAACAATCGGCCCAACACCGGCACATCGCCTAAGCCCGGCAATCGATTGACCGCCTCGCGCTCATTGTCGGTAATCAAGCCGGCAAGAATTTGCGTTTCGCCATCTTTGAGCGTCAGCGTGGTGGTGGCATTGCGGGTGCCCACCTGGTAGGCGATCGAACCCTGCACCGCGACTTGTTGGCCAAGGGAACTCACTTCCAGCCCCACCTTGATCATCACTTCGTCATCCATGATTTGCGGCTCGACTTCCAACTTGATGCCCACCTCGAGGTAATTCACCGCCTGGGTGGTAAACGTTGTGGTGGCACTGGTGGTGGAGGAGATGACCGGCACCCGATCACCCACGTGAATTTTGGCTTTTTCCCGGTTACGCACGCGTATGCGTGGATTGGCGAGCAGATTCACGTTGTTGAAGAGATTCCTCAAATTCAACGCGACGATGGACTGCAATCCGCTGACGTTCACACCGCTCGAGTTGAGGTTGTTCAATGCCTGAAGGGTGATGGGATTGACCACACCAAAAGAAACCTGGTCGGGAAATCGCGGGCCCAATTCGTTGGCTCGGGTACGCCCGACTTCGAGAATCTCCACTTCCAACATCACTTCGGGTTCGACTTGGTCATGCGCTGCGATCAACTTTTCGGCAAGCCGTATGGCCTCGGGCGTATCGCGCATCACCAGCACATTGCGTTTCTCATCGATAAAAATATTGGCCGTTTTTAAGATGGTGCGGATAAGAGTCAACATCTGCTTGGGGTCGGCGCTGGCGAGATAAAAGTTTCGAATCACCAGGTCCTGGTAATCGCGCGCCTTTTGCGGTGTGTTGGGATAAATAAGAATGTTGGTATCGCTCATCACTTTTTTCGCCAGCGCATTGGTGACGATCAAGGATTCAAGCGCTTCGTCGATGGGTTTATTCCGCACGAAGATCGAGGCGCGCGCGGCGGCCGGGATATCGCGGTCCAATACAAAGCTAATGCCGGTTTCGCGCGCAATAACATCGAAAATCACCCGCAGACTGGCATCGCGAAAATCCAGCGTAATAGGTTTTTTGAGCGCCGCCGATGTTTCACCTGCGGCGCTGCTGGGACGCGGCTTTTTCTCCTCGATGCGGCGCATCAAGGCAATCGCGCGCGCGTGCCTGGGCGCTTCGAGCATAACGTTGTGCACAACCTGTTCGGCGAGACCAAGATCGCCTTTGTCGAGAGCCGCCTCAGCTTGCGTGAGGAGCGCCTGGCGCCGGCGTTCCTCGCCGATCTGCGCCACTGCGGCAAGCGCGCGCGGTTCCTCGGGTTGGATGCGTAACACGCGCTGAAACAGGGCCTCGGCCTCGGTGGTTCTCGCGGCATCCCGCATGGCAATTCCCTGGCGCAGCAAATCGTTGACCGCCCGCCCGCGCGCGTCGATCACCGCGGAACGGTACTGGTAGTTGCGCTCGTCCTCCTTGGCGGCAATTTGCAGTTGCTCGATACCACGCTCCCACTGCGACTCCGCTAGCAGTTCCTGCCCTTTGTGATAGGCGGGGTGAAGTGTTGCGGCGCAGGCCGCCAAGGCACCGATCACCGCGACAAGCAGCGCATGCGTCGTCCACCTGCTGTTGGAAATCGCGCGTTTCATTTTGTTTCTCCCATGCCAATCGCGAGGCTTTGTTTGGCATTCAACGGCAGATAGGTGAGCACCAGTTCTTGCGAACTCACCGCATCGAGCCGGTAGGACGCGGCGAATTCCGTCCCTTTGGCCACGAGGTAGAGTTTTTCTCCCTCGACCAAGACGATTTTTTCGCTGTCTGCTTCCCCAACTCTACCCATATAGGTGAAGGGCAATTTGGGCGGTAGCGGCGCAGCCTGTGGCGCCACAACCGCTACCTGCTTCGCCACCTGTCGCGATTCGAAAATATCGACAACCACGAATTTTTCGTCGATGTGGCGCGCGAATTCGGCGACCGGCGGGATCTCGACCTCGCGCGACGCCCTTCGTTGCACCGGCTGTACGGCCGAATTCGGCGCCGCGGCACTGGCCGAGCGCTTGGGTACACGCGCCACTTCTTCGCTGGGCGCCATCATGGCCGCGGTAAGCGCCGCGACAAATGCCAAGCCCAAAACCATTCTTCGCCGCGTCGCGAGGATTTTTATCATCGCATTGCGTCCACCAGAAGCGAGAAGCGCGCGGATATCTCGGTAGCTCCGCTGCCGGTCTGCTGGCGTTGAAAATCGACTTCGTCCAGAGCAATCATCGGCAGTTGTCGCAACACGTCGCGCAAAAACAAACGCGCCTGAAAATAAGCGGCTTGCCCCGTATAGGCGATTTCGTAGCGGCCAAGGCGCGCCCCCGACTCAATGAGCAATTTGTAACTTCCCTGGCGCAGTACAACGCCGTTTTGTTTGGCAATCGCATCCACTGCCTCAAGGTTCTTGCTAATCGAGTCCTTGGTGGCTAAAAGTTCGTAAAAGCTTGTTAATTTTTCGTCTCCGGAAATTTCCACTGCGGGCGCGCCTTGGCGCGTGCGCTGGCTTTGCGCTTGCTCCAGGCGCGCCTGTTCCTTTTGCAACTCAGCAAGACGCGGCTCGGCCGGCCGTACACTGCCAAAATAAAAGGCCAACGCAAACGCCGCGAGGCCAATCCCGGCAACACCCGCGACACCCAGGCTCTCCACGTAAGCTGCGAGCGTCGCCTTCATGTGCGCACCTGCCAGCCGGCGCTGATCTCGAATCGGAGTGGTGTTGCGTTGCCGCGACTGATGATTTCATGGCTCACCAAGCGCACATTCTCCAAAACCTTGCCTTGGTCGAGGCGCTCAAGGTAGGCGCGTAGTGCGCCGAAATCATCGGCCTCGCCTGAAATGCGCAACTCGCGTTTCTGCACATTGGGCCGCAGCACCAGCAAGGCCACGCGCCGGTCGGTGGCGGCTTCCACCTCGCGAAACATCTCGTCCCAGGCAATGGTGAGTTGCGCGGCCGCTTGGTTGACTTGTCGCACCTCGTCGATCAGTGCCTCGCGCGAAGAGCCACGCGGCGTTACGGCCAATGCGCTTCGTTTGCGCAATTGTTCGATGCGCGCCTCGGTTGCATCGATTTGTAAGGCGAGCGTTCGATAGTGCCATCCAATCAGGGCACATACCGCCAAACTCGCGACGAGCACCATCGCGCCCAGTGTATTGCCCTGCAACTTCACCACCGGTTGCGGATGCGCAAAATCAAGATGCTGCTTAATCATGGCAATTTCTCAAAATCCGGCCAACGCTGCGGGTTGGCAGGCCGCGGGAAGCGCCCCGAGGCGCGCTTCGGCCGTCGACATTTCTTCAAGCTTCCAGTCGCTCGCGTAGGGTTCACCGGCGCTCGCATCGCCGAAATACATAAGCTCCCGCGTTGGCGTATCCAAGATCCTAGATTCGCGCTCTATCAACTTCGATGCACACACGCCGCGCTCGAGGTCCAGGCGCTTTGCACGAATACCACGCCACTGCCCACGCTCCACCAAGCCAAATGCCACCGCACGCGATTCCGCCACCACCACCCAGATAGAGCGTCGCGAGAGGCGCTGACGTTCGCGATTGATCGCGCAACACCACAACGGCGCAACCGACCTAAGCGTGCAATGGCGTGCGCGCGCCACATCCGCGAGCGCGGCAAGCAGCGGCGTTTGGGTTGCGCTGGCAAGCAACGCGGATCGATCCGCCGCGCAATAACGCACCGTCCATCCGGCGCTGCCATCACCGAGCACGCGGGCAAACAGGCTATGCGCAAGGCCTTGCATTTCGAGCGAAGTAAGACCCTGTTGTATTTGCGGCACCAGGGCGAGATGAGCGAATTCGCTGGATAGAGCGATATCCACGCGCGACCCTGCGAACCCCTGGTTATCGATGAGCGCGCCCAACGCGGCCAGTGCAGGCACCCACACCGCTTGGCCTGCCTCACTATGCTCGACCGGCAAGGCTGCGCATTTCACCTCGCGACGCAGCCATCCCCGCTCCGACACAGCGCTAACCGTGTCGGCGGCGAAATAGACCCTTAGGCGAGAGCGCGAGAACATAGTGCAAGATAGCCATGTGTAGTGAATATAAAGGCGTGAATATCGACCCGCGAATATTATCCGCGTGAATATCGGTTAGGTGGAACTCGATTTCGCGAGTATCCACGCCGTGGAAGCCAACGACCGACTTAGAACTTATTCACCCAGAATCCAACGCCCATGTCGATTTTCTTGTTGAAATCCGGGAAATGCAGGAACGAACGGCCATCGGCATAGGCCTTCACCGCCGCCTGTGTGCCTGAATTCTCCAAAATCGGCGAATAAAAGTACCACTTGGCATTGGCTGCGTCCCACACCCACATACTGGAGAAATTATTCACCGGTACCTGCCCCTGCGAAGGCGGCGTTGGGCTAATCAAGGAATTGAACTGGCTCGGCGTCAAGTTTCTGGAGTCCGCAATCAAGTTGAACCCGCTTGGCAGATTGGCGAAGTTTAAGCTCGTCCAATTGAATGCCGGCCCGTTCTGCGTGGGCAAATTCATCGCGATGTTGGCGTTCACCCAGTAACCTTCACCGGGGGCAATCGAGGTCAACACCTCGAAGTTATTGGTGCTCGCGTAAGTTGCATTGGCCGCAGTACTCAACTGTGGCGAGTGGAACTGCCACTTTCCGGTGGCCGGATTCCATTTCCAAACCGAGGCCACGTTTGAGGTGACGCCGGCAACCGAGCTGGTCTGATTGCCAAATACGGCCATCACATCCAACGCGGTATTCAACGAATTGCCCAGAAGGTTGTAGCCAACCGCCAGCGTCGGCGTGAAGGCAAAACTTGCCGAGGGCGTAACGCTTGACGAAGGCGCCGATGCGGCGCTGGCGCCTGCGGAATTCGTCGCCGTGACGGTGAAGGTGTATGCCGTGCCATTGGTCAAACCGCTGACAATGAGCGGCGACCCGCTACCCGATGCAGTCAGGCCACCCGGCGATGAAGTCACCATGTAACTGGTGATGGCGGCGCCACCGTTGGATGACGGCGCGCTGAAACTCACCGTCGCCTGGCCGCTGCCGGCGCTGGCGCTCACCGAAGTGGGCGCGCCCGGCAGCGTAACCGGCGCGCTGACGATAACCGACACCTGCGTGGATTCGGCACTTTCGCCTGTCCCATTTACAGCGGTGACGACGATGTAATAAGTACCCGGCGACGCGCTCGCATGCGTAAAGGGGCTGGTTACCCCGGCGTGAACATGTCCGCCTGCCAGCGAAGCGTAATTGGCTTTGGTGACATTGGTGGCATTGGCCATATACACGTTGTAGCTGGTGGCGCCAGACACCGCGTTCCAACTGACCTGGATATTGTTGCCGGCGCCCAAATTGGCACTCACTCCCGTTGGCGCGGCAGGCAGACCACCGCCGGGCGCAGGCGTCACGTTGACGGTTGCAGAACGATAGGCAAGCGAATTGAACGTTCCCTGCGCATTGCGCGCGGTCACCCAGCAAGCGTAAGTGGTCCCATTAGTAAGACCTGTGACCGTCAGCGGAGATGCCGTGCCCGTGGCCGTAAACGTCCCCGAACTGTCGCGGCACGAGGCTTTGTAATCGAGGATCGCCGACCCGCCAGTGTTTGAGGGGGCGACAAAGGAAACACTCGCCTGAGTATTGCCCGGCGATGCCGTAATAGACGTGGGAACGCTTGGCGGCGCTGGACTAAATGGCGTGAACTGCGCCGTCGCAAAGGTCGGGACGGGGCTGGTGCCCGCGGCATTGGTCGCGGTGAGTTTGCACTGGTAGGTCGTGCCATTGGTCAAGCCGGTGATGATAAGTGGCGAGGAAGTACCCGTTGCCGTGATACTTAACGTGACGCCGGCGCCGCTTTGATAGCTGCAAATCGCGGCGTAACCCGTGATCGGCGAACCATTGTTGGCGGGCGGATCGAAAGCGAGTATCCCCATGCCATTGCCAGCGTCAACGAAGGAACAACAGTTAGGCGAATCGGGCGCGCTAACAATGGCAGCAGCCGGTGTTACCGCGGTCGAAGCCGCGGAAGCCGTCCCGGTGCCAAAGGAGTTTTTCGCGGTAACGGTAAAGGTGTAGGCGGTGCCATTCACAAGACCCGAAACCTGAATCGGCGAACTGGCTCCGGTAGCAACATAACCATGCGGGCTGGAAATGACCGTGTAGCTTTCAATAGCACTGCCACCGGCGGATGAGGGTGCAGTGAAACTCACCAAGGCTTTTCCATCGCTTGCACTGGCGCTCACGCCGGTAGGCGCGGCCGGTACTGGCGTCACTGCAGGGGTCACCCTCACGGCGCTCGGGTAAAACTGGAATTGATTAAACGTCCCAACCGAATTTCTTGCCGTGGTCCAACAATCGTAGGCAGTGCCATTGGTTAGGCCCGTTACCGTCAATGGCGAGGTCGAACCAGTAACGGTTCGATCCGGAATCGCGGCGCTAGCACTCGGAATCGGCGCTACCTTGCAATACGCGGTGTAATCAAGAATCGTCGATCCACCGTCATTTGCCGGTGCTGTGAAGGAAATCGTCGCTTGCCCGTTGCCAGGCACGGCAGTAATCGCCGTCGGCACACTTGGCGCAGCGGGACTGGTAGGCGTGAACTGAATGTTGTAATTCGCAGGAGCCGGGGGAATGCTGGTGCCAACTGCGTTGGTCGCAGTGAGCCCGCACTTGTACTGGGTGCCATTGTTGAGGCCGGTAATCACGATCACCGGCGTAGGGCTGGTCGCGGTAAAACTCAAGGTCACGCCCTGCACCAGGGAATAGGTACACAGCGCGTTGTAGGCGGTTATCGGCGATCCACCATCGCTCTCCGGTTGGGTAGACACGATGATGGCCATTTGGTTGCCCGCCGTCGCGCTCAATGGCGAACTAAGCGACGTGGGAACAAACTTTCCGTTATTCGGCATGACTGAACTTGATGCAGTGGAAGCCGTCGCACCTGCTGCCACCGTGAAAATATAGGAAACATTGTTGGTAAGGCCAGTCACGGTGATTGGCGAGCTTGTCCCCGTGGCGATGACATTCTGCTGACCACTACCGCTCACAGGGATGGCTGTCACGGTATACGTTCCGCTAAATCCTGCAGCGGGCACGGTGAAATTTACTGTCGCTTGGGTGTTACCTGCCACCGCGCTAACCCCAGTGGCGACATTGGAGAGCGCCGCAGGCGTTACTGAGTTTGACGCACTTGACGCGGCGCCAGCACCAACTGAATTATTGGCTTTGACGGTGAAGGTGTAGGGCACATCATTGTTCAGCCCTGTGATCGTAATGGGCGACGCCGTCCCTGTCGCTGTAACGGGGCCAGGCAGCGCGGTGACCGTATAGCCCGTAATCGGCGTGCCACCGTCTTGTGTCGGCGCGGTAAAACTCACCGCGGCTTGCGCATTGCCGGCCGTGGCGCTGGCGCCCGATGGCGCGCCTGGTACAGTGGGCGGCGCAACAATCGTCACGGTAAGGTCGTTACCGGTATTCCATTGCGCCGCGCCGACACCGCCTGATTGCGTCGCAAGCCCAACGGTCTTAATGGTGTAGGTGGTCCCGACGGTTGCCGTCGGCGGCGTTTTCCAGGTATAGCTGAAGGTGGCTACACCATTGGCCAGTGCCGGTTTTTGCGAATGCGTTACTTCGCCATCGCCAGGGAAATTGCCGATTTTGGCGCGGTTGTCTGCGACGAGATTCGCAATCAATACCTTGGCGTTGTTGGAATAGACCGCCGAATTGAAACCCGCCAACAAACCGGTGTTATTGGCAACGGCAATATTGATCGTCACCTGCCCGCCTTGTTGAACACCCAGATTTCCCGAGCTGACCGCAACGCTGGTCGCGGTGCTGGCACCGCCATGGCAGCCTCCGCAAGAGGTTCCGCCATTGATGTACCCGCCGGTGTAGGCATGCACCGGCGCGCTGGTTGCAAGTCCCAACATGGACACCGCGAAAACCAGGCCCGCGAACCGCCGCGACAAAGCGGAAAAAACGGTACCACCTATTCGTGTAGTCATATTGATTTCCCTCAAACGTAGGCTAGATGCAGCCAGCTGCATTTCACATAGTGCTTTGTAGACCGTTTTCCCGATTGCGTCAATTTCACGCATTGAAATCTGCTTGCCTCCCCGCGATACGGATCAGATACACTTTGTATTGGATGTCGAGTGGCGCCGCTGAACGGCGCGGGTTTTCGCATCGGGCTCAAATGAAATACATTGATAGCGATAACCTTCTTCAGACATTAGGCGAACCGAAACTAAGGAATCATCGTTATGGCTGACATCAACCTCTCCGCAATCGCCGCAGGAACCGGCGGTTTTGTCATCAACGGTCAGTGCACCGACGATCACAGTGGTCGCAGTGTCGCCGGCATCGGCGATGTCAACGGCGACGGTCTGGCCGATGTCATCGTCGGGGCGAGATACGGGTCGCCCGCGGCGGGTGTGTTTGCCGGACGCAGCTATGTGGTGTTCGGCAAATCCACGGGCGCCGCCGCAGATCTCTCGGCGATTGCTGCGGGCAACGGCGGCTTAGTAATCAATGGCCAGTGCGCCAATGATATGAGCGGCTTTAGCCTGGCCGCTGCGGGTGACGTCAACGGTGATGGCTTGGCCGATATGATTGTCGGCGCGTTCAAAAGCGATCCCGCGGCCGGCGGCGATGCAGGTCGCAGCTATGTGATTTTTGGCAAGACTGCGGGTGCCGCAGCCGATCTTTCGGCAATCGCGGCAGGCACCGGCGGTTTTGTCATCAATGGCCAATGTGCGGGTGACTTCGCTGGTCACAGTGTCGCCAGTGCCGGCGACGTCAATGGTGATGGCCTTGCCGATCTAATTATTGGCGCGGATACCAGTGACCCTGCGGCAGGCAGCAACGCGGGGCGTAGCTATGTGGTGTTTGGTCGCACGGCAGCGAGCGCGATCGATCTCTCGGCGATCGCTGCGGGTACCGGTGGATTCGTCATCAACGGGCGCTGCGCCGGCGATAAGAGCGGCGAGGGTGTTTCCAGCGCGGGCGATGTTAATGGCGACGGCCTGGCGGATCTGCTGGTTGGCGCAGCGGCCGACAACGCCACCACCGGTGGCAGTGCAGGTAAAACCTATGTGATCTTTGGCAAGACCACCACCACCGCGAGCGATCTTTCTGCCATCGCAGCGGGCAATGGCGGCTTTGTGATTAACGGCCAATGCGCAGGCGATCAAAGCGGGCATAGCGTTGCCAACGTCGGCGATGTCAATGGCGATGGCTTGGCCGACATTCTGGTTGGCGCCGCATCCAGCGACCCCAGCGTGGGCGCCAATGCGGGCCGCAGTTACGTGGTTTTTGGCAAGAACAATTCCAACGCCATCGACCTTTCGTCAGTGGCGGCAGGCACCGGCGGTTTCGTCATCAATGGTCAAGGCGCCAGCGACTACAGCGGCACCAGTGTTGCCGCGGCCGGCGATATCAACGGCGATGGCTTGGCCGACATGATCATCGGCGCGCATGCGAGCGACCCCACCACCGGCGCCCAAGCAGGGCGTAGCTACGTAATTTTCGGCAAGACTACAAATGCTGCTGTCGATCTTTCGGCCATTGCAGTGGGAACCATCGGCTTTGCCATCAACGGGCAAACTGCCAATGATGGCAGCGGCTACAGCGTTGCCAGTGCTGGCGACGTAAATGGTGATGGTCTTGGCGACCTGATCGTCGGCGCGCCTTCAATACCCGAGCTGTCCTTTGGCGCGCCCCCCTCACCGGATACCTCGGTCAATCCGCCACCGCCTAGCAGTACGGCGGGGCGCAGCTACATTATTTTTGGTTCGACCACGGGTGCATTTGCGCCAAACGCTGTCGATCAGGCGGGGACTTCCGCCAATGACACGCTCACGGGTACCAGTGCCGCAGAAACCCTGGTGGGCGCGCAAGGCAACGACTCGATTACCGGTGGTGGTGGCGCGGATGTGATCTACGGCGGCGCGGGCGATGACAGCATCGTGCTTGATACAAGCAACATCGCTGCACTATCCGCCAACTTTGGCGCCGGCGGCAATACCGCGCAACTCGCACGCCTGGACGGTGGCAGTGGCTTGGATACTCTCAAACTGGCTGGTAGCGGCATCGCACTGGATCTTGGCGCCATCGCCAACCAGGGCGCGGGCACGCCTGGCAGCAGCTCGCGCATCGAATCGATCGAGCGCATCGACATCACCGGCAGCGGCAGCGGCAGCGGCAACAATAGCCTCGCGCTGAGCTTGAAGGATGTACTCGACATTGCCGATGTGAATAGTTTCAACGCGGGCAATGGGTGGACCAATCTGGGTGCCGCGGTGAAAAAACACCAATTGGTTGTCGATGGCAATGCCGGCGATTTGTTAACGCTCTCCGACAATGCCAGCTGGTCGTTTGGCGGCACCCAAACTAACGGCGGCAACACCTACAGTATTTTCAATCACAACAGCGCCGCAGCACAGGTACTGGTGGACTCGCGGGCGCTAGATATTCCTGGCACCAATCAAGCGCCCTTGGCGAGCACGTTTGGCAATAAAAACGCCAGTACTGGTCAAGCCGTTTCGCTCAACGTGGGTGCATTGTTTACCGATGTCGATGCCGGCGATAGTTTGAGCTTTGGCGTAACCGGTTTGCCAACTGGCCTTACCCACAGCGCGGGCATGATATCCGGCTCCACCACCGTGCTGGGCACGCATACCATCGTGGTCACCGCCACCGACTCGCTACTCGCATCGTCTACCTCGACATTCGATCTGCAGGTCATCAGTGGTTTTGCCGTTACCGCCAACGTCGTGACGCGCGGCAACCTGGCCTTGCCGGCTGTCACAGCCACTGAACTGCAAAATTCCGTGGCCACCGGTAACACCTTTGACCTGGGTACAACCGGTCAGTTGAGCGCCAATTTCCCCCTCAATAATTTGTCGTTATCGTTTAGCCGAGGCAACTCAGACTCGCAAACGACATCCACCCCAAGACCCTTCACCGCGGCCGATGCATTGGACGCGTTGAAACTATCGGTTGGTTTGCCCGCCACCACCGGCAGCACCTGGAAAGAGTTGATCGCCGCCGACATGAATAAGAGTGGCACGGTGACGGCGGCTGACGCACTGGAAATTCTCAAAGCCTCCGTAGGCATCAATACCATTCAACCCTCTTGGGTGTTTGTTCCCAGTGACAACGGCAATAATTCGAATCTGGGCACGATGGATAGAACGCAGGTGACCTACAGCAACAAGATCGATCTTTCCGCCTTGACGGGCTCCGTCACCGCCACAGTGACCGCCATCCTGGTTGGTGACGTCAATAACTCCTGGCTGATTCCGACATGATGTTGGCGCTTCTGATGACAAGATGGTCCATCACGCCAAATTTTTCGGCGTGGCGCACGATTTCGTGATCCCTCGTTGGAGTGATCGACGTAGCCGCGGATTCACCCTGCTGGAACTGCTGGTGGTGATGATCATCGTCGGCCTACTGGTGGGCTACGTTGGCCCAAGGTATTTCTCGCAGTTGGGCAAAGCCGAAGTGAAAGCGGCCAAAGCGCAGATCAACGCGTTCGAGAAGGCACTGGATCAATATCGTCTGGACACCGGCCGCTACCCGGCGACCGATCAGGGCTTGAATGCGCTGGTCGGCAAACCCGCGAATGAGCCGAAATGGCAAGGTCCGTATTTGAGTAAGGTCGTCCCCGCCGACCCCTGGGGCAACCCCTATCAATACCGCCAGCCTGGCGAACATAGTGAAGTCGATGTCTGGTCCTTTGGTAAAGACGGCCAGCCGGGCGGCGAGGGCGAGGCGGCCGACGTTACCAATTGGTAAGACCGTCGCGTAGGATCATCCACTAAGGTCATCGGCTAGCGCCATGCAATACAAACTGACGGTGTATCGCGAAGCGGATGGCGTCAGCGCCATTTCCGTGGAAGCGCCAGACGAACCGGCCGCCTTGCGCCACGCCGTGCAACAGGGCTACTCGGTATTGTCGGCGCAGCAATCCGCCTCGCGATTATTTGGCGGCTTGTCGGGCGGCGCATTTCCATTGTTGTTGGTGAGCAACGAATTGTTGGCATTGCTCCGCGCTGGACTCAATCTTGTCGAAGCGGTCGAAACACTGGCGGAAAAAGAACAGGTACGCGCAACCAAAGCGGTGCTGGATCGAATCCTCACCGAACTGTACGCGGGCAAGGCGTTGTCTCTGGCGTTGGAAGCCATTCCCGGTGCTTTCCCCGCTTTGTATATCGCCACCATTCGTGCCAGCGAACGCACCGGTGACATTCAACAGGCGCTGGAACGTTACGTCGCCTACGCCACGCAACTGGAACAGTTAAGAAAAAAAGTGGTCAACGCGATGATCTACCCCGTGCTGCTGCTCGCAGTGGGCGGACTGGTGACGATTTTTCTGCTCGGCTACGTAGTGCCCAAGTTCAGCCGAATTTTCGATGAGCGCGGCACCGAGCTGCCCTTTGGCACGCGTTTGCTGATCGATTGGGGCAACTTTCTAAACGAATACACCTGGCAGGCTGGCCTACTGCTCTTGGCATTGGCAATTTTTCCGATAGTTGCCGCGGGGCGCCCGGAAGTTCGCGCCTGGTTAATACGCTTGCTCTGGGATGTGCCTATCATCGGCGAAAAAATGCGTCTGTTTCAACTTGCGCGCATGTATCGAACCTTAGGCATGCTGGTGCAAGGGGGCATGCCCGTTGTTTCCGCCCTAGGGCTGGTGGGAGGGCTTCTGGACGTGAGCCTGCGCGAGCAACTGGCCACCGCCACCAAGAGCATTAGCGATGGCGGCCCTACCTCCCAGGCCATGGTCGACAATGGCTTATCGACCGCGGTGGCAACCCGCATGCTGCGTGTGGGTGAACAGACCGGCGATCTGGGCGCGATGATGGAGCGCATCGCCGCGTTCTACGACGAAGAACTTGCCCGCTCAGCCGAGATCTTCACGCGCACCTTCGAGCCGGCGTTAATGGTGTTGATCGGCGTTATCATCGGTTCCATTGTGATACTCATGTATCTGCCGATCTTCGAGCTTGCCTCCAGCATCGAGTAACCATGTCGAGCACGCCCACTTCATTAAATATTCACAGCGTCAATATTCGCCGCGCCGCGGAACTCGCGCGCCAGTCGGGGCAATCCGCGGGGCGGGTGCTTGAGGAGCAGTTCGGGCTCAACGTTGCCGAGTCGCTCGCGGCGCTTGCCGATCACTATCGATACCCGATCATTTCCATGGAGCAATTGCAGCGACTCCAACCGGCGTTCGATCTCATACCCTTTGCCGAAGCGGCTAAACGTCAATGCCTGGTGTTGCGTGATGCGCGTGGTGCGCTCTTGGGCGTGTTCGCCGATCCCAGCGCGGTAGAGATACAGGAATGGGCCGAGAACCTCGCCGGCAGAGCGCTTGATTGGCGGCTTTGCCACTACGCCGATCTCGGCGCGTTTTTTTCCCGCACCGAAGAAAGCATGCGCGCGTTGCAAACCGCGGTGGATGGCGTGGCGGTGTCGCGCACCTTGTCATCCTCCACCGAAGATATTTCGCTGCAATCCATCAGCGAGTCCTCCAGCAGCGTGGTGAAACTGGTCAACTCCACGCTCTACGACGCGCAAAAGGCCGGCGCCAGCGACATTCATCTGGAAACCGCGGTCGATGGCATGGTCATCAAGTACCGCATCGATGGCGTGCTGACGGTGGCCGGCAAAGTGGCCGACACCAACCACGCCGATCAGGTGATCTCGCGCATCAAGGTAATGGCGGAACTGGATATCGCCGAGCGGCGCATTCCTCAGGACGGCCGCTTTAAAGCGGCGGTGCGCGGCCGCGAGATCGATTTTCGCGTCTCGGTGATGCCCAGCATCTTTGGCGAAGATGCGGTCATCCGCATACTCGACAAGGAAACCCTCACCGACCAGGTAAGTGGTCTGCGTTTGGATAAGCTGGGCTTCGATGCGGTGACGCTGGCGGTGTTACGTAAACTCTCGCGCGAACCCTACGGCATGTTGCTGATGACCGGCCCCACCGGCAGCGGCAAAACCACCACGCTGTATGCCGCGCTCACCGAGATCAATACCGGCGAAGACAAAATCGTCACCATCGAAGATCCGGTCGAATACCAACTGCCAGGCGTGCTGCAGATACCGGTCAATGAAAAAAAAGGCCTCACCTTTGCGCGTGGCCTGCGCTCCATACTGCGTCACGACCCCGACAAAATCATGGTGGGCGAAATTCGCGATCCGGAAACCGCGCAGATCGCCATCCAATCGGCGCTAACCGGTCATTTGGTGTTCACCACCGTCCACGCCAACAACGTGTTCGACGTGATCGGGCGCATGGTGCACATGGGCATCGACCCCTACAGTTTCGTATCAGCTTTGAATGGTGTGGCCGCGCAACGCTTAATACGCCTCATCTGCCCGGCGTGCGCCGCTGATGAAGCGCCGGACGCAACACTGCTCGCTGACTCAGGCATCAGCACCGAGGCCGCGCGCGACTACCGCTTTCGCTCAGGCCGCGGCTGTGGTCAGTGTCGCGGCAGCGGCTACCGCGGACGCAAAGCCATCGCCGAATACCTGGTGATGAACGACGAACTGCGCGAATTGATCGTGTCGCGCGAATCGATTCGTAACCTAAAAGCCGCGGCCGCGCGGAATGGAACCAAGCTACTGCGTGAAACCGCTCTTGAATTAGTGAAGAACGGGGAAACCACCTTGCAGGAGATCAATCGAGTTACTTTTGTTTCCTGACGGCATTGCCACGATGCGCGATGCCAATCAAACAAAAAACACCGATCTATTTCTTGGTTGGCAATAATATTTAACGGAATTTATGATCCGTAGCCAATACCAACGCCAATATACGTGCGATTTCAATTGTAAAAAAGGAATAAGTTAACGGAAACGGTGGTCTGAGAACAAGGCGCGAGCTGAGATTTTCGTCGAATAGCAGCCGCACGAAAAATCACGCCGCCAGGCGACGTTCACGTTGAGCGGCAAATGTCAGGGTGGCTTTGATATGTTCGGCGCGCAGCGCGGGAAAGTCTTCGAGAATTTCCGCTTCTGTCATTCCGCCGGCGAGATACTCAAGTATGTCGTAGACGGTAATGCGCGTGCCAGCAATACAGGGTTTACCCGCCCGAATCTCGGGGTTGACGACAATTAATTTGTCGATGTCCATTTTGGTCTCCTGGCACTAGCGTTAGAGGCGAAATCGATCAATCCATAGCTACAGTCTACCTGCCCACAGCATGCTATGCCAGGAGGTGTCACCACTCCCGATAAGCAATACCGTTGATGCCGACGCCGGGATTGAGCGAATACACGTCATAAATATCATCACCCGGCTTGGGTTCGTCGGGCGGGCTGGCATAGCTGCGCTTACCCCAACTCTCCACGCCCGATGTTCCCGAAGGCGCCATCGGGTCAGCGGGGATGCGCCGCATAAAATAGATCTTTGCTTTGGTGGCACTGCGCACATCCTCAACGCCTTCCACCAACGACTCGAGCTTGGGCGGGTAACCACTTTCGCCAATCTTCTTCGCCACCCGGCCTTCGTCGGTGGCGCGCTTATAGGCATCAATCCCTTCGCGGATTTGCCGCAGGTTGTAGCGCAACTCCTGCTCCTTGGTGCGCTTATAAGCCAACTCCGCCACCGGCACGGCAATCGCGGCGAGCACGCCTAGAATGGCGAGCGTGACCACCAGTTCGATCAGGGTGAAGCCATGCCGAGTTACCGAATTGTTTGCCATGCAAAATAATTCGCGAGGATTGGAAAGATCCATCATCTTATTTCGAATCACCGAGAGATCCATGTACCAATTTGCAAATATGCGCCATGTTGAAAACAACATAAAGTCCCATCCAGCGCGAATCTATCGAGAGATATGTTTCGTGCTGTTGCTAGGATTGCTCACCGCGTTTGCGCAGCCAACGCATGCGCAAAGCACCATCAATCTGCAAGTCGGTTGGAACCTTCTTGGCAACGGTTCAAACCAAGCCATCGCCGTTTCCTCCCTCTACGGCGACCCGCAAAAAGTAGCCACGGTATGGAAGTGGGTCGCTGGCACTTCCAGTTGGCAGTTCTACGCACCGCAGTTGGACAACGCGAGTTTGCAATCTTATGCAACGAGCAAGGGCTTGGGCGTGCTTGCCACCATTAATCCTGGGGAAGGTTACTGGGTCAATGCGGTAACGAGTTTTTCGCACCCGGCGCCAGCGGGCACGGCATTTAATCTCTCTTCGACCAATCTGACGGCTGGATGGAATCTGGTGGCCACGGGCGCGAATGTCACGCCTTCGGCGTTCCGGCAATCCTTGAGCGGGCCGCAGATCATTACGCTGTGGGCCTGGGACAACGCTTTGGCCAAATGGTATTTCTATGCGCCCACGCTCGAAGCGCAAGGTGGCGGAGCGCTGAATAACTACATTGCGAGCCGTGGATATTTGGATTTCACCACCGCCGGCAAAACGCTGGGCAACGGGGTGGGGTTTTGGTTAAACCGGCCAACTTCGTTGCCGATTGGCTCGCTTACCCTCGGTTACACCCAAGACCCGACGCCGTTGATCGCCAATTTCAAAGCTTCGGCGGGCCGTTTCCCTACGCCGAATTTGAGCTTTTCCTGGCCGCTGCATATTCCGCCGGCAATCTCTTCGCCATTCAGTCCACGCATCAAGTTGGCCGAGGGCAGTCGTTACGACTGGCATCGAGGCATCGACATTCCTGGCCCGTTGGGCGAGCCGGTGTATTCGATTGCCGATGGCAAGGTTGAAAAGGTGGTGTTCGAGGGCGATCCGCAGGCGCCCGAAGGCGGCAATACGGTGTACATCATGCATACGATCAACCCGGCCACCACCTTCCACGGCAAACCCGCCAATCGTTTCTATTCCTTTCATACGCATCTCAACAGCATCGATCCGGCGATGGTGGTGGGCGCTACGGTGACGCGTGGGCAATTGGTCGGCACGGTGGGGCAAACCGGTACCACCACCTTCAATCACGATCACTTCGAGATTCGCATGCAAACCACTTGTTCGCTTGAGTTCCAGCTCGAAAACCCCGCGAGCTTGTGTGCGCAAAATGGGTTCGATCCGCAGGTCAATCCGGTGCAATTTCTATTTCCCAACGACAACACGCCACCGGAACTCATTGCGTTGAATTTATCCGGAACGAATCTTTCGGCGACGGTTAAGGCTGGCGCGCCGGTTTCGGATTTTGATTACATCGCGTTGGTATTAAAAGATTCGCTGGGCGCGGTTATCTACACGCGGGAGATTGGCTTTAATGCGCGCGAAGGGTTCGATGCCGCGTCGATTGCCACACTGGATGTGGATCGTAAAAACGGGGTGACCTTTATTCCCGCTGACTTCACTTCGGGAATAACCACCTATGGAATGACTTTCAGCTATGACCTAGCCGGGCTTACCGCGCTGCCGGCTTCGGGTGGGCTGTTGATTCAGGACGTGTGGGGCAATTCGAGGACGTTTTCGCTCGAATTTCATTGAGCCTTAAGTGTCAGGAAAGGTAAGCCCAGCTTTTTCGCCGCGGCTCCCAGGGGCTGATCGAAGCTGACAAATTGTTCGCAGCGATGCCCGAACGCGATGGCAAGGTGAAGCGCGTCGCCGGCGCGCAGGGCACACTCCGTTTTCGCCAACCACTCACTGGCCATAAGGAAATGTTCTTGCGCGGGCGCGAGCAAATGGAAATTGGCGCTGGCCGCCGCGTCGAATTGCTTCATTACCGCCAGACATTGCGGGCGCGCTAGCAAGCCTTTGCGTGCGCGCAAACCCATGTTCGCCCGGAATTCAATAACCGACCAAGGACTGATGCACACTGGCCCGGCGATATCGGCATACCAAGCCGCCGCCGCGACGGACAAGCTGTCCGGGCAGAATAACGAGAGCAAAACATCGGTATCCGCGTAGATCACCAGCCGCGCGCTTCATCGCGCATCTTGCGCACCATCGTGCGGGAATCGATGGTGGACTTGGGCAGTTTGGAACGGAATTTTTCAAGTGCGTGCAAATCGAGCTTAGGCTTGCTGGGGAATTGATCGGCGGGCACGATGCGCGCAACCGGCTTGCCGCGTTTGGTCAGCGTGACGACTTCACCGCGCGCCACCTGATCCAGCAACGCGCTCAAATGAGCCTTGGCTTCGGCAATACTGTAGGCGCCCATGCTTGCCTCCCGATCGTTCGTATCTAGATAGTCATTTAGATGGTCATATCTTAGCACTACATGTTATGGCTTCGCCTTCACCGATGGCTTGAGCGCGCTTGCTTGGGTGCCGTCCTGGGGTGGACTATTGATTCAGGAGGTATGGGGGCAACATTTGAAGGTTCTCACTCGAATTTCATTGAGTTCAAAGCACCGCGACCTACCTGGCGTTCACCCAGAATCCTTCACCGGCGTCGATGGTGGTCAGCGCAAGATAGCCATTGGCCACCGCATACGACTGTCCGCCGTCGGCCATCAGTGGCGAATAGAACGCCCATTTTTTGGATGAGCCTATCCACTTCCATACGCTCGAATATTTGGCTTGATCGCCAAATGCGGTGGCGACGCTCAGGGGCGGGTCGCTTTGGCCTGCGCCCAGCAAATTCCAACCAGCCTGCAAATTAAAGCCAACCGGTGTGGCAGCGCCGATGGCATTCGAGGGCACCGATGCAACGCCGGTGCCACCGCTGTTTCCAGGCACGGTGTTGGTCGAGGTCGTCATGTGTGCGGGGTCTTGATCAGACGGGTAAGTCGTCCAGGTCTATTGCACCACGTAAGCAGGTCGAACCGACACTTCATACGGGGCGTGGGTCAGGCACGACGTGGCAGCCAGCCCCAAGCGTGGTACCAAGACGAATAGAAATAAGAACGGGGCCCGTGCGCGCACTAAAATTCATTCCTATTGTTATTTTGGTTCGATGTCGCGTTTTGCGACACTCAAGTGGAGATCGGGGCGCGCTACGATCAGGCCTAGCCCATTTTACCTCAGTGGAATTGGGTGCCCTTCAACGGGTGGCTGGCACGGCCTCATTCGTGGTGGAGTTAGGGTTCGTCGCGCGCGCGCGTTGCGCTTTTTTATTGGCTTCGTCGACCTGCCGTTGCATTTCTTCCATCGTCAAGGGCTGGGAAGGTTTTCTCAACATGAACTCGGGCACTGGTGGAGGCTCGAACTGAAGCGGCGCGACTGGCTCGCGTTTTACCGGGTCATTGACACTTGGCGGAGTTGGGGTTTGCGTCGCCTGAGCCACTACTATTGCCTGGCGTGGTGTTTTGCTCTCCATCGTGCCCGGTGGCTGCGCTTGCGCCTCGTGCAGAAAGAAAACCAAACCACTCGATACGAAGACGGCAAAGCAAGCATCACGGATTTTCATTTGTTAGCGGCCGGTACCCTCGCGGGCGCGCCAGGCTGCGGTCTGCCCAGATAAACAAACTGCCAGTCCTTGTAACTCATCTTGTCGCCGAGCGTAACGGTGCGCTCCTCGAACACCCGATTGGGCAAGTCGAAATCCGCGCGTTTCAATGGCGCGGCCTCTGAGGTGCTAAAGACACCCATGATCCCGCCACCCGGGGCGGGAACTAATCCCCATTCCGCCTGGCCGTTGGTGATGGGATCAAGATAAACTTTTCGCAAATGCCGAACCGTGGTGGGATGGCGCGGATCTTTGATGAGTTCATCCAAGGTGCCAGGATAACGCCGCAAATTCCCTGGCGTCTGCGCGTAATACGAAGCAATCGCATTGCGAATTTGATTGCCAACGAACAGCAACTCGGCTTCTTTCTGCCGTTGCAACGCGGTGTGCCAGAGCATGCCCGTGCCCCCCAGGCCTGCCGCCATGATGGCGATGGCAAATAACAAAAGCAAATAAGAAAACCCCTGTTGGCTGGTAGCGTTACGCATCGCGATCACACTCACCAATCCTGGTAACTACTGCCATCGGAGGCCGTACCGTCGGCGCCGCTTTTGACATCGTAGACTTTGCCGGCGCTTTGTTGCACCAATAGCTGCTTGGCAGCATCCGACAAGCCTTTCGCCGCATCCGAACCGCTTTTGGCCGGGGGCGGCTCGGGCGGCCCGACAATCTGCCAGGTGGTCGCGCTTTCGGTGATCGGATCAACCGGAATCGCGCGCAGGTAGCGTTTCTCCACCAACACCTCCAGTGTCTCCGGGTGTACGCCTTGATCGCCGCTGAATTTGTCGATGGCATCGCGCATGATCGCCAGACTCTGCTTTAGCGCCACCTCCTTGGAGCGATCCACCGTACGAAAATAACGCGGTGCGACGATGGCCAGAAGGGTGGCGATGATGGCCAACACCACCAGTAGCTCGATGAGCGTGAAGCCGGATCGCGCGGGAGACTGGCGAGGGTCTTTAGATCGCATTAATGCGCCGTCTCCCAATTCGGCCCAACCCCCACATCCGCGATCAGCGGCACTTTAAGACTTGCCACACGCGTCATATGCTCGGGTAACTCTTTTTTTACTCGATCAAGCTCGTCCTGCGGAACTTCCAACACCAGCTCATCGTGCACCTGCATCACCAGCTTCGAGCCCAATTTTTCCCCGTGCAACCAACCATCCACCGCGATCATCGCAAGTTTGATCAAATCGGCCGCCGTACCCTGCATGGGCGCGTTGATGGCGGCGCGTTCAGCGCCGCCCCGGCGCGCCTGGTTGGTGCTTTTGATTTCTGGCAACCATAAACGACGGCCGAACACGGTTTCCACGTAACCTTTGTCTTTGGCCGATTCGCGAATCTCCTGCATGAATTTGGCCACTCCGGGGTAGCGGGTGAAGTAACTGGCGATATAGGCCTGCGCGGTGGCGCGCTCGATGCCCAATTGCTGCGCCAGACCAAAGGCCGACATGCCGTAGATCAAACCAAAGTTGATGGCCTTGGCGTAGCGGCGCTCTTCCGAGGTGACTTCGTGCAGTGCGCGGTTGAAGACTTCGGCGGCGGTAGCACGGTGGATGTCTTCGCCGCGCTCAAACGCCGCGATCAGGTTCGCATCCTCCGATAGATGCGCCATGATGCGAAGTTCGATCTGCGAGTAATCGGCCGATACGATCACCGCTCCGGGCGGCGCAATAAATGCTTCGCGGATGCGACGGCCCTCGGCGGTGCGCACCGGGATGTTTTGCAGATTGGGGTCGTTCGAAGCCAAGCGCCCGGTGACTGCAGTCGCCTGACCATAGGTGGTGTGCACACGACCGGTGCGCGCATTGACCATTTTCGGCAGCTTGTCGGTGTAGGTGGATTTAAGCTTCGAAATACTGCGGTATTCAAGCAGCGTTTTGGGCAGCGGGTAATCGAGCGCCAGTTTTTCCAACACCTCTTCATCGGTAGAGGGTGCGCCCCCCGGTGTTTTTTTCACTACCGGCAGTTTCAATTGTTCGAAAAAAATCTCGCCAATTTGCTTGGGCGAATTGAGGTTGAAGGGTTGCCCCGCCTCCCTGTGGGCGCGTGTCTCAAGCTCCAACATCTTCGCACCCAGCTCATGACTTTGCGCGTCCAACAACGCGCCATCGATCAATACGCCTTCGCGCTCCATGCGAAATAACACCTCGCGCACTGGCATCTCGATTTTTTCATAGACGTAGAGTAACGGCGCATCGGTGGCAATGCGCGCATACAAGGCTTGATGCAATTGCAGGGTGATGTCGGCGTCTTCGGCGGCGTATTCGGTGGCGCGGGTCACTTCCACCTGATCGAAGCCGATGCGCTGCGCGCCTTTACCGGTCACTTCATCGTAGGTGATGGTTTTGGCGTCCAAGTGCCGTGCCGCGAGCGTATCCATGTCGTGGCGCAGGTGGCTCTCCAGCACATACGATTGCAACAACGTGTCGTGCTCCACGCCATTGAGACTGACACCGTGATTGGCCAAAACATGCTGATCGAATTTCAGATTCTGACCGAGCTTTTTCTTCGCGTTATCCTCTAACCACGGGCCGAGCAGCTCGAGGGCACGCGCGGTGCCAATCTGCTCCGGCGCGCCTGCATAGCGATGCGCCAGCGGCACGTAGGCCGCCTTGCCCGCTTCCACCGAAAAAGACAAGCCCACCAATTGCGCGGTGAGCGGATCGAGCCCGTTGGTTTCGGTGTCGAAACTGGTTATGGACGCGGCATCGAGCTTGGCTATCCACGCGCGAAGTTCGGTCTCGTCGCTAATGCAAGTGTAGTCGCGCGTTAGCACCGCTTGCGCCTTGGGATACGCAAGACCCGTGGTGCCGTTTCGATTGGCGTCAGTGGTCAGATTGCTAATCGCTAGGCCCGCTGTGCCGCTGTCGTTGGCTCTCCCATCAATCGCACTCGCAGCGTTTGACATCCCATCCGACCTCGTACCGGCACCTTCACCACCCGATACCTCACGCAGCCAACTCTTGAATCCAAACCGCGCAAACAATTCCGTCAATTTGGCGTCTTCGCGCGGCTTGGGGTCGAGTTGATCAAGCGTGAAAGGCAATTCCACGTCACATTTCACCGTCACCAGCCAGCGGCCCTTGGGTAACCAGTCAAGGGTGTTGCGAAGATTTTCACCGACCACGCCGCTGATTGCTGATGCGTTGGCCATCACCGCATCCAGCGACCCGTATTGCGCTATCCATTTCACCGCGGTTTTTGGTCCTACCTTGGGCACGCCCGGTACGTTATCGACCGTATCGCCGGTGAGCGAAAGATAATCCACGATCTGATTGGGACGCACGCCAAATTTCGCCTGTACCCCGGCCTCATCGAGAATTTCGTTGGACATGGTGTTCACCAGCGTGATCACCGGAGTCACCAGTTGCGCCAAATCTTTGTCGCCGGTGGAGATCACACAGCGCATGCCCTGGCGCTCGGCATCGCGCGCAAGGGTGCCGATCACATCGTCGGCCTCAACCCCTTCGATGGCGACCAAGGGCCAACCCAGGGCGCGTATCGCCTCGTGCAACGGCTCAATCTGCCGTACCAATTCATCGGGCATGGGCGGGCGATTGGCTTTGTATTGCTCGTACTCGACGTCGCGAAAGGTTTTGCCCTTGGTATCGAATACGCAAGCTAAATGTTCGGCGGGGTAATCGGCCACCAGACGCCGCAGCATGTTGATCACGCCATAGATTGCGCCGGTAGGCTCGCCAGCGGGGCTGCGCAAATCGGGCATGGCGTGAAAAGCGCGATATAAATACGAGGAACCGTCAACGAGAAGCAGGGTTTTCAAGGAATCCTCTATATTTTCGCCCCGTGAGAGGCATTTACGCCCGGCCGCGGCGCCAACCACGGGTTCCTGCGCCATTCGCACCCGCACTGCCAGAGCAAAGGCAGCTCGGTAGGCGCTGGGAATTATGTCAGAATTGGCTCGCCATCGGACCACTCGAAGCCACGCCGCATTTTGGAATTTCTGGTGGACTTCATTTGATACGCTGAATCTTAATTGTCGAGAACTCTCATGCGCCGATATCTTCCACTTCTATTGTCGCTTTTCGCTACCGCGTTATTCGCGCAGCAGCCGCCCAAACTCGAACCGTTGCCCGAACCGCCACCGCCACCGCCCGGCGTTGCGCTCGAGGCGCCAGGGGATGCGCCGATTCGAATTGCGCCTGGGCTGAATGATCAGATCGATGAAATCGTGGTGGAGGGTAAGCGCATGGTGCGCGTCACCACGCCAAGTGGCTTGGTTTATTACCTCAAGGAAGATCCTTCCATTACCCCCAGGGGCGGCGCCATAGATCAACCGGTGCGCGCACCCCTTTGGGTTATTCACACGTTTTAAGCGACACATCGATTGGAACGCGCGCGTCCGGCTTACTGAACGCAACGACCCTCTACCCCCCTGCTTTTGTCTTACCTTCCACAATTAACATGCGTGGCCGCAAGATGGCGCATGCGATGCGGCCGCCGGCAATAAAGGTCCAAGCGAATACGACCTTTTCCCGCGATAGTTCAATATCAATCGGTTTCTGGTTTCCAAGCGAATAATTTTCTTCTGTCCCCATGTCGGTTTTCACCAAAGTCTCCAAACCCGAACTCTCCGCCTGGTTGAAAAACTACGTGGTCGGGTCGCTTGTCGATCTGCAAGGCATCGCCGCAGGAATCGAAAACACCAACTACTTCGTGTTCACGACGCACGGCAGGTATGTATTGACCTTGTTCGAGCGGCTAAGCGAAGCGGAACTCAGTTTCTATCTTAATTTAATGGCGCATCTGGCCCGCCACGGTGTCCCCTGCCCCTCGCCAATCGCCAATCAGAACAACGATTTTCTTGGCCATCTCAATGGCAAACCGGCCACACTGGTGACCTGTCTCCAAGGCAAGCCCATCGTCGATCCCAGTGCCTCGCATTGCGCGCAAATTGGCTCGGCGCTGGCCGAGATGCATTTGGCTGGGTTTTCGTTCTCCGAAAAAATCGACAATCCTCGTGGCCAGGCGTGGCGTCGCATCGCCGCGCCCAAGGTCATGCCCTTCTTAGACGATACGCGCAAAACCCTTCTCGCCAGCGAGATCGACAACCAAGAGTCGCAGGCATATAACGATTTACCCCGCGGTCCGGTTCACGCGGACCTGTTTCGCGACAACGCGTTGTGGGTCGAGGAAGCAGGCCAACCCAAGCTTGGCGGCGTGATCGATTTTTATTTCGCCGGCGTAGATTGTTTGCTGTTCGATGTCGCGGTCACACTCAACGATTGGTGCGTGATTGCCAATGGCGAGATCGATCAACCGCGCGCCGCAGCCTTATTACACGCCTATGCCGAGATTCGCGAATTCACCGCAAACGAAATTGCCGCATGGCCCACAATACTGCGTTCCGCAGCATTACGATTTTGGCTATCACGCCTCTACGATTTTTACCTACCGCGCGCTGGTGAATTGACCCATGCGCACGATCCGGAGCACTTTCGCCGCATCCTGGATGTCAGGCGCAATAATCCCTGTGATTTGAGATCCTATGTCGGCTGAAAACGAACAACCCACTGTGCAACCGCCTACCGCGCTACAAATGCAAGTGGTGCCAGCGCGGGCCGGTTGGTTGTGGCTGGCCGAAGGTTTGCGAATTTTTCGCTCAAGCCCCGGCATGTGGACCTTGCTGGTGCTGGCCTATTGGCTCCTCTTATCCATGACCAATCGCGCCGGTTGGTTAGGTTCGATTCTGGTGGCGGTATGTCTTCCAGCGTTTTCCGCGAGTTTCGCCATTGCCTGCGACGAATTGAAGAACGGCCGGCCGATACAACTTCGGCTGTTGTTCGCCGGCTTTCAACGTCAGCCGCGCAGCGCGCTTGTTTTGGGCGCCATCTATTTGTTGTCGATGGTGGCGATTCTTGGCATATCGGCGCTATTCGATGGCGGCCTGCTTCTGGATTGGATTCTGTTTAACAAGAATCCCTCTGAAGCCGATATTCTCCAGGGGAGGTTTTCCAGCTCGATGCCTATCGCGGCCCTTGTTGCCTCACCGGTATTGATGGCATTCTGGTTCGCGCCATTGCTGGTCGCGTTTGAAGGCATGTCCGCGATTAAGGCCTTGTTCTATAGTTTTTTCGCCTGCCTGCGCAACTGGCGAGCGCTTATTGCTTATGGCGCGGCAATTTTTGTTTTCGCCATATTCGTCGCCATGTTCGTTGCGCTATTCGCTGTAATGGCCGGCGGCAATGCCAACGCCGCGCGCGGCTTCATGCTTGCCGCCACCATCATGATCATGCCGGCGTTGTTCGGTAGTTTTTACGCGGCCTATTTGGATATTTTTCCGCGCATCCCGGTTCAGCCAGAAATCACACCCGACGCTTCCCAGTTGTAAGTGTTTGTGACATTTGTGCGTTATCCGCCACGCTTGTGATTTTTCTCACGCGATCACCAAATTAATTCCCACCATTGGGCGTACCAACGTGACTAATTTAACGGTTATCGACTGCGAACTATGTAACGCTGTTGGCGGACAACTGCTGTGGCGCGATGATTTCGCCAGAGTGGTTTTGATTGACGATAGCGACTACCCAGGGTTTTGCAGAGTGATACTCAACCAACACGCCAAGGAAATGACGGATCTCTCCGATGGCGAACGCTCACGCTTGATGGGCCTTGTGTTCGCCGTGGAACGCGTGGTACGCGAGTTGGCGGCGCCGGATAAGGTGAATCTCGCAAGTTTTGGCAATGCCGTGCCCCACCTGCATTGGCATGTGATTCCACGTTGGACAAACGATAAGAATTTTCCCCATCCGATCTGGGCGAACGCCATGCGCGAAAGTGTGGCGAGGAAAGCTCCTAATAGCGACGCCTATGCGCGTCGTTTGCAAGAATTGTTAACAACGGATTGAGAACGACCCTGCGGGTCGTGTCAATCCTTAAGGGCTCGAAGCTAAATAGGGAGCAAAGACTCCCGCGTTTGTCGTAGATCTGCTGATTCGGTGTGGGAGGGCACCATTTGTATTGGAGCCTGTTATGCATCAAAGCGATTTTGTTCCCGTGTCCCGTCCGCTCCTCGCCGATTTGGCTAGTTGCGACCGTTGGCTTGCCCGCGAACGAATCACCGATTCCGGCCGCGCCTGCTCGTCCTTCATCGCACTGCTCGATCAACTGGAAGACGCGCCGCCCGACGCGAAGACCTTCGCGCAAATTCTCGAGCGCTTGCGCATTCCCATGCATGCGGCACTTGGCGAACAAACGCGGCGTTTTGCCTGCAAGGCTCTGCCGCTTGCCGCCGCCGAAGTCGCCACACTACGCAATGCGCGCGATCTGTGGCTCGCGCAAATCCGTGCCTGGCAGCGCCTGCAACGCACCGCGTTGAAAACGAAGCAGACTGAATCCAATCTTGCGCATGTCATGCTGCGCACCTTGGAGAGTATTGTCGGATTGATGTCCACGCTTTTGGCCGCGCGCCAACAGATCCAAGCGGAATATTGGCGTTGGTTGCATCAAAGCTATGCGCTTTGCGAAAAAGAAACTTTGCTCGAGGTCGTAGTCCCGGACGAAACGGGCGATGGTGGTTTAAGTTGCTTGCAACTTTATGTACGCATTCTTATGCTGCACCTGGCCAATCCCGCGACGCTGTCGCAACGCGAATTCGATTGGGTAGCACGTTGGACGAATAGGTGGGCGCGAAAAGTGACCCTAAGTACCGCAGCCGAACGCGAAAGCGGGCTCGCGGTCGACCTTGGCGGTGAAACGGGTGCAACTTGGACTCACGAATTCCACGGCAAGATGAGTATCCGATTTCTGCACTGCGCAACGCTGCGGCACTCGATACGCTCGCGCATCAAGAAATTGGACGCAGGCGCGACACCCGCCGACTTGAACCTGGGCAAAGACTGCCCTCCAAGCGCTGCGCGGACCCTTTTGGAAAAGCTCCTCAACGATTGGGGTGACGCGCCACGCGCGCGCCAATTTCCTCGCCGCGACGCCGCGGGCAAGATCGAATTAGTGTCAGGGTTTGCCGGCATTCGCCGGGCGTTGAGCGCCGATAACCAGGAGGATGAGGATATTTCCCCCTGGCGTTATACGCGTCAACAAGTCGAAGAAATACATCTATTTCAACGAGTGGCGAAAGGGCTCGGCGCACAGAAAACCGAAGCGAACCAAGAACACTGGGAAATCCTCGATGAATCGGCCAATGGCTTTGGCCTGCGCAGAAGCCTTGTAGGGTCGCGTCTGGCTCATGGACAATTGGTAGCGGTGCGACCGCAAGGCGCGAGCCAATTTATTTTTTGCGATGTTCGATGGCTGTCGCAATCTGCCGAGAATAACGCGCCAACACTGCCTCGCGGCGAAGCCAAACTTTGTATTGGTGCGAAGGCCATGCCTGGCATGCCGCAAGCCTGTGGCGTGCGATCACTCGCCGACAGCCCGGCAAGCGGCGGCGCCTGGAGCGTCGCGTTTGTTCTATCCCTATCCAAAGGGCTTGCGCCGCAAATAGTGCTCCCCTTAGGCTGGTATCAAGCCGAACGCGAAGTGGAGATCAAATTTCAACAATCGCGATTCCGCGTTCGACTCGAGCAGATTCTTGCGCGCGGCTACGACTACCAGCGAGTGAGCTTTGCCACTCTGGCGGGAATCTGAAATTGGCGGGGCGCGATTGGCCCGCGGTATCAAATTCGTTCATACTCTTACTTACTATGAACAACAATAACGAAACCCCCACACCCACGGAGATCAAACTCCATCAAAAGTCCCGTTTGATGGAGGTCACTTTCGCCAACGGCATGCATTTCTCCTTGCCCTACGAGTTTCTGCGGGTGTATTCACCCTCCGCTGAAGTACGCGGTCATGGACAGGGGCAGGAAGTGCTACAAACCGGCAAGAAAAACGTCGATATTGTGGATATCGAAGCAGTGGGCAGCTACGCGATCCAACCCAAATTTTCCGATGGTCACGATACCGGCATTTACTCGTGGGATTACCTCTATGAATTGGGCATAAGCCAGGACAAGCGCTGGAAAGAGTATTTAGGGCGTCTTGCCACGGCAAAGGCCTCACGGGAGGCTTAGATACCATGTCGCGCAGCACGCATTTTGGTTTCCAAACTGTCGGCGAGGAGGAAAAAGCGCGCCGTGTAGGTGGCGTATTTTCTTCGGTGGCAGGCAAATACGACTTAATGAACGATCTCATGTCCGCGGGCATGCATCGCGCCTGGAAGGCTTTCACCATCGCGCAAAGCGGCGTGAGGCGCGGCGCTAAGGTGCTGGATGTCGCCGGCGGCACCGGCGATCTGTCGCTCGCCTTTGCCGAGCGCGTTGGGGCCGTAGGAGAAGTCTGGCTCACCGATATCAATCGGCCGATGCTGGAGGCTGGGCGTGATCGCTTGATCGACCAAGGCGTGTTGTTGCCCATTACGCAGTGCGACGCGGAACATTTACCCTTTCCTTCGGACTATTTCCATTGCGTCTGTGTGGCCTTTGGGCTGCGCAATATGACGAGGAAAGAAGCCGCGCTTGCCGAACTGCGGCGCGTCACCAAACCAGGTGGCCGCGTCTTGGTGCTTGAATTCTCGAAGATTTGGGGGCCTCTGGGACCCGCCTACGACTGGTATTCCTTCAATGTGCTGCCCTGGCTTGGCCAAAAGGTGGCGGGCGACGAGGCAAGCTACCGCTATTTGGCCGAGTCGATACGCATGCACCCCGATCAGAAAGGTCTACAATCCTTGATGGAACTGGCAGGGCTGGAAGATGTCGAATACTTCAATCTCGCGGCGGGGGCAGTTGCGCTGCATCGCGGGTTCAAATATTAAGCAGTTGTAACACTTACACAGGAGGGTTTCACCATGAAAACCTTATTGACGCTTTTAATGGCGGCAAGTTTTGTTGGCAGTCTTTATGCGCCGGTGGCGGATGCGGCTCGCGTTGGTGGCGGGCGAAGCACCGGCATTCAGCGCTCGGTAACACCACCGCCTAAGAGCACCCCGGCACAAGCGGCACCCGCTGCAGCACCGGCCGCGCCGGCAGCGGCGGCACAAGCCGGTGGCAATCGCTGGATGGGCCCGTTGGCCGGCTTGGCCGCCGGTCTGGGTCTGGGATGGCTGCTCTCGCAAGGCGGCTTTGGCGGCGCGATGGGCGGCGTGATACTGGCACTGCTGGGCGCAATGGTGCTGTTTGCGTTGCTTCGCATCTATTCGCGTCGCAATGAAATCAAAAATGCCGGTGCGCAACCGATGCAATACGCAGGCATCGGCCCACAGGGCATACCCGCGCCGCAA
>JBJXEY010000133.1:0-4394 GCA_046153355.1 Burkholderiales bacterium
AGACCGATCCGCCCAAACCCCTACATTAAAACGCCAGTGGCTTTAGCTCTTCCCGATAACGTTTCGCGCGTTTCACGTAGATATCGGCGATATGGGCAAGATTTTTGATTTCCTCGGAGGATAGTTCCCGCACGATTTTCGCCGGTGTACCCACGACTAGAACCCCATCGGGAATCACTTTCCCCTCGGGAACCAAGGTGCCGGCACCGACCAATGTTCCATTGCCAATTTTTGCGCCGTTTAACAAAACGGCCCCCATGCCAATCAACGACCCATCGCCCACCATGCACCCGTGCAACATCACCATATGCCCAATGGTGACGTCTTTGCCAAGAATCAACGGGTGGCCGGGATCGGCATGCAGTACCGACCCATCTTGCACATTGCTGCGTTCGCCAATGGTGATTTGTTCATCGTCGCCACGCGCCACCACGTTGAACCAAACGCTGGCTTGGTGCTCCAGGGTCACCGACCCGATCAAGGTGGCGTTGGGGGCGAGGTAATACTCGGTGGAAAGAAACTCGGGGGTACGTCCGGTAAGCGTGTAGGCGGCCATTAATATCGCTCTGAAATTTCGATTCGCGGCGATCATAGCATCGAGTTGTTATCATGCCGAAGTGTCGAGTATTTGAGCGCCGATTTGCCGAGTACTGGGACGATCCGCGCGGAAAGATATTGGCGCAACGGTATTAGCGGCATGAAGAGGTTGGCGCAATGAATTGGATACGGTGAAATGGACACGGTGAAAATAGGCACGATTAAAAATAGCGAGTCGATTTTTCTCCCGATTAGAGGCCTGAATTACCATGTTCGCGCGTGGGGTGATCCGAACGCGCCAAAGATCTTGATGCTTCACGGCTGGATGGATGTCTCGGCGTCGTTTCAATTCGTGGTCGATGAGTTGCGACGCGACTGGCGCGTGCTCGCCCCCGATTGGCGCGGATTTGGCCTCACCGATTGGGCAAGTGCCGATTGTTATTGGTATCCAGATTACCTCGCCGACCTGGATGCGTTGATCACGAACCTGCAACCTAATCAAGCGATGAATATCGTGGGGCATAGCATGGGCGGCAATATCGCCAGCCTCTATGCGGGAATCAGGCCAGAACGCGTAGCCGCGTTCGTGAATCTCGAAGGGCTGGGTATGCGCGACAGCAACCCTGATGACGCCCCGAAAAAATATGCCCAATGGCTTGACGATCTGAATAAACCACAGCGCCTGCGAAGTTACCCATCCTACGATGATCTCGCCGCACGTCTGCTCGAATCCAATGGACGCTTGAGCGCCGAGCGCGCTGGTTTTCTTGCGCGCCATTGGGGCGAGCAAGCCGAAGACGGCAGTATTAACCTGCGTAGCGATCCGAATCACAAGCGCGTCAATCCGGTTCTGTATCGTGGCGCCGAGGTCGCGGCTTGCCTGAAAAGAATTTCTGCCCCGGTACTTTGGGTCGAGGGCGGGTTAACCGACATGTTCTCCAAGTTTCGCTTGAGTAGGCCAGAGATCGATGCCCGCAAAGGTGAAATCGCCCAATGCGAATCGCGCACCATCGAAGATGCGGGACATATGATGCATCATGAAAAGCCGGAAATCATTGCGCGCGCGATCGAGGGGTTCCTTACATGACAAGGCATGCCGATGAAATATGACTTGCATTGCCATTCCACGGCGTCGGATGGCACTTTGTCGCCAACCGAGTTGGTGACGCGCGCCCATCGCAATGGGGTAACGGCATTGGCGATAACCGACCACGACGTGACCGACGCATACGACGAAGCCAATGCGGCCGCTCAAAGTGTGGGTATGCGTTTTATCGCTGGCGTCGAAATCTCGGTGACCTGGTATGACAAGACGCTACACATTGTCGGTTTGGGCCTGAACATTCGCGGCGCGGCGTTGGTAGATGGATTGGCCCAGGTGCGACTCGGCCGCGTCAATCGCGGCAAGCAAATTGGCGAGGAGTTGGCGAAGCTGGGTATCCACGGCAGTTTGGAGGCAGCCCTGCTCTACGCGGGCGATCCACAAACCCTGAGCCGCACGCATTTCGCCCGCTTCCTAGTGGAAAAAGGTTATGCGCGAGACGTGAAATCCGTATTCCACCAATATTTGGGCGAGGGGAAACCTGGGTACGTGCCGCACTGCTGGGCCTCGCTCGCCGACGCAGTTTCCTGGATCGTTGCCAGTGGCGGCGTGGCGGTGATCGCCCATCCAGGGCGATACGGCTTATCTCAGGACAAGGCGAAATTGCTGGTGGAAGACTTCAAAAATTGCGGTGGTGTGGGCATCGAGGTTCTTACCGGCAGCCATACCGCAGAGCAGTCGCGCCTTTATGGACAAGTTGCGCGCAAGTATGATCTTGCTGCCTCATGCGGTTCGGATTTTCACAGCCCGGCCGAAAGTAGGGTGGATTTAGGCGGCCTTCCTCCATTGCCACCGGGGCTGAGGCCTATTTGGGACCTGCTGCCCGCTTAAGCGGAAAGGGATGGCTGTCTAATCAAGTTGCATGCGGTTTTTCAGGTACCGCGACGACGTTAATCTACTCAAGTCATGGCCCAATACTTCAGCCTTCATCCCACCCATCCTCAGCATCGATTGCTCGCACAGGCGGCGAAAATCCTTCGCGAAGGTGGCGTTATTGGCTACCCAACCGATTCTTGTTACGCGTTGGGTTGCCATATTGGCGATAAGGAAGCCATGCAACGCTTGCGACGCATACGCGACATTGATGAACAACATCATTTGACCTTGATGTGCCGGGATCTTTCCGAAATATCCCAATACGCTCGCATCGACAATGTCCAATACCGCATGCTCAAAACATTAACGCCAGGGCCCTACACTTTTATTTTGGAAGCGACGCGCGAGGTGCCCAAGCGCTTATTGCATGAACGCAGGAAAACCATTGGCATTCGCGTACCGCAAAATGTCGTTGCTTTGGCGTTGCTCGAAGAGTTGAACGAGCCGATTTTGTCGGCGACAGCGTTGGTATCCGAAGAGCGCCTGCCGGCGAGTGATGCGCTCGAACTTCGTGAGCAGTGGGAGCACCAATTGGATCTGGTGTTGGATGGCGGGCCATGCGGCATTGTGCCCACGACGGTGCTGGATCTTACCGGGCCCGATATAGTCGTGGTGCGAAGCGGGCGTGGCGAAGTCGGCATGCTGTCTCGTTGACAGCTTCGCCACCCACGCCTACCATCGCGGCTCGATCAGCCACTAGGAGAACACCCAATGCCAAGCGCGCGTAAAAGTACCGCGGAAAAACGCCTAAAAATGTCTGCCAAAGAGTGGGGCGCCCGCCAGGAACTGGCCTGTGCCTACCGCGTGTTCGATCATTTCAACTGGCATGGTCTGATTTTTAATCACATTACCTTGAGGGTGCCGGGGGAGGACTCCCACTTTCTTATTAACCCGTTTGGCCTCATGTACCGCGAAGTGACAGCCTCAAACCTGGTAAAGATCGACTGCGATGGCAATATCATCGGCGACAGCGATTACCCGGTGAACCGCGCCGGCTTTGTAATCCATTCGGCCATCCACATGACGCGCGAGGATGCGCACGCAGTGATGCATACCCATACGGTTGACGGCGTGGCGGTGGGTGCTCAGGAGCATGGCCTGTTGCCGCTTTCCATGGCTGCGATCGGCATGCAAGGCCAGGTGGCGTATCACAATTTTGAGGGAATTTCTCTGGATACCGACGAGCGCGAACGCATGATCGCCAATCTGGGCAAGAAAAATATTCTCATCCTGCGCAATCATGGTCTCTTAACCTGCGGCAAGAATATTGCCGACGCGTTCATGCGCATGCGTAGCCTGCAGGCCGCATGTGAAATTCAAACCGCGGCGCTATCCGGAGGCAGCAAATTGCATTTGCCGGATGAAGCCGTCATGGCGCATACCACCAAGCAACAAGAGCAAGTCGGTCAGGCTGGCGCGGCTTCGCAAGGTAAGCCCAAAAACGGCGGCGAGGCGGTTGGCGCCTCGGATCTTCTGTGGCAGGCGATGACTCGCTGGATGATCGAGAAAGATCCGAGCTTCCTCGACTGATTCAGTTCTTTACACCGTACCAGGGGCACTTCGGTGCCCCTTGGTGTTTGTAGCGCGGCGTGCAAATGTTTTTGTCATGTTCACTGGAGATTGTCTTGTCGGAAAAAAAAGAAAACGACCGTTCGCTGATTCGTCAGTTTCGCGATTCGAATCAGAAGGAGCCCTTGTTATTGCAAAATATTGCCTTATCCCGTTCCTTGAAATCGACCGCGATTAGCGTGGATGCAAAAAACAAGACCCTGCGCATGCGCTTTCAACCAGGAGATGAGTATCTTCAAGGGCGCGGCGTCATTCAAGGTGGCATTGTCGCGACCATGTTGGATTTCACCCTTGCGTTCGCGGCGATGAC
>JBJXEY010000135.1:0-4851 GCA_046153355.1 Burkholderiales bacterium
CGCGCGCCGGCGCGGGACCGATGGCATAGGTTTCGCTGGCCATTGCCAGGTACGGTGCGCCGGCGTCGGCTTCGGAATAAAGGGCGACGGACTTGATACCCATTTCGTTGAGTGCGCGTAGCACGCGGGAAGCTACGGCACCGCGGTTGGCTATGATTACCTTGCTGAACATCTAAACCCCTGTGGCTAAAAAATCAGTAGCTCGTCGGCCAGGTGCGCATCAAATGCTGCCCCACGCCCTTGCTGATACGCAGCTTGTAAACCTCGAGCATGCGTATCAGGTAATCACGCGTCTCCTGCGGGCGGATCACCGCTTGCGCGGCATACACTGACGCCAGGCCCCACACGTCGGCGCCTTTTTCGATGTCTTTTAACTTTTCCTCATAACCCGGCTCGCCGTAGCCCACGCCGTGCACGATCTTGGTGGCGAATTCCGGGCTCATGAAACTGATTTCCGCGCTGGGCCAGGCGGCGATGTCGTCGGAGTGGCGTCCGCCGCCCATGCACACATAGGCGCGGCCATAGCTCTTGCGGATGATCACGCTTAAATGCGGCACAGTGAGCAGGGTCATCGCGTTCATGAAATTCATGATGCGCCCCGGCGCCCCGGCCTTTTCTGCCTCGGTGCCGATCTGAAAGCCCGGCGTATCCACCAGCAGCACAATCGGCACATTGAACGAATCGCACATCACCAAAAAGTCTACGATTTTTCGACACGCATCGGCATCCAGCGCGCCGCCGCGATGCAGCGGGTTGTTGGCGACAATGCCCACACTCTTGCCGCCGAGGCGCGCGAGTGTGGTTACCGCGCTCTTGCCGAAGCGCGGCTTCAATTCAAACATCGAGTCCTTGTCCACCACGCAGCGGATGATGCGCTTCATGTCGTAAACCTGGGTGCGGCTCTCCGGCAGCATGCCGAACACCTTATCCATGTCGGCGCCGGAACCCGCGGGCACCAGTGCTTCCGGTGGCGCTTCGTTGTGGTGGCTCGGCATGTACGAGAGGAATTTCTTGACCGCCTCCAGCACTTCTTCCTCGGTATCCACGGCCTGATCGACCAGCCCGGTGATATCGGAATGCAGGCGCCAGCCGCCCAGTTCCTCGGCGGTGACTTTTTGGCCCAGCGCCATCGATACCAGCCCCGGACTCGACACCGCCACCGTCGCGCCCTTGTGCATCACCGCGAAATCGCTGATGCACATCATCCAGGTCGACGAACCAAACGATGGCCCGAACGCTGCGGCCACCATCGGCGTCTCGCGCGTGCGGCGAAACTGCGTGTTGTCATTGCCCAGCAGCATGCCCATGCCGTAACCGCCCATCGCATCCGGCAGGCGTGCGCCGGTGGATTCGCCCAGCGCAATCAGCGGCATGCCACGCTCGGTGGCGGTGCGCTTCATGTGGCCGACTTTGCGGCCGTTGGTGTACGAGGTCGATGCGCCCTTGACGGTGAAATCATTGACCACGATCGCCACGTCGCGCCCGCCGATTCTGGCGTAGCCGGCGATCTTGCCGTCGGTCTGCGTCTCGTCGGCAAGATGCGGCTCGACCGCCGAAGTGCCGAACAAACCGGATTCGATAAACGACTCCGCATCCACCAGCTTCGCGATGCGCTCGCGCGCGTTAAGGATGCCCTTAGCCGTGCGTTTCGCGTATTTGTCGGCGCCGCCGCCGGCAAGCGCCTTGGCGCGGCGGGCTTCGTATTCGGCGAGCAATGCTTCGAGTGCCATTTAGTTCTCCACGTTCAAGATCAAAAGCTTTTTTGCCACAGATGAACACAGATGAACACAGATAACCCCACCCGGCGTTTTAATCTGCGTTCATCTGTGTTCATCGGTGGCAAATAATTATGTTTTAAATCAAATACTTACGACAAAGATGGCAAAGCACATATAGCAGCCGTCAGCGCCGGCACCACTTTCGAACCTTTCCTCGAAATCGGCGGTTTGCGCCCACCACGATGGACTCGTCCGCCATGACGTTCAGAACTTCACCGTCTCCATCGGTGCAAGCCGCTTCACCGCTGATGGCCGACAGTTCTGTTTCACCATCTTCGGCGACATCAAAGATCAATTCGGTGCCGCGGATACCGATCGAAACCGATGGCGTGGAGAGCTTCACTTTGTTTTTGGGCAATTGGCCGGATAAGAAGCGGAACGCACCCTTGGCGAGCGTGATGGCTTGCACGCCGTCACCGTCGCCTGGGTTGTAAACATATTGATCTATTACTAGGCGTGAATTTTCGCCCAATGTGAGTTTTGATCCGTCGGAGAACTTAATGACGAGAGCGCTCTCATCGTCCGTCTCCACGACCTCGTTCAGATAGACGGCGTCTTCAAATTCGATCTCTTCGCGTGGGTTAGGCGCAACCGTCGACCAAGCAACATTGACGATGTCTTCGACGCCGCCGATGCCGTCATCCTCACCAGACGCCGCGCGTGCCATGGCCAGCGGTGCCAAAGTTAACAGCGAGGCCGTCCCGGCCATGGTTTGCCGACGTGTCAATTTCATGCTCGCACTCCCGCCACGAACTCTATAGGGACTCACACGGTCTGCCGTCTACTACGTGAACTGCACATGAACAAGTCTGCCCCTCAACCCGCAAAAGCGCAAGCAACCCGCAAAAGCGTGATCGCTGAACTCTGGCCGGGTCAGTCGCTGGATCTGTTGAAAGCCTTGCACATCCTGACACGCGAGGGCGAGTTGAACGCCGACTCGCGCCGCAAGTTAAAGCAGGTTTTGCATCTCGTGCAATTGCTGAGGCCGGCCTTGGATCGCGCCTTCGAACGCAAATCCGATTTGCGGCTGGCCGATTTGGGCGCGGGCAAATCCTACCTCGGATTCATTCTCTATGACCTGATTTTTGCCAAGCGCGAAGACGGCAACGTCATCGCCGTGGAGGCACGCGCCGAATTGATTGAGGCCGCACGAGATCTTGCCACACGTGCCAGCTTCTCGCGTATGTCGTTTCTCTCCGGACAGATCGAGGATATAAACTGTCCCCACGAGATCGATGTGGTCACAGCGCTTCATGCGTGCGACACGGCAACCGACGAGGCAATCCGCTTTGCTCTGCGCCATCAAGCGCGCACCATCGCTTTGGTACCCTGTTGCCAGGCCGAGCTCGCGCGCTTGCTTGAGGGAGAAGGCACACACAGCCTACACCAGCTTTGGCGCCATCCCATTCAACGGCGCGAATTTGCAAGTGTGACGACGAATGCTATTCGCGCGCTCTTTCTCGAAGCACATGGCTACAAAGTGCGGGTGACCGAACTCGTGGGCCTCGAACATTCGATGAAGAATGAGCTAATCTTGGCCGAGCGCCACCAACTCTCGAACGCAGCCGCCAAGGCCGAGTTGATCGCGCTCTTGCGCCAACTGCCCGTCCATCCCGCATTGGTCGCGGATTTTGTTCCTTCCGCGGCATCAAACCCAGGCTGATTTTGCCGAATTTCTTAAGACTCCGGCGCTAGGGTCGCGCCAATTCACTTTGACCGGCGCCGCGCCTCGGTATTAGCTGAGGTCGAAGTCTTGGGAATGACATGAGCGCTGCCTCAGAAAAAACAGTCGAACGCGTTGAAGCGAAGGAAAAACCTGCGCGCAAGCCGGCGCGTCCGCGCGTGGCGCCCAAGCCCGGCACGCTGGCCGAGATCGAACAAGGTCCGTCCGGCAAGTCGATTGCGGCCATCTTCGACTACGACGGCACACTGATCGCAGGCTATTCAGCCATCGACGTCGCGCAAATGCGCATCATGCGCAGACAAGTCTCCGCGCGGGAGTTGATGGGCCTGGCAAACCTCGCCCTGCAAGGGGCGATGGGCCGCGCTGATTTCAAAGACCTGATCGCCTTCATGGCCGAAAATTGGAAGGGCCGCCAAGAGCGCGAACTGATGTTGGAAGGCGAGCGCCTCTTCAAGTCGCGCATCGTCGATCGTCTCTTCCCGGAAATGAAGCGCCGCATTGATGCGCATCGGGCCAAGGGTCACACGATCATTCTGGCCTCATCGGCGACACCGTTTCAGGTTGAACCGGCCGCGCGCTATCTCGGCATCGACAATGTACTCTGCACGCGTTTCGGCGTCATCGATGGCCGCCTGACTGGAAAGCCCGAAGGCCGCTCGATGTGGGGCGAGGGCAAAGCCGCAGCAGTGACGGCCTTCGCCAAGAAACACCGCATCGATCTGCATCGCTCATACGCCTATGCCGACGGCAACGAAGAAGTGCCGCTGATGAAGTCGGTCGGCAATCCGCGCCCGACCAATCCGCAACCAAGCCTGCTGCGTGCCGCCAAGGCCTATAATTGGCCGGTCCTCAAATTCGAAAGCCGAGGGCGACCAAAGCCCGAAACCATCATGCGCACAATGGCATCGCTCTCCGCCATCGGACCGATTGCTGCGTTGGGCACGGCGGCCGGAATTCTCAGCCAAGATGTGCGTACAGCCGTCAATGTCATGACCCCGGCCTTCGCCGATGTGATCCATGCATTCGCTGGCGTGGAATTGGATGTGACCGGTGAGGAACACCTCTGGTCACACCGCCCCGCGGTTTTCATTTTCAATCATCGCAACAATTTTGATGCCTTTATTGTCTCCAAACTTGTCCGCACGGATTTTACCGGCGTCGCCAAGAAAGAACTGGAACGCCACCCGCTAATGGGTCCAATCGGACGCTTGATGAAAGTCGCGTTCATCGACCGTTCCGATACCAAGAAAGCCGTCGACGCCATGAAGTCGGTCATCGAACTCGCCCGCGATGGCATGTCGATCATCATCGCGCCGGAAGGTACACGCGCCAAAACGCGAGAGCTCTTGCCCTTCAAGAAGGGCGCCTTCCGCATGGCCATGGCGACAG
>JBJXEY010000137.1:0-26863 GCA_046153355.1 Burkholderiales bacterium
ATACACGCCGGCGTCGAAAAAATAAAATTTGGGGTGCGCAACCAAACGCCGTTTGGCGCGTCGCGCAAACACAGGGATTCTCACCGCGATCATCAAGTCTTCGAGAATGCCGAAATAGGCATCTGCCATTTTTACTTGGACACCGCATTCGCGCGCGACCGAGGAGATATTCAACACCGACCCTTGCGAGAAACTGGCCGCTTCGAGAAAGCGTCCGAACGCGGCCAAATTGCGCGTCAGCCCCTCCTGCTGGATTTCTTCGCGTAAATAGGTTGAGACATAGCTGGCCAAATAATCGCGTGGTTTTTCGGTGGTGCAGGCAAAAGGCAGGGTGCCAAATTGAATGGCCCGTTTCAAATCGAAATCGCGGCCTAACTCCGCCGCGCACAAAGGATGCATCTGCCGCGTCAACGCGCGGCCCGCGAGCAAATTGACGCCTCGCGCGCGCAGCTTTCGCGCACTGGAGCCGGTCAACACGAATTGCAGACGGCGCGATTCGATCAACCGGTGCACTTCATTGAGCAGCTCCGGAACCCGCTGAATTTCATCGACCACTACCCAGCCCTTGTAATTCGAGGGAATCCGGTCATCCAGCCTTCGCGGCGAAGCCAGCAACTCGGTATAGGTCGCCGAATCAAGCAAATCGAAAAACGGCGCCGCAGAAAAATGCTCGCGTAGCCAAGCCGTCTTTCCGGTACCGCGCGGACCGAAAAGAAAGAAACTTTGCGTGCAAGATGGGGTTAGCAATCTAGAGTACATAACTCCATTTTATGTGTAAATTTGGAGTTTTATGGGCTTTTTCTGATTTTCTGTTTCTGATTTTCTGTTTCTGATTTTCTGCTTCTAATTTTCGACCATTTTCGTGACGTCACGGAAATGATCGTCCGCTTTATAACCCGTTGTTTCGTAAGACTCTAGTAGCCTGTCGGACTCAAATAGAAATTGTGAGCTTCACTTACGCTCCAGGCCCATATCGTCGGCGAACTTCTGGAAATCATTGCGCTCCTTACGCAGGAACGCATTGAATTGATCGACACTCATGCTGGTGCCGCGAAACCCCAGGCGCGTCATGAATTTGTCGATGAAGCCGGCATCGGTCATCACGCGATTGATTTCGGTGTTCAAGCGCAACTGCGTCTCGCGCGGTGTTGCGGTGGGCGCGAGCATTCCAAACCAGGTGCCCAAGGGCAGATCGACACCCGCCTCCGTTTCGGTTTGCACCTCGGGCAATTCCGGCAGGCGTTTCTCGCTATTGACCGACAAGGCCTTGACCTTGCCTGATTTGATCATGGTCAACGCCTGGCCCGCGCCGTAGGAATTCACCTGCACCTCGCCCGCGATCACCGCCTGCTGCGCGAGGATCGAGGTCTTATAGGGAACGTGAAGGAAATTTAGCCCGCGAAATTTGCGCATCCACTCAGTGTAGTAATGACCCGAACTATTGAGGCCGAAGGATGCCCAGGCGATGGCGCCCGGTTTGGCCTTGCCAAGCGCCATCAATTCGCCAAGCGAATTCGCCGCGAGCGAGGGATGTGCGGTGAGGATGGAATCCACCACGCCGGTATGCGCGATACCGATAAGTTCCTTGCCCATATCGATGGGCAGCTTCAAGCTCAACACCCCATTCCAGATAATGGCATTCACGCCGAAGGTGCAAAGCGTATGCCCGTCGGGCGTCGCTTTGGCGCAAGCCTCCGCGGCAATCATGCCGCCCGCTCCGGTGCGGTTCTCCACCACGAAAGGCTGCCCCATGCGATCGCCCAGAAACTGCGCCAAGCCGCGCGTCTGCGTGTCGTTATTGCCGCCGGGGCCGCCGGAGGAAAGGATACGTACTGGTTTGGTGGGGAAGGTTTGCGAAAAAACCGGCGCGATTCCATACAGCGCGAATAACGCGGTTGCCATCGTCCAACATCTGATCTTGCCCATGCGTTCGCTCCTTCGCTATGACAGGAAGCGATACGCTACAACAGCCTGCCCGAGGCAGGCAATGCCTATTTGGGCGATGCGCCCGGCCGCCGCAAGTAACGCCCCCGCGCCGGGCCAGTGACGTTCCCTTCGTGATACACACGTTCACCGCGCAGGAAGGTGCTTTTTACGCGCGCGGTCATCTCAATCCCTTCGAAAGGCGTGTAGCCCTGTTTAGATTGCGAATCGGCGGCACGCACGGTGAAGGAGTCATTCGGGTCTACCAGCGCCAGATCGGCGTCCAGGCCCACGGCGATGTCGCCTTTTTGCGGCAGGCCGAAGCGCCGCGCCGGGTTGTAGGAGAGTAACTCCGCCATGTGGTTGTAGGACATGCCGCGCCGCGAACCTTCGCTGACGATAGCGGGCAACAGATATTCGGTACCACCAAAACCCGATTTCGCCAGCCAAATATTCTTTGGAAATTGCGCCGACCATTTTTGTTCGGCCGAGCAACAGGCGTGGTCGCTGACGATCCAATCAACATCGCGGTTGAGCACTGCCTCCCAGAGCGACTCCACATCATCCCGCGGCCGGATGGGCGGATTCACCTTGGCGTGCACGCCGCAGGCACAGTCGGTATCCAGGAGTAGATGGCCGGCCGTGACCTCGCGTTTGAAACTGATGTGCGGGAACATGGCGCGCATTTTCAGTGCCGCGTCCATGGCTTTTTTCGAAGAGAGGTGCAATAGATTGATATTGAGGCAATCGGTTTCGTAGGCAAGGTAGGAAGCAATCCAGATTGCCAGCCCTTCCGAATGCGGCGGGCGCGCGGCGCTGTAGGCGGCAAGACCCGTGAGCTTGCCTTCACGCTCGACCAATTTCGTATAGGCGTTCAGGATGTCGGCGAATTCGCAGTGCAGGCTCACGCTCACCACACTGGCCATTTCCGGGCGCGCGGTGACGATCTTTTTCGCTTGCCGCATGATGAATTCGAAATGCGCCACGTCGTAGCGCTCCTCTGGCCCAATCATCAGAAAATCATTCTGTGCCGAGGAGGCGCCATGCAGTCCATAACCACCGTAGAACATGAAAATCTTGAACGAGGGCACGCCGAACTCGGTGACCATGGCATCCATCTCATCGATATGACCGCTTTCTATCGGCGCCATATGAAATCCATAATCAACCCAGAAGTTACCCTCGGCGCGGCGCAGCACTTCGGGCATAAACGCCTTCCACGGCCCACCTTTGTTCAAGTAGTACTGGCCGGTGCGCATGTAATTGAGACTGGTGGTCACGCCACCCTGCGCCGCGGCCTTGGATTCGCTCACCGCGTCTATTGCAAGATCCTGATAAATGCCCACGTGCATATGCGCATCGACACAGCCGGGAAAGCCGAGGAGATTCTTCCCATCGATCACCTCTTTCGCTTCGTCTACGCGAATCTCCGCTGCGAGACGCGCAAATTTGCCATCCTTGATGCCGATATCCAGGAGATCGACCGAAGTTTTGTTGGGCCGCACCACGCGGACGTTTTTTACGATCAGATCGAGATTTGCAGTCACCATATTTTGATTTGCTTTCCTTATGAAGTCATCGGCGGCATGATACGCGAGGCTAAATCCACGATCAGACGCGGGCAAATTTAATCAGCCGGAGGCAGGTGCCGCGGCAAATCCATTGCGTCATGAAGAATCCGCAAGATTTCGATCACGTTCTGGTCCGGGTCACTCGCGACGCGGAACATGACGAAATGACGCCCCTTGCGGCCCTTGCGCGCGACGTGAAGTGTGAAAAGCCCCATCAAGATGTCGTCTCGCTTTTTCGCACCGATGACAGTCGGGCCGGCGACGAGGTCATCGAGCGCCGCCGCAAGTGTTTCAGCGTAGATGCGCGCTTGCGCATCGCCGAATTTGGTCGCTGTCCAGCGCAGGATTTCCGCGAAGTCGGCCTCCGCAGCCGCCGTCAGGCGAATCGTCCAGAGGCGCGCAGTGGCGCTCACCTACGGCGTGACGGCGCAGGCTTTGCCGCGATCGCCTTTTCGGCAATAGCGGTCAAATGACGCGTGAGCGCGGCGGGCGATTCGAAGCTGCGAAAGCGCCCGGCGTCGATGTCAACGACCCCCGTGCGGGCGGCCTCGCGCAGCGCTTGCAGGCGGGCGCGGTCCTCCGCTTCGCGATCCTCGATCAAACGCAGCCCATCGCGCAGAACTTCGCTGGCGTTCTGGTAGCGTCCGGTGGCCACGAGCTTTTCGACCAGATGTGCCTGCTGGTCGGTGAGAACGACGTTACGAGTCGGCATGGGGCGTTCCCGAGGGTTATTGAAGATTGGCATAATATGCCAATGATGCCCGGTTCGACAAGTTCCGGCATCGGAAGCGCGGGCGCTGGCGCATGGCACTAGAGCGGTCGCACTGATGCTCCTCAGCTCACCGCGCGCGCCACCCCACTCCAATACGGCGCGCGCAGCGCTTTCTTGTCGGGCTTGCCCACCGCGGTGAGCGGCAGCGAGTCGACAAAGTCCACGCTTTTGGGCGCATGGATGGCGCCTTTTTTCGCGCGCACCAGGTCGATGAATTCCGCGCTGAGTTCCGCTACATCGGCGCGCGCGCCGGCGCGCAGCACCACGACAGCCTTCACCGCCTCGCCCCATTTTTCGTCGGGTACGCCGATGACCGCTGCGGCGGCCACGGCGGGGTGTGCCGCCAGCACGTCCTCCACTTCGCGCGGATAGACGTTGAATCCGCCGGAGATGATCATGTCCTTTTTGCGATCGACAATGTGATAGAACCCATCCTCATCGCGAAAGGCAATGTCGCCGGTGTGCAGCCAGCCGTTCTTCAGCGTGCGCGCCGTTTCTTCGGGTTGCTTCCAGTAGCCAGACATCACCAGCGCGCTGCGCACGCGGATTTCGCCGCTCTCACCCGGCGCGACTTCGCGATCATCGTCATCGAACAGGCGCACCGTGACGCCGGGATAAGGCATGCCCGCCGCGCTCAAACGCTCGGCGTTATCGGCCAGGTGGTCGGCCTTGCGCATCAAGAGGATAGCGTTGGGCGCTTCGGTCTGGCCATAGCCCTGATTGAGGATCGGGCCGAACACTTCGATGGCTTCGCGGATGCGCGCCGGCGCCATCGGCGATGCGGCGTAGTACAGGAGTTGCATACTGGATAGGTCGGCCGAGCGGGTGCGCGGATGATCGAGCAGCGTATAGATCATGGTTGGCACCAGGAACATGGCGGTGATGCGGTGTTTCTCGATGTCATCGAGCACGCGGTCCCGCTCGAACCCCTGCTGCAGCACCATGGTGCCGCCGCGCGACAATGTCGGCACGATCATCGCGCCTGCCCCATGTGAAATGGGCGCCGGGGAAAGAACACGCACCTCCGCAGGCCATTCCATCTCGGCCAGGAACAACAGCGTGTTGGTGGCAAGCGCGCGATCAGAGAGCATCACCCCTTTGGGGCGCCCCGTAGTACCGCCGGTGTAGGCGATGCGGATGATGTCTTCGGGTTCGGCCTGCGGGCAGAGCGGCAGCGGCGCGAAGCGCGCGGCCTCTTGCCAGAAGTTGCGCATGTCCTCGATCTTTGCCGGCGCATGCGTGAACCAGGCCTGTACTCCGCCGCAGCGCGGCCGTATTTGCGCCGCCCGCGCAATGTAATCGACCCCCGCCACGAACACCCGCGCCTCACTGTCGGCGACGATATAGGCGTGGTCATCAACACTGCCCTGTGCGTGCAAGGTCACCGATTTGAGACCCAAGAGGTAACACGCGGCCATGATGAAAAACATTTCCGCCTGGTTGCCCGAGAGTTGCGCCACCGCATCGCCCTTTTTCAGGCCCAGGGCACTCAATTGCTGCATGGCGCGGCTGATGGCTTCGCCAGTGGCCCGGTAGGACCAGGTGATTTCCCCGTCGATGAACGCGGCGCGCGCGCCATGGCGCAACACCGCAGCAGCGATTATTTCGCCAAGCGTGCCGCCGCTGTAGACCGTTGCTGCCGTTGTCGCGTTCACCCGATCACGCCCGCTCCAGAATGGTGACGGCGGTCACGGCCTCCTCCAGTCCGTAGAATCCACCGCCATTCTCCGCCGCGCCGATGCGCGCGCCGGCGACTTGACGTCCGCCCGCCTCGCCGCGCAATTGCGTCACGATCTCGTGCAACTGGATTACACCCGTGGCGCCGATCGGATGCCCCTTGGAGAGCAGACCGCCCGACGTATTGACGGGAATGCGCCCGCCCAGGCGCGTGTCGCCGCGCTCGGCCAGTACCCCGCCCTCGCCCGCTTCGCACACGCCCATGTTTTCGGTGTGCGCAACCTCGGCGAACGCGGTGGCATCGTGCACCTCGATCACGTTGAGGTCAGCGGGCCCGACGCCTGCCATGGCGTAGGCCTTGCGCGCGGCAATGCGGCAGATGGAACGGCTGTCCTCATCCGCTGTGCGGTTGGTGCCCGAGGCAAGCACTGTGGCGCGGATGCGCACTGCGCGGCTGCGCTCGAAACGCTTCAACGCCGATTCCGCGCACAACACCAGCGCACCGGCGCCGTCGCTCATCGGCGCGCACATGGAGCGCGTCAGCGGCCAGGTGATCGCCTTGTCGGCCAGCACCTCCTCGACGCTCATGTTGTTCTGGTATTGCGCATTGGGATTGAATGAAGAATGGAAATGGTTCTTGGCCGCCACCGCCGCCAACTGGCGCTGGGTGCTGCCGTAGCGCTTCATGTGCGCGCGCGCCGCCGCCGCGTACACGTCCATGAACACGCTGTGCTGGTTGGAGTTGGTCCAGCGCGCCTCGCGCGCCTCGGGCGGCAGATCCAGGCCCTCGCCCAAAACCAGCAGATTGCGCATGTGCTCTTCCGACAGCTCGCGATCCCATCCTCCTAAAAAGGCCTCGAACATCGCCTCGCGCTTTTCCGGGTAAATCATTTTGTCTGCGCCCACCACCAGCGCCACCTCGTACAAGCCGGCGCGGATGTTGGCGTAGGCCTGGTTCATCCCCGTGGTGGAACTGGCGCATGCGTTATCACAGTTGATGATGGGGATTTCCTCGAAACCGAAGGCGCGCAGCGCGCACTGTCCGCGAATGCCGTGCTGGCCCTCCATCGCGCCCTGGCGGGTGTTGGAAAACCACGCCGCCTGGATGTCCTCGCGCGCGCACCCTGCGTCGGCGAGGGCCGCGCTGATCGCCATTGCAGACAATTGCTTGACCGATTTGTCCAGGTGCTTGCCTAGCCGCGTCATGCCGGCGCCGATGATATAGATGGAGTCCATGCGATATCCCTTAAAGTATTGCGTGCAGCCAACACAGATACCCGCTGACCAAGGCGTGCGCCGCGATTATAGGAGCGTTCCATCATGGTCTCCCGCCCTCTGCCCGGAATGCCGCGGCACGCTTGTACATCGCCTCGACTATCATCCTCCAATAGCACAAGAACCGAAGTCAGGGAGAGAACCATGAGCAGCAGCAAAGCCGCAGTGCATGTGGATCATGTGGGGAGCATGCTCCGGCCTCCAGCGCTGATGAAGTCGTGGTTCGATCACGAAGCAGGAAAAATCAGCGCGGCAGATTTGCATGCCGTCCAGAATGCCGCGATTCGCGACGCGGTCGCGCTGCAGGAAAATCTCGGTCTTGCGTATATTACCGACGGAGAGTTTCGCCGCGGCGGCTGGTCGCGCGGATTTCTGGCGGCCGTGGACGGTTTCACTTTCAAGCCCTCCTACCTGACGTTCCACAACGAGCAAGGCGTGTCGGCCGCGGCGCCCGCGCCGGTTGCCACCAGCGCGCTGCGCCGCACCCGCGCCATTGTCTGCGATGACTTTGCGTTTCTGCAGCCCTTGACCGCGCGTATCGCCAAAGTGACCATGCCCACGCCTTCACACATGCATTTCGGGCATTTTGGCGAGGCCATGGATCGCAACGTTTATCCCGATCCGGCGCAATACTGGGACGACCTGGTGCAGATCTATCGCGACGAAATCGCCGCGCTGGGCAAGCTGGGTTGCCGGTTCCTGCAACTCGATGAAGTGCCGCTGACGCTTTGCTGCGACGATGACAACCGCCGCATCGCCAGACAGCAGGGCGAGGATCCGGAAAAGCTGGTTGACCTGTACATCGACGTGATCAACCGTGCCGTCGCCGGGCGGCCAAAGAACATGCGCGTTGCGCTGCATCTTTGCCGCGGCAACATGCAGGGTCTATGGATGGGCGACGGCAGTTATGCGCCCATCGCCAGGCGCTTGTTCCGTGACCTTGACGTCGATGCATTTCTACTCGAATACGATTCACCGCGCGCCGGCGATTTTCAGCCGTTGAGGTTTCTTCCCAAGGGAAAGATGGCCTTCCTGGGACTGGTCAGCACCAAGCAGCCGGCGCTCGAATCGGCCGACGATTTGCGCCGGCGACTGGACGAAGCCAGCCGCTTTGCTTCGATCGATCAACTGGGTTTGTGCCCGCAGTGCGGCTTTGGCAGTTCAGCAATGTCGAAGTTCAACGTGCTACCCAATCCGATGACCGCCGATCTGCAAAAACAAAAACTGGAGCGGCTGCTGGAGGTAGCCGAGAAGGTGTGGGGCTAGCGGTGCGATACGTAGGCGACTTGGGGCCGTGCTACTGCGGCTTGACGCCAAGCGCTCGCAACAACTCGCCCATGTAACGATGGTCTTCGATCATGCTGGCGTTGTAAGCAGGTGCATCCGCATACACCTGCGGCGCGCCGACCTTTTCCGAGGCTTGCCGGAAGTTTGGCGCCTCGGCCGACTGGGCGCAGGAGCGTCGCAACCACCCGGCGGCATCGACCGGAATGCCCTTGAGGCCGTAAAGACCGATGTATCCGGGCAGGGATGAGCGCTTGAAGCCCTGCTCTTTCAGAAGCGGCACCTCCGGATACCGCGGCGAGCGGTTCTCCGCCACCAGCACCAGCGCGCGCAGCGCGCTCCCGCCCGCCAGTGCCGCGGGCGTGGTGATCGTAAAATCGACACTGCCATTGAGCGTCTGGGTAATCATGTCGCCGCTTGCTTTGAATGGCACATGCGTGAACTTGACGCCCGCCTCGAGGCCAATGCTCTCGCCCACCAGGTGAGGGATGGTCGCGTGTCCGAGCGAGCCCAGGTTTAATTTGCCTGGTGCACGGCGCGCCGCTTCGATCAGTTCGGCCAGGGTCTTATGCGCCGAGCCCGGGCCGACAACAAGCGCATAGGCGCCGGTGTTGGTCTGACACAGAAAATCAAATTGCTCCACCTTGTACGCAATGTCGCGCAGCAGATGCGTCTGAATGGAAAACTGCCCGTTCGGGCCGAAACCGAGGGTATAGCCATCGGGCCGCGCTTGCGCGACCGATGCGACCGCGATGGTTCCGGCGGCGCCTTCACGGTTGAGCACCACAACAGGCTGACTGGATAATTTTCCCATCCCCTCGGCCAGCGTCCTGGCAAGAATGTCGGGTTGCGATCCGGCGGAGAATGGCACCACGATGGTGATCGGCCGCGCGGGGTAGGATTCCTGTGCCAAGCCGGGCGCCGCAAAACAAACCACCGCGATAAACGAAACACCGGGGAATGCTTTCATAGCTTTGACTCCTTCGCGACGCTTGGACCTTACGCAGAATCCTGCAACGACATTGGCCGGGGCTTGCGGGACCATGATAACGGCACCAGCCGGCGAGCGCGCGGCGCCGATGGCGTTCCACCCAACACCATAGGTGTTCCACCAAGCGTATATAGCCTGCGTAACCAGCATCCATTGGAGAAATAATGAGGTCAGTAGCCCGGCGGCTGGAACTCGGCAAGCGCCGCCTATGGTGCGGCGGCGCCTTCGCCGCGCAACGCGGCAAAGCGCTTCTTCAAATGCGGCACCAGTCCGCCATCATTGAGCATGGTCATGAGATGCGCTGGAATGGGCTCGCAATCGAGCACCACACCGGTATTGACGATCCGCACCTTGCCCGCTACCGGATCTACTACTAGATGATCGCCGGCGCGGATGCGTGCCGTGTCGGCGCACACCAGCACCGGCAAACCAAGATTGATGGCATTGCGATAAAAGATGCCGCCATAGGATTGCGCCAGCACCGCCGCCACGCCCAGATGCCGCAGAGCCTCGGGCGCCTGTTCGCGCGATGACCCCGCGCCAAAGTTGCGCAAGCCCACCACGAAATCACCCGGTTGCACGCTCGACGCAAAACGTGGCTCCACCGACTCCAGGCAATGCGCCGCGATCGAGGCAATCCCCAGTTTCATATACGCACCGGGCGCGAGCGCATCGGTGGTGAGGTTATCGCCAAACACCCAGGTGTGCGGTGCGCGAGCCGCGATGTTGTCGCTCGTCATGGCTTAACCGATGATGTCCATGGGATTGCAGATGTGACCGGCAATCGCCGAAGCCGCCACGGTAAAGGGCGAGCCGAGGAACACCCGCGCCGAATCCGCGCCCATGCGGCCTGTGAAATTGCGCGCCGTCGACGAAATAATGGTTTCGTTTTCGGCAAAGCGATATTCGCCATAACCCGCGCACACGCCGCAGGTGTTGGGAAGGATCTTTGCCCCGGCAGCTACCAAAATATCAAGAGTGCCTTCGTCCGCCGCCTGTTTTTGATCTTTTTGCGAAGCCGGCGCCACCATCAAGCGCACACCTTTTGCGGCGCGCCGCCCTTTGAATACACGCGCCGCCATGCGTAGATCCTCCAACTTCGCGCCGGTGCATGCGCCGATATACGCAATATCGATGTGCTCACCAGTGAATTCGCCCACCGGACGGCTATGGGTAGGGCTACCCGGCGCAGCCACCTGAGGCGAGAGGTCATTGGCGTTGAAACGATGATGCGCGGCGACGCTGGCCTCCGCATCGCCATGCCAAGTGATATCGATATCTTTCGCACCGGCAGCATGGAGAAACGCGCGCGTAGTCTCATCGGGTGCGATCAAACCCACCTGCCCGCCAATCTCCGCGGTCATGTTCGACAAGGTCATGCGCTCCTGCATGGGCAGCGCCGCGATGGCCGAGCCCGCGTATTCAACCGCCTGATAATTGCCGCCATCAAGGCCAAGCTTTGCGCACAGAAACAGCATTGCATCCTTGGCCGACACCGCCGCGCCGAATTTGCCCTGCCATTCGATAAGTATGGTTTCCGGCACGCGTATCCAGATTTCGCCGGTGGCCACCACGCCAAACATTTCGGTGGAGCCAATCCCCAGCATATACGCGCCAAACGCGCCGCCGGTGCAGGAGTGGCTGTCGCCACCCACCACGAACATGCCCGGCTTCAAGTGGCCTTGTTCGGGCAGCACCACATGGCAGATGCCCATGTTGTCGTGAAAATTTTTTACGCCCTCGGTCGCGACCCAATCGCGCGCGATGCGAATGATGTTGCGGCTTTCATCATCGTAGGCGGGAAGATAGTGATCAGTGATGACCACAATTTTGTCTGCGTCCCAGGGTTTGGCGCCGAGTTCTTTTAACATGGGCGCGATACGCCGGGGGCCGCCCGAGTCATGCATCATCGCAAGATCAACTTTGCAGGTGACGATCTCGCCAGGCTTGACCGAGGCGAGACCGCTGGCGCGGGCCAGTAGTTTCTGAGCAAGCGTCTGCAGCATGGGTTGCGATGCGGCCAGGGAAGTATCCCTTGCCTACTCCACTTTGACGTTCAACGCCTTGATGATCGGCCCCCACAACGCATTCTCGGCATGGATATGTTCAAGCAGTTCCTTAGACCCCGCACCGCTGGGCTCCATGCCGACTTCCTCCAATCTGTTACGCACCTCGTTGTTGCGCAGCACGCCAGTGATATCGCGCTCCAGACGCTGCAATATCGGCGCCGGCGTTTTCGCCGGCGCGGCAAAACCAAACCACGGCGCACCCACCACGCCGGGCACGATCTCGGCCACCGTGGGCACATCAGGATGAAAACGCGAACGCTTAGCCGACCCCACCGCGATCAAACGCGCTTTGCCGGCGCGCACATTGGGCGTGGCGTTCACTAGGCTCTCGAACATGAGATCAAGCCGGCCTGCCACCAGATCGATTGCCGCGGGCCCCGAGCCTTTGTAAGGCACATGCACCATGTCGATATTGGCGCGACGTTTGAGCAACTCGCCTGAGAGCCATCCCGAAGAGCCGATACCCGCCGAGGCATAAGAGAGTTTGCCGGGATTGGCGCGCGCCGCATCGATCAGTTCGCGCATGGTTTTATACGGCGAGGCCGCGGGCACCACCACGCCATTGGTGAAGGTGCCAATCAGCGCGATGTGCGCCAGATCGTTGAGCGGGTCGAAGGGCATGGTGGTGCGCATTAGCGGGCCGGGCGCAATGGCGGAATTCGCGGTGATCGCGAGGGTATAGCCATCTGGCGCGGACTTTACGACCACATCCACGCCTACTGTTGAACCCGCGCCTGGGCGGTTCTCGATAATCGCCGGCTTGCCCAAAGCGTCGGAGAGTTTCTCCGAAAGTAAACGCGCGATCACATCCGTGGAACCGCCCGCAGCAAACGGCACAATCATGCGGATCGGCTTGTTGGGGTAGTCGGTTTGCGCGAGCGCACTTTGCGCGGCCAAACCGGCCAGCGCAACGATGATTGGCAAAAGCTCTATGCGATGCGTTGGGTTCACAGGAATTCCTAATTAAGGCAGGGGCATGGATTTTCATTAGTTTAACATTCGCTAATAGTGCATAAGGCATTTCAGGCAAACAGAAATAACCTTGCAATCGCTCAGAATTTCTTTCGTTGAAGGATAGATAGATAGCATGAACCATGAAGAAGTATTGATCGCAGGCGCTGGCCCTGTTGGCCTGTCGGCGGCGATAGCGCTCGCCACTGCGGGTATACGCGTACGCGTGTTTGAGGCGGAAAAAGAACTCCTGGTCGACCCGCGTGCCACCACCTTTCATCCGCCGACACTGGATATGTTGGATGCCTACGGCGTGGGCGACGCCCTGGTGCAACAAGGCGTCATCTGCCCGCACTGGCAAATACGCTGGCACCCCTCTGGGGAACGCGCGGTGTTCGATGTTGGCGTGCTTGCCAACGACACCGGGCATCCTTATCGCTTGCAATGCGACCAGACGGTGCTGTCGCACGCGCTCTTGGAGCGCTTGATCAGAATGCCCACGGTCAGCGTGGAATTCGGCGCACCGGTCAAAGCGGTGACACAAGATGTGGCGAGCGCCAGCATCGTCATCGAACGTGAAGGCCGTGACGAAACCGTCACCGGCGCCTGGGTGATCGGCGCCGATGGCGCGCATAGCGCGGTGAGGAAATCGCTAGGCTTAGAGTTCGAGGGCAGCATCTATCCCGAAACCAATATCATCGCGACAGTGAAATTTCCCTTTGAAGAACATCTGGAAGGCCTCTCGGGCGTCAACTATTGCTGGCGCGAGGGCACTAATTTTTCGCTGTTGAAAGTCGAAGACACCTGGCGCGTCGCCATCTATCCGTTGGCCGACAAAACCATCGAAGAACAACTCACCCCCGAGAGTATCGAGGCCGCGCTGCAACACATCGTGCCGCAGCCGCGCCCCTATGGCGTGTTGGCGCTACGCGCCTATCGCGCACACCAGCGCATGGTCTCCAAATATCGCGTGGGCAGAGTCTTTCTCGCTGGCGATGCAGCCCACCTCACCAGCCCGACAGGCGGCATGGGTCTGAACGGCGGCGTGCACGACGCGATTAACTTGGCGGAAAAACTCATCGCAGTAATTAAGAAAGGTGAGCCCGAGACGCTACTGGATCGCTACGAACGCCAGCGCCGGCCGGTGGTGGCCGAGGCCATCATCGCCCAGTCGGATGCCAACCGGCGGCGCATGCGTGAGCTCGATCCGGAAAAGCGCCGCGCTTCTTTGAAGGGATTACAGGAGATTTGCGCCGATCGCGACAAGCTCTACAAGCATATGTTGAATGCCTCGATGATCAGCGGGTTGCGGCAGGCGGCGGCGGTGGAATAAGTTGCATTCTCATAGAATTATGCACCACAATTCAATATTAGCGTAGTGTATGGAGTAATTATAATCTCAAAATGAGATACGCAAGACAGTACGATGTCAGTAGTACTGCTTGATATACGCATAAGCCCGGTCAAACAAATCTTGGTCAGTGTGCAATCTGCTCGACGGTGTTGGATTCGGTGAACGACATTTCCGGGACAGCGAATCGGCTTGACCACGAACTGCGGCTTGATCCACTCCGGCCGTTAGGCGAACAAAAGAACACCGGCAAGATTCAAAACGCCGTCGTCCGTCGCCAAATTCATGTTCTGCAGCAAGCGCAAGCGCTGCGCCCGCGCCTCCGAATAATCCTGCTGATTGACGCGAAGCTCCGCCAGCCTGTTATTCAGGTCGTTCATGTTTGATTGAATTTATTCTGGAAGTCCTCGATCAGCGTGAGGACTTCAAGGAACGGGGGCGTCGCACCGAAGAACATTGCTTCGCGCATGTCATCGTAATCACGTTGCCACGCTGGGAATTGCTCCCGCAGAGGCATCAACCTCAGCGAACCACGGTGCAAGGTTTTGTAGTCTAGCCAGTTGTAGCGAAAAAATACTTCGCGGTGCGCGGCGATGCGTTCGAACAAACCTTCACTTGCTATCGCCTGCTCTGCCACTCCCAATCGGATCATGCACCAGAGGTCGTAATAGTGCCGCGACAGAAACATCCCACGCCGCTTTTCGGCAGGACGATAGGTTTCTTCATGCAGCAGCATGGCTTTTTCCCAGAAGGTGCGCCTTGCAGATAGGGTACGTACGGCAAAGCGGCTTTCACCGAGAAGATCGGGAAAGGTCTGCGCAAGATAGGGCTCGATCTGCGGTGCTTCGGCCGGATCGATATCGGAACGCGCACCCATTTCTATCTTCACCACCGGGGCCACATAGCCGCCGCCATCGAAGGCCGCCGGATAGCGGAACAATAACGTTTGTCCGTCGGCATCGGCGGGATCGGATTCAAGCTGCCATCCGCCAGGTCCAAGCGCCTGCGCAATTCGCGCTGACAGCGCTGGCGCGAGCGAGTCCCGTATGTACGCCTGGCATGAGTCACGCAGTGCGTCCAGGGCCTGGCTGCGCTTCTTGCGGCTTGACGCTGCTTCGGGTGAAGCATCGCCGCCGTAACCCAAGAAATCGCGGTCGATGACGACGTCGATATCCTCGGAGAAACGTTCGATCAGTTTCCACGCTTTCGATAGCGAGGTACCGCCCTTGAAAGTCAGCCGTGGTCCGATGTAGGGAAGATTGAATAGCTCGCGCAAGGTCCAGCACACCCAGAAGTCCTTTTCGACGCTGGCGGCGCGAAGGCGCATGCGTGCCTGCGCCTCCTCGCATACCGCGCGTCGCCTTGCCACGGAAAGGTCCAGAAAACCTTGCATGCTATTGACTGTCCGCGGATATTTCCTGGTTATCGGATGCCAGCCGATGAAATATCCGGGCGATCCATGCGGGTGCGTACGCTACATCGCGCACCAGCGCAGCCCTGTCGTTGGGTTTCAGGTTGCGGCGCAGTTTCGCCACGATGTCGTCGTCAACGCGATTCCTTCCCATCCAGCGCAATGCCTGAATGATCAATCCGCTCAAACGTCCGGCGGTGGCCATATTTCGCGTGGTGGTGTGCTTCAACACGATATCCAGCCCACCATAGGTCAGGTGTCGGCTCGAGCCATCGGTGAGGTAAACGATTTTCACCGGCACCTGATCGGAAAGCCCAAGCATGTTCGCGGCATGTGCTCCAGTAGGTTGCAGACGAATCCCATCGCGGCTCTTAAGGGCATTGGCAATAGCGTCGGAATTCGGCGACAACTGACCCAACTGGGGATCGATGCGCGGCACGTCATACAGTCCACGGGCGACCTTGCGCAAGCGACCCGCGCGACTGTGCCGCGACAGCGTCTGATCAACGGCATGACGGCTGCCGAGGTCCAGAAAGTCTCGCGCATTGAAAACCTGCCCGACAGCATTGCGCTTGATGCGGTCGAAGATCTGCGTGTCGATGGATTGTGCGTGCTTGCCCACGATCAGTTACTCCAGATGGCTATTTTTGTCAGAAATTATTACATATTTTTCTGACAAAAATGAAACTATTCTCTGCCCCGCATGTGACTCAACTCTCTTCTCAGAAAAAACCCCTCTTTTTATATTAAAATCAATTATATATATGCATATCAGCATAAGATTTTTGTCACAAAAACAGCCCTGTTTTTCTGACAAAACTGTGCCAGATGCGGTGCTGTCCCCTTAGACCCTTCGCGAACCATTTACAGCGCCGTCACCCAGCAGCCCCTCCAACGCCTCCCGGACTTTTCGTGAACTTTCCAGCCAGTCACTGACCACCTGCTCCAGACCGCCCTCCCCACCAACCTGATAAGTGCCCCGCCTCTGCTCCGTGACACTCCAACGTATAGAAATACCCGAACCGCCCCTCATTCCGCCTGTATCCCCGCCGCCTTAACGATCCGACCCACCAGTTCAAGATTGCGGCGTATCTTCGCCGTGAATTCTTCTGGCGTGCTGGCAATGACCTCCTGCCCTCCCTCGGCGTAACGCGCGCGGGTTTCGGGCAGGTTCATCGCGCGTATCGCGTCGGCGGCGATGCGCGACAACAGCGCGCTTGGCAAACCCGCGGGGCCGAGCAAGCCGGTCCAGGAGGGTGGCACTTCGAAGGCCGGGATGACTTCGGTGACGGTTGGCACCTCGGGCAAGAGTGCAAAACGCTTCTCCTTCACCACGGCAAGCGCCCGCGCCTTGCCCGAGCGGATATGCGGCAACGCCTGGGTGTGAATCACAAAGGCCATCGGCAATTGACCGGAGATCACATCCACCAGCGCCTGTGCGCCGGCTTTGTAGGGAACGTGCAGCATGTCCAGCTTCATCAATTGCTTGATCTCCTCGCCCGAGAGGTGATGATCGCTGCCGATGCCAGAGGTGCCAAAGGCGATCTTGCCGGGATTGCGCCGCGCGTAGTCGATCAATTCGCCCAGTGAATTCACCGGGAGGCGTGGATTCAACACGATGGTGGGCACCGACTCGGTGATCTGCGTGATCGGCGTGAAGTCGCGCACTGGATCGAAGGGAATGCTCTTCGATAAAAAAATCCGGATGATTTGCGTGGAGGAGGAACCCGCCAGTAGCGTGTAGCCATCAGGCGCCGCACGCGCCACCGCCTCGGCGGCGAGCACGCCACCAGCGCCGGCGCGATTCTCGATGATCACTGGCTGGCCGATAATTTCACTGAACGGCGCAGACATGATGCGCACCGTGGTGTCGCCACTGGCGCCTGCCGCGAACTGGGTGAAGATGCGCACCGGTTTGGTTGGATAGGGCTGCGCTTGCGCCAGCGAAACAATGGCGGTAATACCCAAGAACCCAATCGCAAAAACTGCTGGCGTGCCACCGATTGCCCAAGCTAATCGTTTCATTTTTTGCACCTCTTCAAAACAGCAGTTTCCATATCTGATCCATGCCTGTAGCAGAGTCACCCCGGATCAACGCTTGCACAAATTTATCCGCGCTGGTGGCGGAGATGCGCGCCGCTACGTAGCGCAGGAATTTGTCTCGCACCTCACCCTCGCTCATGGGCAGATCCGGATCGCCCTTGATCGCAGCGACATCCTCACTGTAACGCTGGCCGCCGGCATCAATCGACAACGTCGCCCCGCGTTGGTTGGCGGCGGTGAGTGAAGTATCTTGTTCAATTTGCACGAGCGCCTCAAGCCGCCGCAATTCCGGGTGATTGAAATTTTCGTCGCGATACACACTCGCTTCGATGCCGCCGTGTATCAACGCGGCGGCAACACCAAACGACAAGCTGAATTGCGCCTGGATCGGTTGGCGCGGCGCGCGGTTACCGCAGTAGGTAATCGCTTCCTGATAAATTTTGAGACGTATTGCCGTGATCGATCCGGTTTGGCCACGCAAATGATCGCGCAGCAGGCGCGCCGCTTCGGCGCCGTAGTGCACATGCCGCACCGCCGCGTGCGGCTTGAAATAGGCATCAAGAATCAGGTATTGGTCGACGGGAAACTGGGGTACGTCCCCCTTTTCAGCAAAATGCTGCGCGTAATGCGACAGCGCATCGGTGGGGGCGCTGATGCCCGCGGCGGCGGCATTGGCGGCGAGTATGCCAAGCCAGGCACTATGAGAGAGGTAGGTGTTGCGCGCATTGGCGCCGCGCGCCACCGGCAAATAGAGGCTCGCCGGCAATTGACAGGCGGTGATATCCAGCGCTGCGTCGCAGGCGGCAGGCGATAAATGCATCGCATCGGCCATGCCCGCGGCCACGCCCAGCGCCGGCCAGTTGCCATCCACATGCATACCGGGGCGGATGCGCAGCCATGCCCCGGCGCGCGCGCCCACTTCATAGCCGACCACCAGACTTCGCAGCAGCGCATCCAACGATAGCGCCCGAGTAATCGCGAAGGGAAGCAGCGCCGCGATCACCGGCACGCCAGGCCTGCCATGCGCCATCGCCAAACCCTCGCAGGCTTCATCCCAAGTAGCCGACATCGCGCCCACCGCCGCCGCGCCCAATAGACTCAGCGGTTCTCCGCCAGGAAAACGAAACGACCCCGCGTCCATTGCGGAAAGCGAGCGTTCAAACGCGCGTACCTCGGGTGCACTGCGCGCGGTCAGCATGCAGGCCACGGTATCGAGCAGCATGAGCTTAGCTTTGCGCACGACAGCTTCCGGCAATGGCCCGAAAGGCTGCGACGCGGAGCGATACAACCTTGTCATGCCATGTTTTTAACGCAATGGTAGTTAACGCAATGGCAGTTGCGGCAACGCGGCGCTAAGCGACTCAGAAGCTTCGCCGCCGATACAACGCAGTAGATGCCATGCACCGCACAGGTTGGAGGACAACAGCGGCGCCGTGAAGCGCGCTCCCACGCCGAGAATCGCCGGCAAGGTAATCAAGCCGGTACCGGATATCAACACCGGGCTACCGCGTACCGGTTTGGCGCGTTCAAGAACCTGCAACACTTCGGTGGTATTCATTTCATAGGCACGAAATACCTCGCCCATTTTGACCACCGGATTGACTTTGAATCCGGCCGCCTCCCAATAGGCCACCGAAAGATCAGTAAGCCATTGGGGATAGGGAGAAATCAAACACAGATGATGCGAGCCGAGGGCCCGCAGCACTTCGAGTATGGCAACGCCCGCGGTAAACACCGGTTTGCCGATTCGCGTCGACAACTGTGCGCAGAATTCCCGATCCTTGGCCGGACCCAACGCGTAGGTGCCGCCAGTCAAGCCAATATAAAACGCTTCCAATTCGAGGGAGCCAAAACTTCGCAGGCACGCCTCGTAGTGGCTTGGATAAGCGGTATTGCGCTCACGCAGTTCGCCCGGCAAAACCGGCAGACGGCTCACGTACATCGCAACAGATAGCGGCAGCAACGCGCGCATCTCGGGCTCAACCGTGGGGTTGGCCGGGGGGGTAAGAATACCGACGCGATGTTTGATCTCTTGCATAGCAGGGATTTTGTGTGCGCCGCGGCACTACTTCGCTGCGGCCAGCATTTCGCTTTAATAGGTTGCCTGACGTAGCGTAGCCGTTTCACGGCACGGTGTCACGATCACCCTTGCGTTAGATAACCTCGCGCAAGCCTTTTCGCGCCGCCGCGTAACGCGCCAGAGTTGTCCTGCGTGCCGCGTCGTGATCCACGATTGGCCGTGGATAATCCACACCGATCAGACAGTTGGCGGCGCGCTGCTGCGGCGCGCTCATCCTCCAAGGCGCGTGGATGAGCTTATCGGGCACATTTGCGAGCACAGGCAGGTAGCGACGGATGAACTCACCGTACGGATCGAATTTCTCCGACTGGGTAATCGGATTAAAGATGCGGAAATAGGGCTGCGCGTCGCAGCCACTGGAGGCGGCCCATTGCCAGCCGCCATTATTGGCCGCAAGGTCAAAATCGTTAAGATGGTCGGCAAAATATTTTTCTCCGAATTGCCAATGAATGTGTAAATCTTTCACCAAGAAAGACGCCACCACCATACGCAAGCGGTTATGCATGTAGCCAGTAGCGTTGATCTGACGCATGGCCGCATCCACCAAGGGGTAACCGGTGCGGCCTTCGCACCACGCGGCTAAGACGCTGGCATCGTTGTCAAACCGCAGCTTGTCAAAATCGGATCTAAAGGCGCGCTCCACGACGCGTGGGTAGTGGTGCAGTATTTGAAAATAGAAATCGCGCCAGATCAATTCGGCGAGCCAGGTTTGCGCGCCTCGCCCGCCGCGCGCCATGGCGCATGCCACCAGATGACGAATCGATACCGTGCCAAACCGCAAATGGACCGAAAGATAGGAAGGCCCCCTCACTGCGGGAAAATTGCGCTGCGCGTCGTACTGCTCGATACGTTGGAGAAAATCTTCCAAGGCAACATTTGCACCGCTCATGCCCGGACGAATCGGTATTTCAAGAAGATTGGTGTTTTCGAAACCCAGTTGTCCCAGGGTGGGAAACGATTTGGCAGGCGGCCTCGCCAGGGACGAGAGGTGCCTCTCCACCGGATACGGTTTGACGGCAACGTCATCCAGCGTCTTCTGCCATTTGTTCTTATATGGCGTGTACACCGAATACGCACTGCCTGCGGCCGTCATGATTTCGTCCGTTTCGAAAATCACTTGGTCCTTGAAGGATTCGAATCCAATACCCAGGGAGGCAAGACGCGCGCCAACCGCTGCATCGCGGCGCACCGCCGCCGGTTCGTAATCGCGATTGACGAATACAGCCTCGGCTTTCAGCGCTTGCGCGAACTTAGGGATTTCAGTCTCTGCTCTGCCATGCAGAACAGCCATTCCACCGCCACGCTCAACCAGCAAGGCGTCCAGCTCGCGCAGCGAATGCCAGATGAATTCCACACGGCGGTCAAGCTTGGAGGGCAGGCGATCCAGAATATCGGTGTCGAACACGAACACGCACCACACGCGGCGCGCCGCATTCAAGGCATGGTAGAGCGCCGCATGATCGGCAAAGCGCAGGTCGCGGCGAAACCAAACCAGCGTGCGCTTCAAAACACGCCGCGATAACCAGGCTTGGCGAGCAACATTTGCGCATCACCGATGACGCGCTCCTCGAACCCGCCCTCGCAGTAACAAAGATAGAACTCCCACATGCGCAGGAAACTCTCCGGGTAGCCCAGCGCGCGCACCGCTTCGCGTTGCGCGGTGAAATTTTCGCGCCAGCGGCGCAAGGTGGTGGCGTAATGCGGGCCGATATCCTGCAGGTGGATGAGGCGCAGGTCGCTTGAGCGAGTGATGGAATCGAGCATCGCCGTCACGCTAGGAATGGTGCTGCCCGGGAAGATGTAGCGCTGGATGAAATCCACCGAGCGGCGCGCTTGTTCGTAGCGCTGGTCGGCGATGGTGATCGCCTGCAGGAGCATCAGGCCATCCTCGCGCAATAGACGCGCGCATTGGGCGAAGTAGCTATCGTAGAACTGATGCCCGACCGCTTCGATCATCTCGATCGACACCAGCTTGTCGTAGCTGCCTTTCAAGTCGCGGTAGTCCTCCTGCAACACGGTGATGCGATCATTCAGCCCCGCCTTGGCAATGCGCTCGCGAGCAAGCTCACCCTGTTCGCGGGATATCGTGGTGCTGGTCACGCGGCAACCGTAGTGCTGGGCCGCATGCATCGCCATCGCGCCCCAGCCGGTGCCGATTTCCAGCAGGTGGTCGGTGGGTTTGAGCGCCAATTTTCGGCAGATAAGATCGAGACGCGCCACTTGCGCTTCTTCCAAGCTCATCTCGGGACGCTCGAAAATCGCGCTGGAATACATCATGGTCGGATCGAGAAACAGGCCGAAGAACTCGTTCCCCAAATCGTAGTGAGCGGCAATATTGCGCCGCGACCCCGCGCGCGTGTTGCGATTGAGCCAATGCAAGGCTTTTTGCAACGGACCGGTCAAGCGGGCGAGACCGCCCTCCAGGCCGTCGAGCACGCCACGATTGCAAAGCAGAATGCGCACCAACGCCGTGAGGTCATCCACCGACCACCAGCCGCGCATGAACGCCTCTCCGGCGCCGATTGAACCGCCAAACGCGATATCGCTATAGAAGCGCGCATCGTGTACCCAGAGCGTCACACTCAACGGGCAAGTTTGGCTGCGCACGCCATAACGGGTGCGTTGCTCGCCATCGCACAAAAGCAGTTCGCCATGCTGCACGGCGGCAAGCCTTGCCAACACGGCGCGTTTTGCCAAACCATCGAGGAAATGCGGCTTGGGCGTAAAAGTTTGCGCAACCCCGGGGAGCAATTCGCGCCGCAGGGTATTACCGTGGGCGATATCGGTGTTCATAAGGTTTTTCCTTCACTTATCGGGGATATGGCAGCGATAGGCGGTTTCGCGTCCTGGCCTTCTTGTGTATGCCTTGCACCATGACCTGGATGCGGATGAAACGGCGCGCGCTTGATCCACAGCCGCAAGGCCTGCCAGTAGATCGCCGCCACCACCTTGAGCGTGATAAAGGGGAACATAAAGAGCACCCGCGCCAGATTGGCGCTGTTGATCGGTTGACGCTCGAGTGTCAAGGTGGCATCGAACACTTTGCGGCCATCTTTCAAATTGCTCATGTGTATGCCCAGCGACTCCTGGGGCAAGCCAAAACGCCAGTCGTATTCCAGATTCATCTCCATGAAGGGAGAAACATGAAAGCGTTTGGCGAATCGGTGCCGGCGCAACCCGCCAACATTGCCCTGCTCGGGCCGTGGCAGAACATAAGCGTGGCGTTGGTTCCATGGTGTGTTGGTGATTTCCGCGACGATGGTTTCAAGTTGCTCGCCCGAAGCATCAAAACAGTAGTAGAAACTTACTGGATTGAAGGCGAGGCCAAACGCGCGCAGATGCGTGAGCAAGCGTATCGGCCCCTCAGGGCGCCGCCCGGTTTCGGCCTCCACGCGATCACGCACCGCCTGATCCAGCGGAACCGCCGGATCACCGAGGTAATCGGCGCGGCGCAGCCACATGGGCGCCGCGCGGCGATGCGACCATAACCAACGCCCACCGAAAACCTCATCCAACTCGGAGAGATCCAGGTAACTCATGTACAAGCCATAGCTGAACTCGTGCGGCTGCGGCAGAAGCCTGCGGTGCCTAAGCCGCCCGGTGTAGAGCGCGCTGTGCATCGCCATCCCCTGTGTTGAAGTTTCGCACCAAGCCAGAACGCTTGGCATCCGCCTTGGGCAGCGCATTGATTTGCGATACCCCATTGCGCTTTTTGAAGTGGCCCACCGCCGCGAGGGCACTGACCACACCGTCTTCGTGAAAACCATTACGCCAATAGGCGCCGCAGAAATAAGTGGCCAGCGGCCCGTTGATTTCAGCGTGGCGCGCTTGCGCCGCCACCGCCGCAGGGGTGAACAGTGGATGTTCGTAACCGATACGCTTGATCACCTTGGCCGGGTCGATGCTGGTGCTGCGATTCAAGGTCACCAGAAAAGGTTCCGGCGAGCGCAATGACTGCAGGATATTCATGTTGTAGGTGAGCGCCACGCGCGGCGCGGCGCCGGAGAGTTCGCGCTCATCGAGCAGGTGATAGTTCCATGCCGCCCAGGCAAGCGGGCGCCGCGGCAACATGCGGGTATCGGTATGCAGCACCGCTTCGTTATATTGATACGGGATGGCGCCAAGTACTTCGCGTTCCTCGCGGCTCGCGTCGGATAGCATCGCTAAGGCCTGATTACTATGACAGGCGAGGAACACCGCGTCGAAGCGCTCGGCTTCGCCCCCCTCGGGCTTTACCCATGCGCCGCCGGCAACTCGGCGAATCGACCGCACCGGGGAATGCAAACGAATGCGGTCGCGAAACGAAGCGGTGAGCTTGTCGACATAACGCGCCGAGCCACCTTGAATCACCCGCCATTGCGGGCGCTTATCCACCGACAACATGCCGTGATTTTGAAAAAAGCGTACAAAAAACTTCGCTGGAAAGGCGCGCATGTTGCGCGCATCGGTGGACCAAATCGCCGCGCCCATGGGAATGATGTAGCGCTCGATAAATTCGCGCGAGTAGGCTTTATGCGCGAGGAACTCACCCAGGCTCAGTTCATCGCCGCCCGCATCGAGCAACGCCAGTGCTTCGCGGTTAAAACGCATGATGTCCTTTAACATCCGCCAGAACGCCGGTCGCAGCAGATTCGAGCGCTGCGCAAAAAGACTATTCAACGAAGTGCCGTTGTATTCGATATCGGCGCCTTCGTCGCGCACTGAAAAACTCATCGCACTCTCCTGCGAGGCGACACCCAGTTCATCCATTAGCGCGATGAAATTGGGATAGGTCCAGTCGTTAAACACGATAAACCCGGTGTCCACCGCGTAGCGCTGGCCTGCCTGTTCGATCTGGTGGGTGTGGGTATGCCCGCCGATGTGGCCGGCCGCCTCGAACATCGTGATCTGATGTTCGCGCGCCAGATGATAGGCGGCAACGTTGCCAGCGATACCACTACCGACTATGGCGATGTTCATCGCGGCGACCCAGCGCGCGCCGCGTGTGGATGCAACATGTCGGCGGGCACGTGGCGCAACCCCCAGACCAGGCCCAGCGATGCCAACAGCCGCAAGCCGTAGTAGGTGATGTCGATCTCCCACCAAAAGAAGCCCTGGCGCGCAGCGCCAGGGTAATGGTGGTGATTGTTGTGCCAGCCCTCCCCTAGGGTGAGAATCGCCAACCACCAGTTGTTGCGTGATCGGTCGCGGGTTGCATAACGGCGCCGGCCTACGCTATGCGCCAGCGAATTAACGGTAAAGGTGGCGTGATACAACACCACCGTGGAGATGCAAAAACCCCACACCAGAAGCTGCGGCCCGTTGGTGCCCAAGGAAGGATGCGCGAGCGCCAACCATTCGCCAAGCGCGTATAGGCCGGCGGCCAGTGTCAGCGGCGCAACAACGTCGAAGCGATCCAGAAAACGCAGCTCCGGGTAACGCAGCAGATCGCGGATCAGCCCGGTTCGCGTGGCGAAATTGCGCCGCGACAGAAACCAACCCGCATGGGCCATGAGAAAACCATGGCGATGCGGAGAATGCGCATCCTCTTCATCATCGGCGTGCCGGTGGTGGTGACGATGGTGCGAAGCCCACCACAGCGGCCCGCGTTGCGTGGCGGTTGCACCGAGAAACGCGAAACAAAACTGCACCAGGCGCGAAGTACGAAACGCACGGTGCGCGAAATAACGATGATAAAAAGCCGTGATCGCGAACATACGCGCGAGATACAGGCCGACAGCGATCCACACAGCGGTGGCGCTGACGCCCACCCAAACCACCGCGCAACAAGCAAGGTGCAGCGCGATAAATGGCACCACGCGCAGCCAGTCGATGCCATTTGCGCCACTGCCAGCGTCTGGGTTCGCGCTGTTATCGAACCAGTTGACAAGCACCTGCAGCGGTTGCTTGATGCTCATGGGCGCGCCACCTGTTCGAGCCGGTAACGCAAGCGCCTTCCGCCATCCACGGTGGCATCCAGCGCGAGCCACTCGCCGCTCGGTGAGTACCAAAGTTCAATGGGGTTTTTCGCACCCGTAATACGGTAACGCCGCGCCGCCACATTCACGCCGCGCACCAGGATGTTGTCCTCGCCCAGCGCCGCGATGCTCACCGGCTCAAGATCCCCGGTCTGCGCGTTGAGCAATCGCGGCTCTCTGAGCATGCGCGGGTTCCAATAGGCATAACTCATGGTGCAACCTTCCAGCACCGGTCGCGATACCGACAGTTGTTTGCCGTTATCGTCGGTGCGCGCATCCAGACTGAGCAGGCAGTCGCCGCGCCAGCGTTCCGCGGCGCGATGCACATAGCGGTAGGCGGAAAAAAACAGGATCTTCACCTCGAAGTTCGCTTCGCTCAAAAGGTGTATCTCCTCGCCTTTGTTCGTCAGGCTAAAGCGATGCGAGCCAATGGCCGAATCATCCAGATAGACGCGAAAATCCCAGAGACGCGCCTCCGCCGCGCTGGCCGGGCCGCAGATCGACAACGCAAGCAGCAACAGGGCGAGTGGCCAGGTTTTCATGTGCGTGGCATCCCCGGTACAAACGCGTTGGTGCGTGCCACATACTCGCGATAGCCGGGGCGGCGTTCCGCGATGTCTTTCTCCAACAGCACCACACCGGATACCTTCATCAACAACCACGTCATGATGAGTGGCGCGAACAGCGTCCACCAAGCGCCCGCGGCAAGGGCGATGCAGTAAAAACCCCACCACAACACGGCTTCGCCAAAATAATTGGGATGGCGGGTATAGCGCCACAGGCCGCTATCCATTACCTTGCCGCGATTGGCCGGATCGCGGCGAAAGCGCGTCAATTGCGCGTCGCTGATCGCCTCGAAAGCAAAGCCGAAGATCCACAACGCCAGGCCGGCGAAATCCAGAACCTGGAGTGGCGTGCTTGCGTGAACCGCGGCAAACAAGGGCATGCCGATAAGCAACGCGAGCAGCGCCTGCAAGCCGAACACCAGGTACAGACTCTTCCATTGGTAACCGGGTTGGTTGCGCGCGCGGATCGCCTGGTAGCGCCGATCCTCGGCTTCGCCCCAGTTGCGAAGCGTGATGTAAATGGATAGGCGCAGGGCCCATATGGCGACCAACAACAGGACCAGCAGCGCGCGCGCACCATGACCGTCACTGGCGGATGGCATGGTCAGGGCATAGACGAGCGTTCCTAGGAGAAAGAAAAGGCCCCAAAAACTGTCGACGAGACCAGTATTTTGTTTGACCACGCTCAATGCCCACGCGGCCACTGCGAGCGCGGCCAGCGCCAGCGTGACATTCAGCACAGCAGCCATATCAAGCATGCCGCACCTCGGGCAGCGAGCCCGCGTTGGGGGAATCTCCATAACCATTCCAGCGGCGCGCGAGAATCAACAGTAGCGGCGCGAGCAACGCCCAACCCAGACCAAGCGCCCACAACGCGGCATCGCGATCAAGAATCTGCAAAGCGCCCAGACGTTCTCCGCCCAGGTAGGAAAGCGGCGCGCC
>JBJXEY010000138.1:0-8831 GCA_046153355.1 Burkholderiales bacterium
CCACGGGCGCGGACTTGTTATTGCAAGTGGATACAAGCGGCCCAGCCGATGGCGCTCAATGGACCACGCTCGCGAAGCTCTCGGGCCTCGCCAACACTGCCTTGACCAGCGACAACTTTGTCTATCACATCGCCCCTACGGGCAATACTCAGCCGGTCTCGTTCAGCGGCACGGTCGCCAGCGAACTGCTGGAGGGCTGGGATGGCGCCGACACGATCACTGGGGGTGGCGGCAACGACACGATTGATGGCGGCTTTGGCGGTGGCGACTTCATCAATGGTGACGCCGGCAACGATATGCTGTTCGGATTTTCCGGCAACGATACGCTCGACGGTGGGCCCGACACCGATGTGATCTTTGGGGGGGATGGTCTCGACAGTATCCTCGGCGGCGCGGGCGACGATGGGCAGACCTATTTTTACGCCGATTACAAGGGCACCACCTACTACCGCGTATTCGGCCTCAGGGGGGAGGCCGGCAACGATTTTCTAGATGGCGGTGATGGTAATGATGCTCTATTCGGCGGCAGCGGCGCCGACACGCTGCAAGGCGGCACAGGCAACGACAAACTGTTTGGCGACGAGGGCTACGACATTATTCGCGGCGGCAGCGGCGATGACTTCCTGTATGCGGCCCTGGGCTACAGCGGCGCCGACGCGAATGAGGGCGCATCGCTCTACGGCGATGCGGGCAACGATCTTCTATGGGCCACTGACTATGGCAGCGACGCCACGCAGACCAATAACTATTTCGACGGCGGCGATGGCAATGACACCCTTGGCGGCGCCGGCTCCAACTCAACCTTGATCGGCGGCTTGGGTAACGATCAAATTGATTACGGTTCCATCACCGCTTCGGTCACCGGGGTAGTGGTTGACGCGGGCGAGGGCGATGACAACTTTAACGGGCCCTTCTCCGGCACTGGCTTCACGCTCTCCGGCGGCGCCGGCAACGACACCATGCGGGTCGGGGGCACTTCCCACACCATCGATGGCGGGCCAGGCAACGATTTCATTCAACCTCAGGGAATTGGACACCTCATCAACGCTGGCGCCGGCAACGACACCATCGACCTTGAGGCGTCCAGCCAATTTATCGAGTCAACTGGAACCGGCACCGTCACCACCGGCGCAGACAGCGACACGGTGCGCTTGTCGCTGCGCGGAATCGAATACGGGCGGGCGGCGCCTGTCATCACCGACTTCACCATAGGCGCGGTCACGGACGCGGACAAACTGGACCTCGGCGCGGTGCTGGGGCGCTTGTCGCAGTTGGGCTTCACCTATAGCAACCCCTTCACCAACGGCTGGTTGCGTCTGGCAGCCTCCGGCGCCGACACCCTGGTACAGGCAGACACCAGTGGCCCCGGCAATGGCGCGCAGTGGACAACCCTGGCAACCATGCAGAACGTCAGTCCCGCCAACCTGACCCGCGTCAATTTTGTCAACGACATTTCGCCCACCGGATTCGCCAATCCACAACTCATTGCCGGCACGGCCGGCGCGGATACCTTGGCTGGCGCCGATGGCAACGACACCATCAATGGGGGTGGCGGCAACGATCTGCTCGACGGTGGCCTAGGTGGTAGCGATGCCTTGGCCGGCGAAGCCGGCAATGATTTTCTGCTTGGTTTCACCGGTGACGACACCCTCGACGGCGGGCCCGACACCGATGTGATCTATGGCGGGGATGGATTCGACAGCATCCTCGGTGGCGCGGGCGACGACGCAACCACCTATTTTTACGCCGAGTACAAGGGCATCAGCTTCTACCGCGTGTTTGGCCTGCGTGGCGAAGCGGGCAACGATTTTATCGATGGCGGCGATGGCAACGATTATTTGAGTGGCGGCAGCGGCGATGACACGCTGCAAGGCGGCGTGGGCAACGACACGCTGCAAGGCGACGAAGGCTACGACGTGGTGCGCGGCGGTGCGGGCGATGACGCGCTGTACGCCACCAATGGCGCAGGCGGCGCGGGCAATGGCGCGGCGCTGTATGGCGAGGCTGGCAATGACACGCTCACAGCGGAACAGTTCTACGGCTTCAACGCGCTCTACATCGACAATTATTTCGACGGTGGCGAGGGCAACGACACCATTCACGGCACCGGCTCGAACTCCACGCTGGTGGGCGGTCTGGGTAACGACACCATCATCTATCCCGGCACCAGCGGCGCGACGCTTATCCAAGCCATCAATATCGACGGCGGCGAAGGTGATGACAGTATTGATGCGAAGAGCACCGATCGCGCCACCAACTGGACGATCGCGGGGGGCGCCGGCAATGACATCATTCGCATAGCGGGCGATGCACACTTGATCAATGGGGGTGCGGGCAGCGACCTCATCGACCTTGAAAATGACTTCGCCGCGACCAGCTCCACCTTGTCCCACCTGACAGGCACCGGCACCATCACCACCGGGGCCGACAGCGACATCATGCGGCTGTCATTGCGCGGCCTCGAATACGGGCGCGCCGCCGCCACCATCACCGATCTGACGCCAGGAGCCGGCGGCGACAAAGTCGATCTCTCCGTGGTGCTGGGGCGCCTTGCGCAACTGGGCTACGACTACGCCAATCCGTTCACCAGCGGCTGGCTGCAACTTTTGGTGTCGGGTTCGAACACCTTGCTGCAAGTGGATACGAGCGGTCCGGCCAACGGCGCGCAATGGCTGATGCTCGCCACTTTGCAGAATGTCGCGCCCGCCGCGCTCACCGAGGCCAACTTCGTCGACCGCATTTCACCCACCGGCATCGCCGACCCGCTGAACTTCACTGGCACCACCGGCCCGGACACGCTGCTGGGCGGCGATGGCAACGACATCATCAGCGGCCTGGGCGACAACGATCTTTTGGATGGCGGTTTTGGTGGCAATGATTCAATTCTCGGCGGCGTGGGCAACGATCTGCTCTTGGGGTTCACCGGGAATGACACGCTCGATGGCGGTCTGGATAACGATGCAATTCATGGCGGCGCGGGCGATGACAGTCTGTTGGGTGGCGCGGGCGATGAAAGCGGCGCGCCTTTAAGCATTTCGCATAAAGGCGCGCTGTACGCAATCGGTGGTCTATTCGGTGGCGATGGCAATGATTATCTGGATGGCGGCGATGGCCTCGACAGCTTGAGCGGCGGCAATGGCAACGACACATTGCTTGGAAGTGCCGGCAACGACACCCTCGATGGCAATGCCGGAGATGACCAATTGTTCGGTGGCGAGGGCAATGATCGCCTTGAGGATCGCCTGGGCAGCAACAGTATCGATGGCGGTAATGGCAACGACACAATCTTTACCGCCGCGTCGGGTACCAACACCATTACTGGCGGAGGCGGTCGCGATACTTTCGAGCTTCATCCCGCCAATCCGAACATCAAACTTGGGCCGGCGCCGATCATCACCGATTTCAGCGTGGGCATTGGCGGCGACTTTCTGAACGTGAGCTCGCTGGGCGGCGGCGGCAATGCGTTTGCCGCAGGTTTCCTCCGCCTGGTGCAGTCGGGCGCGCATACGCAGTTGCAATCGGATCACGACGGCGCGGCCGGCAATCTCTACAGCTTCGATACCGCCGTCATTTTGCAGAACATCAAAGCGAGCACCATCACCTCGGCTAACTTCGTTGGCCAACTGATCGTCGGCACGCCGCAGGCCGATACGCTTGAGGGCGGCATTGGCGATGACACCTTGCAGGGCCTGGAGGGCAGCGACATTCTGGATGGCGCGGTGGGCGGGGATCGCATGGAAGGCGGCCCAGGGTCGGATACCTATTACGTCGACGACGCGCTGGACGAGGTGTTCGAGGCCAACAACACGCCGGCGGGCGGCTCCGGTCTGCGCCTGGATGCCGACTTGAGCGGCATCACGGATCTTGTCATCGCCGCGCGCGATTACCTCCTCACCAATTTCGTCGAGAACCTCACGCTCGCTCCCGGTAGCGCGGCGATGACGGGTGGCGGCAATACCCTGGCTAATGTGATCACCGGCAACGCGAATAACAACACGCTGGAGGGCAAAGCGGGCAACGACAGCATCGATGGCGGCGCCGGTGTGGATGCCGCCGCCTTCAGTGGAACTCGCCTTGGCTACACCATCGCTGCGGTGAGTAGCGGCTACACCGTCACCGATAGCAACACGGCTGACGGCGATGAGGGCACCGATACATTGACCAATATCGAACGCATTTCATTCGCGGGACTCACCTTGAATCTGGGCAGCGCGAATTTGCCCACCGGCAGCGTAACGGTTGGCGGCACGGCCACGCAAGGTCAAACACTCGCCGCCAGCAATACGCTTGGCGATGTCGATGGACTGGGCCCCATCAGCTACCAATGGCACGCCGATGGCGTTGACATCAGCGGCGCCAATGCCATCAACCTTGTTCTTACCCAAGCACAAGTCGGCAAATTGGTTACGGTGAGCGCGAGCTATACCGACGGCCTGGGCGCGGCGGAGCGCGTCACCAGTGTCGCCACCTCCGCGGTGGCCAACATCAACGACGCGCCGGTGGCGGCGAGCTACCCCAACCAGAGTGGCAATGTGGGGCAGCCAGTGTCGCTTAGCCTCGCGCAGATTTTCAGCGATGTCGATGCAGGCGATGTACTGAACTTCGGCGCGAGCGGCCTGCCCAGTGGATTAGCCATCGACAACGCCAGCGGGCAGATCAGCGGCACCGCGCCGGGCGCCACGGGAACACATCACATTACTGTTACTGCCACCGATAGCGGTGGGCTCTCGGCCAGTCTGAGTTTCGATTTGAAGATCACCAACATTGCGTCGATTGCCGCTGGCGTGCTCACCCGCGATGGCGGCCCATTACCGGGAGTCAGCGGTCAGGAGGTGGCGAACAACATTTACACCTTTAGTCGTGGGATCAACGACTTCCTCGTCAACGGCACCACTAAACCCATAACTGCCGCCGATGCACTGGATGCCTTGAAGCTTTCTGTAGGGCTTGCGGCGACGAAAGGAAGTAGTTGGCGCGAGCTGATCTCCGCCGATATGACCAAGGATGGCAAGGTGACCGCCGCCGATGCCCTGGAAATTCTCAAAACGTCGGTGGGCATCAACACCATTCAACCCTCCTGGGTGTTCGTGCCCACCGATCCCGCATTCAACCCCAATCTGGGATCGATTTCCCGATCCAATGTCACCTACTCCAACGAATACAACCTCGCCAACCCGAGCGCCACCTCGGCTTCGATCACCGGGATACTGGTGGGGGATGTGAATAATTCGTGGGTGATTCCGGCCTGATTTGGCGATTCACCAAGACTCGGTGCTTTGCTTACGCGCCGCGCAACCAATCCACCAGATACATTCGTATCACGCCCTGGTAGTCGCTACCCCAATCGGTGTCCATCGACAAAACCATCTTCGGGTACGCATCGCGGATCGCCAATAGCGGCTCGAATTCGCGGGCCACGGTCTCGGGGCTGGCGAGTAGATAAGCCACCTGCAGGTAGAGTTTTTGCCCGCTACGTTCGGCCACGAAGTCGATTTCCTGCGTGCCCACCCGCCCGACGGTGACGCTGTAGCCGCGTACTAACAACTCCATGTACACAACATTTTCGAGCATCTGGCCACCGTAATCGTCGCGCCAACCAGTCAGGCGGTTGCGCAGGCCAAGATCAGAGAAATAGTATTTTCGATTCAGATCCATGGCGCGCTTGCCGGCGATGTCGGTCCAGTCCACCGGGTGGATGAGCGATGCATGCTCGTAGAACTTCAGGTACTCGCGCACCGTCTCAAACGCCAGCGAGAGGCGTTCTTTTTTTAGGTAAGCGGCGATGCTCTTGGTGGCGGTGGGGTAGCCGATATTGGTGGCGACGAATTTCAGAATGTCGGCCAGGAGCGCGCCATTACGCACCTGGTAGCGCGCGATGATGTCGCGAAACAAAACCGTGTGCATGATCCCTTCGAGCAATTGCTCTTTCGCGGCTGGGTCCTTCAACATCACCACGCCCGGCAGACCGCCCAGACGCATGTAGGCATCAAACGTACCGGACCGGTTGAAGCTCAAGAATTCGCGAAAGCACAACGGATGAATACGGAATTCGACATAGCGCCCCGCCAACTGCGTGGCAAGCTCGCTTGATAGCAGGTTGGAGTTGGAGCCGGTGATGAAAATCTCAAACCCGGTTTGTTTCGCATAGTGGCGCAGCGCGCGCTCCCACTGCGCGATTTCCTGCACCTCGTCGATGAAAAGGTATTGCTTTGGCGCGGGGCGGGCGGCCGCGCGCCGGCCCGTCTTGCGCGCCGGTTTACGCACAAACCAGGCATCCACGTGCGCGGCCAATTGGGCGTAATCGCGAACGTGATCGAAGGCCAGATCTTCCTTGTCGATCCAGCAAATTTGTTCGGAGGAAACGCCCTGCCTCAGGAGCCGATCACGAATCAAATGCAACAACGCGCTCTTGCCAACGCGGCGCATGCCCGTGAGCACCTTGATTTGCGAATTGCCAAGGTGCGGGGTGATGCGATCAATGTAGAGGGGACGAGAATGTAAAATAGCTATAACCTAAATTTTAGGCAAATTATAAATAATTTAGATTATAGTCTTTTATTGTTTTCCTACGTGTTATTCGTCTACTACACGTCAATCCATCCGCACTGGGGAGCCCGATCGCCCCAAGTGGTAAATAAACGGCCCCGGCACGGCGCGCACGATCTTGGTCATCCGATCAAGAGCCTTGACAAGGATTTCGCCGGTTTCCTGCATGGTGACATTGCCGCCGATAAAGACGAAAGCGCGAACGCGAGCAGATTTCAATGCCAGGCGTTCCAGTTGCCGGTATCGGATGCGCTTGTCGCGCGTCAACACAACCCAGCCTTTTTGCCCCACCTCGGTGAGCCAAACCTCATCAAGCGAACCCTTGGGAAAATGATCCGCGGCGCGCTCGATGTTCGCGCCGGCATCTCGCAACGCCGACGCGACGATCATGCTATCGAGCGACTCGTCGACAAAAAAACAAACCGGCTCAGGCTGCTTTGAGGTCGAGTTCGCAGCGGATGGCGTCCCAGACCGCCTCTTCGCTTGCACCGTATTCCTTTGCCAAAGTCGGAACGGGATCGCCCGCCTTGAACTGTTCCGCGAGTACCGCCGTTGGAATGCCAGTTCCGGCCACTACCGGCCGGCCGAAAGAAATGCGCGGGTCGATAACAACGGAACGCGGCTGCTTGCCAAGCGGTTGCGTACGCATAAAAGGATATAGCTTGATCGGCACACCACGGGCATCGCGCTCGACGCGATTCAGATACGCGCGTATCAGGTCGGCCATTTCAACTTGACCGTTTTTCGAGAGGTTGATGATCTGGCCGACGCGCTCCACGAACAAGTCGGCACCGTGCGTGGCAAATTGCTCTTCCAGTAATGGCCGCTTGGAACCCAACTGTTTGACCAGAAAACCAAGACCGCGCCGGATAGTCGGCAGGCCAATGCGGTGCTTGCGGCGAATGCCGGTAAGCACGTAGGCCTCTACCAAATTGGAAAACGACAATTCGTTCGAATGGCGATCCGCCGGGCGAATAATGGCCTGAAACTGCCTGCGCTCGCCGTCATGGACATAGGCCTGCCCAACGAACCAGGAACGCAAGGTCGAGCCAGGTACGCCCAAATAATGCGCCGCCTCGGCTATCGTATAGGCCGGTACATCGCGTGGATCTTTTATGGAGAATTCGTTCACCTGCGGTTGCTTGTTGAGGTGGGATAGCAAATTATAGATCGTACCCATGCTCAGGAGGTGTTGCTCCATTACGGGCGGCATAATGAGAATTCACGAGCCGAAATACCCCTGCCGCCGAGAATCGCGCACTGGCGCGGCTTTCCACGGATTTCGGCACCGATCTCGGTATCTTCCAAGTGACAATGGTAAGGGAATTTAATCCACGTCAAGCTGTTTGCACAGCATCGCCACCATTCGCCCAAAACAGGTGAATCGAGCGGCGACTTATTGAAGGACTAAGTAATGCCTGAATATCGACCCACGCTGGCATGGACAAATCTAGCGCGAGCGGCAATATGCGTTGCCGTCGCGCTCTCGCCCAGACTTGCCTTCGCCACCTCCGGCTATTTCCAACCCGGCTACGGCCTGAAATCCAAGGGCATGGGTGGCGTGGCCGTTGCCCTGCCGCAGGATGCGCTGGTAGCCGCGACCAATCCCGCCGGCATGGTGTGGATCGGCAATCGCCTCGACGTGGGGCTGGAGCAGTTCGAAGCCAACCGTGGCTCCATCATCGCGGGCAATATCATGGGGCTCTCGGGCGTGCGCGACGCCAATGAGCGCAGCAGCTTTGCGATTCCCGAGCTGGGATTCAACCGCCTCCTCGCGCCGGATCGTTCGCTGGGTTTTTCGGTTTATGCCAACGGCGGCATGACTGCCTATCAAGACAATCCTCTCGCAGTGCTCAATGGCTCCAATCCAGCCGGCATGAAATTCGAGCAGGGCAATTTCGCGCCGACTTACGCGATGAAACTGAGCGCGAACCATTCCGTGGGTATGTCGCTCAATGTGGTGTATCAGCGCGTGCGCGCCGAGGGTGTGCAGCATTTCGACGATCCGATCTTCTCCGCCTACCCCGGCGAAGTCACCAATCGCGGCACGGATACCGCCTGGGGTCTGGGATGGCGCGCGGGCTGGATTGGGCGGTTGACCGAAAGCCTCTCGGTGGGCGCCGCCTATCAGCCTCGCATCAGCATGGAGAAATTTGGCAAATACAAAGGTCTCTTGGCCGACGCGGGCAATTTCGACGTGCCCGAAAATTACACTGCCGGCGCGGCCTACAAACCGAACTCCGCGCTCACCATGGCGCTGGATGTCCAACAGATTAACTATGGTG
>JBJXEY010000146.1:0-8841 GCA_046153355.1 Burkholderiales bacterium
GCGTAATCCACCAGCGTCTTCATATTGGTGATCGGCAAGGTGGTGTTGACCACGATGGGTCCATCGAGAAACACCATATTGGTGACGGGCGAAAGATCCTTTTCGGGGACGTACCCCAAACTGCGATACAGAATCGGGTTGAAGGCCACGCCGCTGCCCGAGCCGCATATGGTGTAACCGTCTGGGGTGCCTTTGGCGCAAACACCCGTACCTACGCCGGTGTTGGCGCCGGGGCGGTTCTCGGTGATCACCGGTTGACCCAGGGCCTCACTTAAATTATTGGCGATGGGGCGAATCAGTCCATCCAACACGCCACCCGGTGCGAAGGGCACGATCATGCGCAGCGGTTTGTTTGGGTAGTTTTGCGCCTGGATTGGCATCGTGCCAAACAACGCGATGAGGACGACGAAGAATGGGCTACGGTGCATGGCGGATTCCGGGTTGTTGGCAAAAGGGTAAATCCTTGGCGAAGTATAGAGGGCAGGGCAAAGCGCTGGCAAAGCATTGTGGATTGCCCTCGTGCGCGAGGCCACGCGTGCGAAAAGATGGGCATCGGGCATACTTCGAGGCTTCAATAACCTGCCGCCGGCGCGTCGTAATTTACGAGGAGTAAGGAGTCCCATGATGGATGCAAAAGTACAAAGATTAGTGAAGCTTGATTGCTGCGCCGTTTCCGATGCGATGGATAAATTGAAAGTAACCGGCGTGGTTTCGGGTTTGCCACAACTCTCGGCGTCGCGGCGTGTCGCGGGTCTGGCGGTGACGGTGAAGCTTGCCGCAGGCAACTCCCCACCGGGCCCCGCGCGCCATCTTTGCACCGCGGCAATCGAATTGGCCGGGCCGGGCCATGTAATCGTGGTTGAGCAGCGCACCGGTATCGAGGCAGGTTCCTGGGGCGGCATTTTGACGCTGGGCGCGAAAATTCGCGGCGTCGAGGGCGTGGTCGCCGATGGCCCGGTGCGCGATATCGATGAAGCGCGTGGTTACGACTTTCCCGTGTTCGCACGCGCTTGCACTGCACGCACCGCGCGTGGGCGCATTCACGAAGCGGCCACCAATGTCGCGGTGAATATTGGTGATGTGGTGGTGAACCCTGGTGATTACGTGGTGGCCGACGGCAGCGCGGTGATTTTCATCGCCGCCGCCGACATCGACCGCGTGCTCGATGCCGCGGAGTCGATCGTGGCGCGCGAAGCGGCAATGGCCAAGGCGTTAAACGCAGGCGAGCGCATTACCGAGGTGATGGGCGCGAACTACGAGCACATGCTGAAAAATTAAGCCAGGCGGCGCGTTCTTGCCATGTTCCGCCAAGATCCCATAGAAGGATACTTTTTAGAGGGTAGGGCTAAAAAGTTATAAATACTATTAATGGTATTTCGTATTCATTGTAGATGGCGTTGGCTATCGATTATGTTGAATTCGCCAGGCCATGCGCCCCGATTTCGGGCTTACTGGGTAAGCAGGCGGCAGCCCGCTGCGACATTCGACCCTTACGGAAAGTGTACTCGTCAGCTAAATCAGCCACCAGGCTTTATTCCCAAGCTTTTGAACAGCTCCCGGTTGCTTGCAAATTCGCTGCGTATTTGTTGTGCAAATTCTTCTGAGCTAGCCACGCGCAGTTCGTTTCCCTTTGCAATCACATTGTCGTTGTATGCCTTGCTACGGACTACTATCTCGAAATCTTTGCTGATTTTTTGCACCAGCGCCTGCGGCATTCCTTTCGATCCCAGCAGCCCAACCCAAATAGCTGCGGCCGAAGCTTTTGGATAACCCAGTTCCGCCATTGTGGGCACGCCAGGAAAAAGCGGGGATCTAGACTGACTGGCCATTCCAAGCGCCACCAGTTTTCCCTCTTTTATATATGGGAGCATGGTCGATACCGCAGCGTAGGTGAGTGATACGCGGCCGGCTACGAGATCTGGTAGCAAGGCGGCGGCCCCCTTATAGGGGATATGATTAAGAGTCATGCCGGCTTCGCGCTGAAGCTGTTCCATGGATATGTGGTTGGTTGCTCCAATACCATTCGAAGCGTAATTGATGGTGCCTGGTTGCGCTTTTGCGGCCTTGACCAGCTCAGCCATTGATTCGACCTTGAGCGCCGGGCTGGCCACCAGAACATTGGGGATAGTGGTTGCTATCCCAATGGGAACCAGATCCGTCAGGGTGTCATAGGGCATCTTCGCTATGAGAAACGGTATGCTCGTGAGTGAATTTGCACCCATAAAAAGTGTATGTCCATCGCCGGGGGCTTTCGCGACTATCTCCCCGGCAATCAGCCCGGCAGCGCCTGCTCTATTTTCGACAAGAACCGGCTGTCCCCATATTTCTGCCAAGCCTTGGGCCACGGTGCGTGCAATCAAGTCTATGGTTCCACCGGCCGGATTGGCAACCAGTAGCCTTACAGGTCGTTCCGGAAAGTTTATCTGCGATTGGGCGTGGCTCAATGCGGGGACCGATGAAAGGGCTATGGTAAGGAACAACGTTGCCGCGTGAAACTGGAAACCACTTCGAAAATTCTGTAGCCGCTTCATACCTAAACCCTCTTTAATGTTTATTGAAAGCTCCGAAAAGGAGCATCTTGGAAATTGATGCCTGCAAGTTCGCCTATCGTTCAACCCTGCGTTCAGTTCAACCCATAATAAGCGCCGGTATCTTCTACTTCCGTGCACGCTATTTGATGTGCCAGCGTCACTTCGCGGCGTTCATTCGAAGATTGCAACATCGCCAAGCAGACCTCGAGCGTGGCCTTGCCCCATCTGCCGTCAAGAAACGTCGGGCGATTCTTGGTCACCGAATGGTAAAGTTCGCGGAGTTCCGGGATGGCATGCCCCGGATCGTCTGCACATCGAATTTCTTCTCTGCCGGCGTCGGAATATACGAATATTCCGTGTGGTGATTGTCGAATGACGCCGCGCTCGCAGCCCACTACGGTCAATCCAAAGAAGGCTTGCCCCTGGGGTTCGTGCACCACGATCTCCTCGGTGGTGCCCGGTTTGAAGTATTTGGCGTCTGCGCCAATGGGACCAGTCAACCGGTTCTTTCGTGAATATGCATTGACATCGTATTTGCGAGTGTTGCTTTCTCCTATGCCCCAGGTCAGTTCCGCGGCATCAAAATATCCGTAGCCATTGAAGGCCATTGTGGCTGGGGTGCCGTCCGCAAATTCTAGAAATGCGGTGTAATCGCCTTCCGTGTCAAAGTTTCTATCTGCCCGCCCGGTAATCGCACGAATGCTCTTAACCAATCCCCCGCCCAGATAGCGCACGATGTCTACCTGATGAGGCCCCTGCCTCAGGCAGACTCCGCCGCCACTTTGCGTGTCCACTTCTGCCGCGAGTCTGGGCCGCTGGAGCCAGTCATTGGATACCCAGCTGTTTACTTGAATGACACGCCCCAGTATGCCACTACACACCACCTCACGGATCTTTTGCAACGCAGGACCATAGATCTTTGAATGCCCTTGGAGTAGTTTCACCCGATTGCGGTCGGCCGCGGCAATCATCCTGTCAGCGTCGTTCAGTGTCACCGCCATGGGTTTCTCGACGATGACATGCACGCCGCAATCCGCTGCGGTCACCGTATGATCGGCATGAAACACACTGGGCGTCGCAATCCAGACGGCATCGATCTTGCCGCTTTCGCACATTGCGGCTACGGACGGATAGGTATCGCAGCCATGCTTTTGCTGGAACTCCTCCGCGGCAGAACGGCGAACGTCTGCCCCCGCGGCAAGTTCTACCTCCGGAACATGCGCCATTTGGGGAATGATGTGTCTCGACGCCGACCCAAGTCCCGCAATGCCGATTCTCAGGCGCTTCACGTATTTAGCTCGTTAGTACCTTCTGAAGAACGGTACAGGCCAATTCGTTCGTTGATCGAATCCAGCTCTATGATTTTGTTCTTCGCAGGGTCGCGCACCACCCCCATTGGATCGCCGCCGTTGCGCACGATTTCAATCTGCTCCTTCAGCATTCTGCGGAACATCACAACGCCTCGGTCTGACGTCGCCAAGTGTTCCTGAGTGCGGTCTGTTATTGCCCCCTGGGTTTCCCATGCCATCGAATCTTGGGCGGTTACGATTTCCATGTTGTATTCGCCTGCCGCATTCTTCAACGCGCAGTATTCATACGAAGGTTCCTCGTCCGGCGGAGATCTATCGGTGGCGGAGGGAGTAAAGTCGATCCGATAAACCTTCGTATGGGTGTCATCAATGGGAACGCGGAGCTGGATGATGTGCTGGATGGCCTGCACCTTCTGATTTGCGTCACGCACATCAAGGTCAAGCCGCAGGATGGTTGGAAAGATCATGGGATGCTCATCAACCATAGGCGGGTCGGCCGGATTCTTCCCCGGCGTTATGCGTCGTTTCAAGATGCCGTATTCGAATGCAATGAATTGATGTTGTTCCTGGTATTTACCTAGGTACCTGGGACCAAGTGCCCCAGGGGCGCTAAGGCTGCCGTGCAGCCAGTGGAAATGCGCTGGATCCACGGAATTTTCCATGGGTTGAACCCAGTTGCAATCCATGACGGATTCGATCACGACCCGCCTTTTGCCATCTTCGCGAACCAGCACATCCCAACGAGGCAAAAGGGGCGCGGGTTCAGGTCCCATATAGGCAAAAAGCAACCCGGCGAGCCTTTGCACGGGATAAGCAGGTTGGTGTATCCGGCTCTTGAAAGTGCTGTCCGGCGGCTCCGCCGGTTGCTCCACACAGCGGCCACGTACGTCGTACTTCCAGCCATGATAGGGACAGCGAATTCCTTCGTCGTCAACCCGTCCATAGGCCATGGACGCCCGTCGATGTCTGCATTGCAGTGCAATCAGGCCATAACGGATTTGAGACTCGCCATGCCTGGGTCTCAGGCGAAACACCACAAGTTCTTCACCTAATAATTTTACCTGTTTGATTGGCTTTTCTTCGGTTAGCTCACCGGCCGTCGCCACCGGGTGCCAGTATCGCCTCAGCAAATTACCGGCTGGAGTCCCTGGACCCACACGGGTAAATGTTTCGTTTTCTTCAAGAGTGGTCATTTTTCATATCCTCGAATGCGACTAGTAGACTGTAACAATTGAATCGGGCGAAGGATAGGACATCCAACGGGCCTTCCTGGATTACCACTGCCGCTGGTTGGCGCAGTCAATCGTTGATTTCTCGCCAGCATGCGTCACGAATCGCAGAAAAGGCATGCGTCACGAATCGCAGAAAAGCCTCGCGAGTCACCCCACGACGCGCGGGGGCGGCTTGTCTTGTTATTGCGCCTGCTGCGCACCTACCAGGTGATGCGCTGATCGCACTCGATCTGCGGCGCGGGCTGAGCAGATGAATCCCAGCGAGGATCGTTGGGCGCCTGTTCCGAAGCGGCTGCCCCCTCCCATAACGGCGGCCCACGCGCGGGGGTGATTCTCGGCGGCTGGGTGGATTCGCCGATATGGTCGAGAATTTTGCGCACGGTGCCTGCATCGTTGACGGGGTGGCCTAGGGCCATGAAGGTAATGATCCGCATTTGGGCGTGACAGATGGGGCAGGCCAGCGGAAATGCTTCATAAATGCGCGCCAGCAGCATCGCCCACAAGATGTTCGAGTGCGAAGGGTGGGCGTGCGCAGTCCCACGAGGGGACTTCCTTTGGTCGTATCGCAGCAGCCGTTCTAGTCCGGGCCGGTCGGTGCCTTCGATGCGCACCGAGGCATCGACGGAAAACCCGCCGCCGTGATCCCAGCCGGCCATCTTGTCGGCCTCATCCTTCTCGATCAGGCCGCGCCGCACGAAGGCGCGCAGAATCCGTTGCCTCACTCGCGCTTGTACGTCGGCAACGGCGCGCGTATCAAGCCCGGTGGCAGGAAATAGCGCAGGCGCTTGGGCACCGACAGCACCCATTGGCGCACCGGCAGACGCGGGAAGACGTGATCGGCCAGATGCGCCGCCGTTTCGACCATGCGCCGGGTGTTGTGACCGAAGGAAATCCCTGTGGGACAGGAGGGGCACACGCCACGTCCTTTGCACGAGTAGGCGATCAGGAAATCGTGTCGGGACAGGATTCTGTATATATACACAGCATACGGGCACAGCAGCAGAACCGCGGCGAGTGAGCCGCGTGTCCCATAGGCGAATGGTATTAACCTTAGTGCGGCCGCCAAGTTCAGATTTATCGCGCCGGCCACGAGTTCAAGAGCGAACCCGGCGCAAAACGCCTTGCCAACTGCATCGACAAGGGCGAAATATTCGAGCGTGCGGTGGCGATGCCGGACATCCTTGAAGCGGTGGGCGCGGTGCTGGGGCCAAGCGCCTCGACAGTCTTCATATGGATCACCAACTCGTATTTTGTCGGCCGTTATGAGTGTTTGTGTCTTGCGTTTGCATTGTTCGCCGGGGGTGTTCCTGTGGCGGGTTCCGGATAGCGGATAACTACGATCTGTTCATCGGGTTCAAGCCAGAATTCGCCGTGTAGCCCTTTGGCATCGCCAGTGATCAACAGAATCAGGCCGTCCTCCACGCGAACTTCGGTTATCGTTTCCCACGCGAACGTCGGATGTGAGTTGCTTCCGGTGCCGTTATAGACGTGGTCGTTCACCCGCACCCCCGACGCCACCACAGTAATCTTGTTGGTCATGAGCTGTGTTCTGCCTGTGAATACTTGCACGCCCACGGCCTCGCACTCGCGAGGGTTGAACTGGGCCTGGATGCTTCCTGGGCTGGTCTCCCGTAGGATTCCGATCCTTATCGAGCAGCAAATATTGGAATCAGCGTGCGCACTGCCCAGGCAACGCCAGTGTGCAGGCAGTCTACGCTTGAGTGGCTGAGCACGTCGTAATTTACGAGGAGTAAGGAGTCCCATGATTAGTGCAAAAGTACAAAGATTGGCGAAGCTTGATTGCTGCGCCGTTTCCGATGCGATGGATAAATTGAAAGTAACCGGCGTGGTGTCGGGTTTGCCACAACTCTCGGCGTCGCGGCGTGTCGCAGGTCTGGCGGTGACGGTGAAGCTTGCCGCAGGCAACTCCCCACCGGGCCCCGCGCGCCATCTTTGCACCGCGGCAATCGAATTGGCCGGGCCGGGCCATGTGATCGTGGTTGAGCAGCGCACCGGCATCGAGGCAGGTTCCTGGGGTGGCATTTTGACGCTGGGCGCGAAAATTCGCGGCGTCGAGGGCGTGGTCGCCGATGGCCCGGTGCGCGATATCGACGAAGCGCGTGGCTATGACTTTCCGGTGTTCGCACGCGCTTGCACCGCGCGCACCGCGCGTGGGCGGATTCACGAGGCGGCCACCAATGTCGCGGTGAATATCGGCGATATCGTGATGAACCCTGGTGATTACGTGGTGGCCGACGGCAGCGCGGTGATTTTTATCGCCGCGGCCGACATTGACCGCGTGCTGGAGGCCGCGGAGTCGATCGTGGCGCGCGAAGCGGCCATGGCCAAGGCGTTGAACGCTGGGGAGCGCATCACTGAGGTGATGGGCGCAAGTTACGAGCACATGCTGAAAAATTGAGCGCGCTAGTTTTGCCTTAGGCGTGGTGGTCTCGCCTTAAATTCAGCGAGCCACGGCTTCCTCGGCGGCGTTTTTCGACGCTTTGGCATAGACAAATTCGCGCCAGTTTTTCCCCGCCTCGAATTCCACCGAGCGTGCGCGAATCGAGCGGTAGTCGATGTCGTTTGAATTCCACGGCGCGGGGGCACCGGCGTCGAATGCCTTGACCGCTTCCAGAAGCAAACGACGAACTTTCACCACGATGGCATCAGCCGAACCCAGTTGTTCCTTGGAGCGGTCAAAGCGCCGGCCCATCGAAGCCTGCACGATGAAATCTTCAAACGATAAGTTTTTCACGAGGCCGCTAAAGTGCCCCTTTTTCATTGCCTCGCGATCCTGATCCCAGCGCGTAGACTTGTCGCCCAGGTTGGCCGCGAAATTGTCCGGGTCGTTGGCGGTGTTGAAAAAGAACGCTTTGATAATGGCTGGGTCCAGGGGCTTTTCCGCGTTGTACAACACGTACCACTCGGCGCTGGTTTCGTCATCTATGGGAACACTGATACGACTTGAGTTATGCGCGTTAGGTGGCGCGGGAATAAAGGTGTGAAACGGCAGCACTACTTCACGGATGCGCGCGTAAGTCACGCCACCACCCAGATCGCGCAGCGCTCCCTCGCGCATGCCATAAATTGTGTCGTCCATTTCGAAGCGCGGCGCGTTATCCATCAACATTTTCTGGATCATCTCGCGCTGCTTTTTCTCAGTGTGTTCGGTGTCTTGCTTGGTCCAGCCGCTGTGCAAAAAACCCACGTGTGAGGAATCCAGATGGGCCTCGAGCCCTTGCAGCCAGTTGTAGGGCACCACCGCGCGGCGTATCACCACCTGCTCCGGCGGCAGAGGCATAAATTCGAATTCGGGGAAGGGCGGAGCCTTGCCTTCGCCGACGAAGACCCACACCACGCCCGCGGCTTCGCGCGTGCTGTATTGGCCGGTGTTTACCGTGGCAATGAATTTTTCGCGGCGTGCCGCGGGTTCGGCGGGCGCATCAACAAGCTTACCCGCAGTATCAAACTTCCAGCCATGAAAAATACAGCGCAGACCATTGTTTTCATTGCGCGCCAAGGTCAGCGATACGCCACGATGCGGGCAGGCCTCGTCAATGAACCCCACGCTGCCATCCGTCGCTCTAAACGCCACGTAATCCTGACCAAATAGACGCACCATCACCGGTGCGCCGTCGGCAATCAATGCGTTGGAGCGAATCGCCGGCGTCCAATACTCGCGCATCATGCGGCCCATGGGCGTGCCGGGGCCCACGCGTGTGAGGAGATCGTTGTCTTCGGTTTTCAGAGCCATGAGAATTTCCCGGA
>JBJXEY010000501.1:0-32958 GCA_046153355.1 Burkholderiales bacterium
GATCCTCCAGCATGGCGATGAGCGCCGTATCGTCAAGCCCTACATCGTCGCGCAAATGAATGGAATCGATTTCCTCCATCAAATCGCCAAACACGGTGCCTTGTCCGCAGCCAGTGGTCACGGTGCGTTTCGCGGTCTTTTCTTCGATGTCGCGCAGACCATCGCGCGTGGTTACTGCCACCGAATCCGTTTCCCAATCCACCTGCACCGCAGCGATTTGCTCGATGGACTGCACCAAGCGCTGGTTGCGCAGATACCCGATGGCAAGTGCCTCGGGGTGCTGCCCCAGGGTCATCAAGGTGACGATTTCACGTTTGTCGATATACAGCGTGAGCGGGGCTTCGCCGGCGATGGGTGACGAAATCGCCTCGCCGCGTTCGTTGATCGCTTCCACCTCGTAGGTCAGCGGGCGGCGCGCCGAGGTTATCGATGGTCGAAGCATCTTCGCGGGGTCAACCACCGATGTAGGACATCTCGATTTTTCGCTCACCTGCCGTCGCAGCGGTACGAATCTCCGAATAATTGTCGCCGCGTACCTGCCAGATGCCGGTGATGGCGTCGCGAATCGCTGCGTCACTCGAGCCGCCGCGCAATAGGCGGCGCAGGTCGTAGCCGCTTTGCGCGAAGAGGCACGTATAGAGCATGCCTTCGGTGGAAAGGCGCGCGCGGGTGCAATCGTGGCAGAAGGCTTGCGTGACCGAGGAAATCACGCCGATCTCGCCCGTGCCGTCGCGATAACGCCAGCGTTCGGCGACTTCACCCGTGTAATGTGGATCGACTTGTTCCAGTGGAAATTCTGCACCGATGCGATTGACGATCTCACGCGACGAAATCACATCGTCCATGCGCCAGCCGTTGGTCGAACCCACGTCCATGAATTCGATGTAGCGCACGATGTGGCCTGAGCCGCGAAAGTGTTTGGCCATGGGAAGGATGGCGTGCTCGTTTAAACCGCGCTTGACCACCATGTTGATTTTTACCGGGGAAAGGCCCGCCGCGGCGGCGGCATCAATGCCTTCGAGCACATCGGCAACGGGAAACTCCGCGTCATTCATTTTCTGAAAAGTGGGCTCATCAATGGCATCCAGGCTCACGGTGACGCGATTCAAGCCCGCATCGCGCAAGGACTTAGCCTTTTTCTTCAGCAGCGAACCATTGGTGGTGAGTGCGATATCCAGGCCGCCTAAGGCCGCAATTTTTTCAATCAGGTGCTCGATGTTTTTGCGTAGCAGCGGTTCCCCGCCGGTCAAGCGCACCTTGGTTATGCCGCGATCCTTGAATAACCGCACCAGGCGGGTTATTTCATCGAAATCGAGAAGTTGATTGCGCGGCAGGAACGCGTAATCCGGTCCAAAGATTTCTTTGGGCATGCAATACACGCAGCGGAAATTGCAACGATCCGTGACGGAAATGCGCAGGTCGCGTAGCGCCCGTTGGCGCGTATCCGCGAGTGGCCCGGTCAAAGGCTTGGCTACGGGCAGTGCCTTGCCACGCGGCGCGGTGCCACGCGAATCGGCTATCGGAATAATCGGCGTATTGCGTTCCATGACCCCGAGTCTACCTTGCTTGGCGCGCGCTCCCCATTCTGTTAGTTTGCGCGCTTGAATTGAGAGTCAGTATGAGGGGAGTATCCCCTCACGTTTTTGAACACATTTAGAGAAAGACCATCATGGATCTGGGGATACGGGGAAAGAAGGCCATCGTTTGCGGCGCGAGCAAAGGATTGGGGCGAGCCTGCGCCGCGTCGTTGGCAGCCGAAGGCTGCGAAGTGGTGATTGTGGGGCGCGTGGAGGCAACCATCGCTGCTGCGGCGAAAGAAATCCAGGCGGCAAGTGGTTCCAAGGTGACTGGCGTTGCTGCCGATATCACTACGCCTGACGGCAGGGTCGCTACCTTGGCCGCCTGCCCGCAACCGGACATCCTAATTACCAACGCAGGAGGGCCGCCGCAGGGCGATTTTCGTAAATTCAGTCGTGACGATTGGATCAAGGCCATCGAGGGAAATATGCTCACACCGATCGAACTGATTAAAGCGACGGTGGATGGCATGATTGAGCGGCGCTTTGGGCGCATCGTCAATATCACCTCAAGTGCGGTCAAGGCGCCGATCGATTTCCTGGCCCTGTCTAACGGAGCACGGAGCGGTCTTACCGGTTTCACCGCTGGTCTGTCGCGCGCGGTGGTGCATCACAATGTCACCATCAACAATCTTTTGCCCGGCACCTTCGATACTGATCGAATTCGCAGCAATTTCGAATTCAACGCCAAGGCCCGCTCGATGACCCTTGAGGAGATCCGCACGGAGCGCCTCTCGCAACTGCCTTCGAAGCGTTTTGGCGCCGTGAAAGAATTCGGCGATTACTGCGCGTTTATTTGCAGCGCTCAGGCCGGTTACATCGCCGGGCAGAATTTATTGATCGATGGAGGCAGCTATCCGGGAACGTTTTAACAGGCGTTGAGGGCGCGACATAAATTTTGATAAAACATTTGTTTAATTGTTATTCAACGTACCTAATCGACACATTGTTAGCTAAATATTGAATAAATCTAAGCGAATAGCCAGTACCCGACCGCTACTACAAACGCAATCCACATGGCGACAATAATCGCCGCGACCGTCTTGCTACTGGGTCGTGCGGTGAGCGCGTCTGCTTTGGCGCGGGAACGTTCGAGAATCTCGGCGGGCAAATATCGGATGACGATATAAATTCCCAACGGGACAATTAAAAGATCATCCAAAAGTCCGAACACCGGAATGAAATCGGGAATCAGATCGATAGGGCTCAACGCATAGGCGGCGATAGCAATGGCAAACCAGCGCAGCCATCGCGGCGTCTCCGGGTCGCGCGCGGCGAAATAAATTGCCATAACATCACGTTTTAATCGTCGCGCCCAGATTTTTGTGGCACTGAACATGTAATTGTTTTATTGGGAATCAGGTGGGTCGAAATAAGTCGTGAATTTTCGCAGGGCAGGTATTTTTTGAACGAGCGTATTTAATATGCAGGTCTTAAAAGGAGCCGTCATGAAGCGATTAATTGGAATTTTGGCGATTTTGTCATGCTATGGGTTTTCCTCTCCAGGTTTGGCGGTCAATTTTTGACCGAAGAGAATCCACCCCTGAATTTTTTGCGCGAAGGTGAAATTTCGGGCATTGCCACCGGCGTAATCCGCGAAATGGCCAAGCGCGCGCAAATACCCGCGACTATTCTCCTTATTCCGTGGGCGGAAGCCTATTCGCGCGCTCAGCAAGAGGCCGAAACCTGCGTGTTCTCTACGGTTCGGCTTGCCGAGCGAGAGAAGCTGTTTCAATGGGTGGGCCCAATCGCTCGCGGAGAATGGTCGCTTTATGCGCGTGATGGATTTCCTGCTGACCTGAAAAAACTCGATCAGTTGATGAAATTTCGCGTCGGCGTTGTCAACGATGCGCGTGCGGTGTATTTGCGCGGGCGCGGCTTCAAAAACTTGGTGACGGCCGAACACAATCTCGAACTTGCCGCCATGTTGACGGGCGACGCCAAGCTCCTTGGGCGCACCGATTTGTGGTTCACCCAAACCCAGGGCGCACAGGAGGTGGCCAAGCAGGCCGGGGTCACCGACCTCAAGCTGATTTTTTCGGCGTTGATGTCGCAGGATTATTGGTTAGCCTGCAGTCCCAAACTTTCCCCAGAAAGTGTTCAAGCCATGCGCGGCGCTGTCTCCGCCATGCGTAGCGACGGGACATTCAAACAACTTAGCGCGCCGACGCCTCGCTGAACCTAGCAGATGACTCTCCGCGATTCGTCGACAGCCGGTGGCAATATAAAAAGTGAAATTCGCGACGGCATGCGCATCGATTGGGATGTGCCGATCGCCATGGAAGATGGGCTTTTATTACGCGCCGACGTGTTTCGACCTATCACGGAAGGAAGCTATCCGGTCTTAGTGACATGCGGCCCCTACGGGAAGGGCCTGGCATTTCAGGATGGTTTTGGTTTCGCCTACAACAAACTCACCACAGACTTTCCCGAAGTAGCCGCCGGCACCTCGCAGAAATACCAGTGCTGGGAAACCGTCGATCCGGAAAAATGGGTGCCTGAAGGTTACGTGTGTGTGCGTGTTGATTCGCGTGGCGCCGGGCACTCGCCGGGGTACATGGATTTATTTTCCCCGCGCGAAGTGAAAGACATCTACAACGCCATCGAATGGGCTGCGGTGCAACCGTGGTCAAATGGCAAAGTGGGGATGTGCGGTATTTCCTATTACGCCATGAATCAGTGGCTGGTGGCATCGCTTCAACCACCACATCTGGCGGCGATGTGTGCTTGGGAAGGCGCAGCGGATTCGTATCGCGAGTGGTCGCGGCATGGGGGAATCCTGTGTACCTTCGCGCCTTATATTGCCGATTTGCAAATTAAAACGGTGCAGCATGGCGTGGGGCGGCGTGGCGCGCGTAGCCGTGTCACCGGGGAATTTGTCGCAGGGCCAACTACGTTAAGCGAAGAGGAACTCGGTGCGAATCGCGCCGATATCGGCGCCGATCATCTGGCGCATCCACTGGATGATGAATTCCACAAGTCACGATCGCCGGATTGGTCCAAGGTGACCGTGCCGTTTTTATCGGCGGCGAATTGGGGCGCGCAGGGCATTCATCTGCGCGGCAACATCGAAGCCTTCGTGCGCGCCGCATCCCAGGAAAAATGGCTTGAAGCACATGGTTTGGAGCATTGGACACATTTTTATACCGACTACGGGGTAACACTGCAAAAGCGCTTCTTTGCCTATTATTTGCAAGGCGAGACCAATGGTTGGCGCGAAAAACAGGCGCCGGTGACGCTACAAATTCGCCATCCAGGTAATCGTTTCGTCGAACGCGCCGAGCACGAGTGGCCTCTGGAGCGAACCCAATGGACAAAGTTCTACCTTGATGCGAACGCACTTGGCTTGCGCGCCGATACGCCGGGTAAGGGCGTGATTACCTACAACGCGTTGGGCGATGGGCTCACCTTCCTTACGCAGCCGCTTGCTTCGCCCACCGAGATTACCGGGCCGATTGCGGCGAAGCTGTTTATCTCCTCTTCCACCAGCGACGCGGATCTATTTTTGATTGTTCGCGTGTTCTCACCCGATATGAAAGAGGTGTCTTTCCTCGGCGTGGTTGACCCTTTGACGCCGGTGGCGCAAGGCTGGCTGCGCGCCTCGCATCGCAAGCTCGATGCCCATCTCACCAGGCCCTATCGCCCCTACCACAGCCATGATGAGAAACAGCCTTTGACGCCGGGTGAAACTGTCGAACTCGATATTGAGATCTGGCCTACTTGCATCGTGGTGCCGCCAGGATTTCGCATCGGGCTGTCGGTGCGCGGCAAGGATTATCAACACGCCGCGGCAGGCAAGATTCCGTTACTACACCAGCGGGTCGGGCCGGTGGTGCCCAATGGCGTGGGGCCGTTTTTTCACGATGACCCGCGCGATAGGCCGGTGAGTATTTTTGGCGGCACGGTGACGATTTTTTGCGATGAAAAACGACCCTCGCATTTGTTGTTGCCAATCATCCCGTAGCGTGTGGCACGCATTACCGAGTTAACAATTTTCGTGGGCAAGAGCAACAATGAATTCTTCTGCATTCGATTTCATCATCGTAGGCGCTGGCACCGCAGGTTGTACATTAGCCAATCGCCTGACTGAAGATGCTGGCATTCGTGTGTTGCTCCTCGAAGCCGGTGGCCGCGATTGGGACCCAATGATCCACGTGCCGATTGGTGTTGGCAGCATGTGGAAACATCGAACCCACGATTGGGGCTACAACACCGAGCCGCAGGCCAATCTCAATAACCGGGTGATCGAATTGCCGCGCGGCAAGGTGCTGGGTGGCTCATCCTCGATTAACGCCATGGTGTATTTGCGCGGTGATCGTGGCGATTATGATCGCTGGGCAAGTAACGGCTTGCCCGAGTGGTCTTATGCCAACGTGTTGCCGTATTTCAAAAAAAGCGAAGCCTGGATTGGCGGCGAGAATACCTATCGTGGTGGCAGTGGCCCGGTGGGCACACGGTGGACCGATCCGGACGATCCTGTGGTGGGCGCGGTGCTGGATGCCGCGCGGCAGGCTGGCTATCCTATTACCGATGACATCAACGGGGAGCAGGGCGAGGGCTTCGCGCGCACGCAATCGACGTTGAAGAATGGTCATCGTTCCAGCGCGGCGGCGACGCACCTACGCCAGGCACGCGGCCGGACGGGACTCAAGATTGAGAGCGGCGCCGCGGTGACGAGGGTGTTGATCGACAACGGGCACGCAACCGGCGTTGAATACCGCCAAGGTAGCGCGACCAGGACGGCGCATGCCGCGCGCGAAGTGATTTTGTGCGGTGGCGCCATCAATACGCCGCAATTACTTTTGTGCTCGGGCGTAGGCGATCCGCTGCAATTGGCTGAGCACGGCATTAAGGTTATTCACGCCTTGCAAGGCGTTGGGCAAAACTTGCAGGATCACGTGGCCATAGGCGTAGGCTTTGCGCGCAAACAACCTGGACCTTTGGCGCAGGCGCTGCGTTTCGATCGAATTGCGCTTGCCATGCTGCGCGCTTATTTTGCGGGCACCGGTGTGGCCTCTAATGTCCCCGGCGGCCCGATGGCCTTGTTGCGCACACGCCCCGACCTGGCGGTACCCGACCTGCAATTTGCGTTTCGTTCCATCGCGCGCGATGCCGCGCCCTGGTTTCCGGGCCTAACGCGCAAATGGCGCGATTTCTGCGTTTTTGTTCCCGCGTTACTACATCCGCAAAGTCGCGGCAGCGTAACGCTTGCATCGAGTGATCCTTTAAAACCGCCGCGCATTCAACCCAACTTTTTGTCGGTTGACGCGGATTTTCTTCCGCTCATGGAGGGCATTCGCCTCGCTCGCGAGGTAGCACGCCAACCGGCGCTTGCGGGGTTTCTTGGCGACGAATTATTTCCCGGCCCGAAGGTTGATAGTGCCGAGGCGATGCGCGCCTCGATTCGCAATACGGCGGGTACCTTTCACCATGCCTGCAGCACCTGCCGCATGGGGCGCGATGACAATGCGGTGGTGGAACCCGATCTGCGCGTGCGTGGCATCAAGGCTTTGCGCGTCGTGGATGCTTCCGTGTTGCCGGATCTGCCCGGCGCCAACATCAACGCCTGCACTTTCATGATCGCCGAGAAAGCGGCGGATTTGATCCGCGGTCGGCCAATGCTGTCCCCGGCGAAAATTTAGATAGGGCCTTTTAGATACTGCCTCGGCGAATCGTCGAGGCAAGCGTGAACACCATTGCGATTCGCGTATGAATGCCTGCCTATAGGGCAAGTCGAACCACCAGTCCCGCGACCGCGCAACCGCCAATCAACGGCATCACGCCCCATTTGAATTTGAACAATCCCGCGATCGCCACAAGACCAATCACCGCGCTCGTCCAATCGAATGCCCCCGAAAATCCCGTTGGCCATAACACGTGATAGGCGAAAAACATAGCAAGATTAATTATCACGCCGACTACGGCCGCGGTGATGCCGGTGAGGGGGGCGGTGAAACTTAAATTGCCATGCGTCGATTCAACCAAAGGGCCGCCCACAAGGATGAATACGAAAGAGGGCAGGAAGGTGAAGAAGGTGGCGACCACGGCTCCCGCGCAACCGGCGACAAACAAAGCATCCGGTCCGAATAATTCCTTGGTCCATGCGCCAACGAAACCGACAAAGGCCACCACCATGATCAGCGGGCCTGGCGTGGTTTCGCCCAAGGCCAGGCCGTCGATCATTTGCGTAGGAGTGAGCCACTGGTAGCCATCGACCGCGCCCTGGTACACGTAGGGCAACACCGCGTAGGCGCCACCGAAAGTCAACATCGCCGCTTTGGTGAAGAACCACCCCATTTGTGTAAGGGTGCCCTCCCAACCGGTGGCGTTCATCAAGGCGGCAAGCGAAACGATCCATAGCAGCAGGCCACCAACGGCGAACCCTATCAATGCCGGCCAGGAAAATTTCGCGTGGGCCGGTGTCGGTGTGTCATCGTCAATGATGGCGGCGCCATAACCTTTGCCTGCTTTGCCGTGGCCGCCTCCAGCCGCAAATTTATCTGGCGCGATGCGACCCCCCATATAACCCAGCATTGCCGCAGCGACGATAATGATGGGAAAGGGCACATCGAAGGCGAAGATGGCAACGAACGCCGCCGCGCTCAAGCTCCATAACACCCAATTCTTCAGTGCCCTCGAGCCGATGCGCCAGGCCGCGTGCAACACCAACGCGGTGACCGCGGGTTTGATGCCATAAAGTATGCCGGCCACCGCGGGCACATCGCCAAAGGCCATGTAAATCCAGGTGAGCGCGATCATGATAAATAGCGAAGGCAAAACGAACAGGCCGCCGGCGATGATGCCGCCCCAGGTGCGGTGCATCAGCCAGCCGATGTAGGTTGCAAGTTGCTGCGCTTCCGGGCCGGGAAGGGTCATGCAGTAGTTGAGGGCGTGAAGAAAACGTTTCTCCGAAATCCAGCGCTGTTTCTCAACCAGATCCTGATGCAGGATGGCAATTTGCCCCGCCGGACCACCGAAACTGATAAAGCCCAGCTTCAACCAATACCAGAAGGCCTGGGTCAGCGAGATGGGAGACGGCGCTTGCTCTTTGCTGTTGTCGTTCATGTTTGATCTATCCAGTCAATCCAGTGGTAATGTCCGGGCCTGCCAAAGTCCGCGGTGATCGGTACGCGTCGTTGTTATCGCGCCGCGAGTGGATTGCCAAATTGGTTCGCCACCTGATTCGCAACACTAACAGTATTTGATTCGCGCATGAACTCTTTTACCGACGCGGCGCTTGAATCCGCGCGACTGATAGTCGCCTTCGACGCGCACTTGCTTGGCATTGTCGCGCTCAGCCTGGAGGTAAGTCTGGCGGCGGCCTTGTTTGCCTCGATACTCGGCCTGCCGCTAGGCGCGATGATCGCGGTGCGTAATTTTCCCGGCCGGCAATTTATCGTGGTGGCGCTCAATGCGCTGATGGGGTTGCCGCCGGTGGTGGCTGGTCTTTTGGTCTATCTATTGTTGTCACGCGCTGGGCCGCTGGGTTCACTGGGAATATTGTTTACTCCGGCGGCGATGATTTTCGCGCAGACAGTGCTGGTGCTGCCAATCGTGGCGGCCTTGTCGCGCCAGGCGATCGAGGATGCGTGGCGCGAATACCAAGAGCAATTGCGCTCACTGGGCGTGACGCCGTCGCGCGCCGCACTGACCTTGCTTTGGGATTGCAGGTTTTCCTTGTTGACCGCAGTGCTGGCGGGCTTCGGGCGGGCCATCGCCGAGGTGGGCGCGGTGATGATGGTCGGTGGCAATATCGATGGCGTGACACGCGTTATGACCACCACCATCGCGCTTGAAACCAGCAAAGGCGATTTGCCGCTGGCATTGGGTTTGGGCGCGATCCTACTGCTCTTGGTTCTTGGATTGAATGCGCTGGCGCTGGCGATTCGCGATTTTGCCGAGCGTCATTGGGGATGAGCGTCATGCCGCCGTCGCCGATGTTGCCTTTGATATTGCGTCGGTTGGAGTTTTCCGCGTCGGGCCGCGGTTTGCTTGGGCCTATCGACGCGACAATTTCCGTAGGATCGCGCAGCGTGATTCTTGGGCCAAATGGCGCGGGCAAAAGTCTTCTACTGCGTTTGTGCCATGGCTTGTTACGGCCGACGGCCGGCGAGGTGATATGGGCGGGGCAGGGTAGGCAGGCGATGGTGTTCGCGCGGCCGGTCATGTTGCGCCGCTCGGTGTTGGCCAATATCACTTATGCGTTGTCGCTTGCCGGAGTGCCTGCGCTTCTGCGCGAACCGCGTGCGCGCGCGGCGCTTGATCGTGTGGGCTTGGCCGCGCTTTGGCATCATCCTGCGCGGGTGCTCTCAGGCGGTGAACAGCAACGCCTGGCATTGGCTCGGGCCTGGGCACTGACGCCGCAGGTGCTGTTTCTGGATGAACCCACCGCCAATCTCGACCCAGGCGCCACGCGGCAAATCGAGGCGGTGATCAATGAGTTTCACGCGGCCGGCACGAAAATCATTATGACCACGCACAATCTGGGGCAGGCGCGACGTATGGGGGATGAAATAATTTTCATCCATCAAGGACGCTTGCTGGAACGCGCGAACGTCGAGAACTTTTTTGCCACGCCTGTTACCCAGGAAGCCCGAGATTTCATTAAAGGAGAATTGCCGTGGTGAAACGGGCGTTAATGGGCCTGGCGTTAGTGATAACGATGGGCGCGCCGTGCCGGGCGCAGCAGGCATTTTTCGTGGTGGCCTCGACCACCTCCACCGAGCAGTCCGGATTGTTCAAACATTTACTGCCGATTTATGAAAACCTCTCCAAGGTGCAAGTGCGCGTGGTGGCCCTGGGCACCGGCCAGGCGCTGGATCTGGCGCGTCGCGGTGACGCCGATGTGGTTTGGGTACACGATACCGAACTTGAATTAAAATTTGTCGCTGAAGGGCATGGCGTGGACCGCCGCGAAGTCATGTTTAATGATTTTGTGTTGATTGGGCCTAAATCCGACGAGGCGCGTAACGCTGGCGGTAGTGATATTGTCGCCGCCCTAAAACGCGTGGCGGCGAGCAAATCGGCCTTCGTTTCGCGTGGCGATCGCAGCGGCACGCATGCGGCGGAGCTACGTTTGTGGACGCTCGCGGGCATCGATCCTCAAGTTGGCAAAGGCGCTTGGTATCGGGAGACGGGCTCTGGCATGGGGCCGGCGCTGAATACCGCGAGCGCGATGAACGCCTATATTTTTTCTGATCGCGGTACCTGGATTGCGTTTCGCAATCGTGGTCAATTGGCCATCGTCACCGAAGGGGACAAAAGGCTATTCAATCAATACGGCGTGATGCTGGTCAATCCGTTGCGCCATCGCCACGTCAAAGCTGAAATGGGCAACCAGTTTATTAATTGGTTGGTGTCGCCGGTCGGACAGGGGGCCATTGGTTCCTATCGCATTGAGGGTGAGCAGTTGTTCTTTCCCAATGCGGCCTCGGGCAGGTAAGCGGGAGTTCTTCAGGTGAATCCTCGTTCTCCTAAACAGTCGGATCGGTATCCTGGATTGACCTTGCGGGTGCTGGGCCGCGGCGAACCCGCCATGGGGCCGGGCCGCGCCGCGTTAATCGAATATATTGATCGCCTGGGTTCGATCTCGGCCGCGGCGCGCGAGATGGAAATGTCCTACCGGCGCGCCTGGCAATTGGTCGAGGCAATCAACGCAAGCTTTAGCCAACCATTGGTTATCACTTCGACTGGCGGCAAGCGTGGCGGCGGCGCCCAGGTTACGGCCTTGGGGCGAGAGGTGGCCACGCGCTTTCGGCGCATGGAGGCCGGCGCCTCGGCGAGTATTCGCGTGGAGCTCGCCGAATTTACCGCGCTGCTGCGGCCCGCGGCGCGCCCCGCGCGCAAGCGGTAAGCAAGTAGACGCCCCCGCCGCGCGCGGGCGGCGAGAGATGCCTGTTGCGCGATTGGAATCTACCGCAAGTGCAATGCTTGGCTATACTTCGTTATGTTTTACCGAACATAACGGTTGCGATGATAAAGATTTTCGTTACCTTGAGACATCTGGTTGCTTTGTGTGGCGGGTTGTGCCTGTGCACCGGCGCTTGCGCGCAACCGGTTACGCTGTTCGCGGCGGCAAGCTTGACCGAGGCGCTCAACGCGGTGGTCGCCTCATACGCGCAACTCAAGCGCGATCCGGTACGCGTTTCGTTTGCTGGCAGCGCAACCCTTGCGCGCCAGATTGAGAGTGGCGCCGGCGCCGATATTTTTTTCTCCGCCGATGAAATCTGGATGGATTATTTGCGACAGCGCAAGTTGATTGACCCCGCTACGCGAGTCCCCCGATTGGGCAACCGCCTGGTTCTGGTGGCGCCAGCGGGCGCGCCGCGGCAAATCGAGTTGCGCAAGGGTTTTGATCTGGTGGCGCTATTGGGCATAGGAAGACTTTCAATCGGGCATCCGGATTACGTGCCTGCCGGTCAATACGCCAAACAGGCGTTGATGTGGCTTGGGGTGTGGGAGGTCGCCTCGTCACGCCTCGCCTTGGCGGAAAACGTTCGTCTGGCGCTCGCCTATGTTGAGCGTGGCGAAGCGCCCTTGGGCATAGTGTACGCAACCGATGTGTCCGCCGCGCCGCGGGTGCGACAGGTGGCGGCGTTTCCTTCTCAGTCGCATGCGCAAATAATCTATTCGTTGGCGGTGATTGCAGGGCGTGGCCGCCCGCAGGTGATGAGCTTTCACGCGTATCTCGCCAATGCGGATGCCGGCGCGATTTTCGCTCGCCACGGCTTTCAGGTGAAATAAGCGATGCGTGGTGAATCTGCTCCAAGCGAGTTGCGCAATGGGTGAATTCGAAATTCAGGCGCTGTGGTTGAGTCTAAAAGTGGCCACGCGTAGCGTATTGTTTTCGCTACCCTTCGCGGTTGTTGCGGCCTGGATACTGGCGCGAGGGCGCTTTCCGGGCAAGTCGATATTCGATGCCATGGTGCATCTGCCGCTTGCCTTGCCGCCCGTTGTGGTGGGCTATTTGTTGCTCTTGGTTTTCGGGGTGCGCGGCCCAGTGGGGGCGTGGCTTGATTCAGTTTTCGGCTGGCGCCTGGTATTTACTTCGGAAGGCGCGTCGCTGGCCACCGCAGTGATGACCTTTCCGCTGATGGTACGCGCCATGCGCCTTGCGTTAGAGGCCATCGATGAAGGCCTTGAGCAGGCCGCGGCAACTTTGGGCGCGGGACCGCTCGATCGATTTTGTTCCATTACCTTGCCGTTAATGATGCCCGGCATTCTCGCCGGCTGTGTGGTGGCATTCGCCGCGAGTTTGGGGGAGTTTGGCGCTGTCATCACCTTCGTTTCCAACGTTCCGGGTGAGACGCAGACCTTGCCGCTTGCTATTTACAGCGCATTGCAGACACCGGGTGGCGAGACTGCGGCGGCACGTTTGGCGGGCCTGTCGATGTTTCTCGCGCTGGGCGGATTGATGGCCTCCGAATGGTTCGCGCACCGTTTGCGGCGGCGATCATGATCGATATATCGATTGTCAAGAATCTGGGTGGATTTGCACTTAATGCGCAATTGCAGATTGCCGAGTTTGGCTTGACCGCCTTGTTCGGGCGCTCAGGTGCGGGCAAGACTTCGGTGATCAAGGCCATAGCCGGTTTGCTACGACCCGATTCCGGTCATGTACGTATTGGCGGAAAATATTTATTCGATGCGGCCACCGGCGTCGATATTCCGGTGCACCAGCGTCGTGTTGGCTATGTGTTTCAGGAGGGCAGGTTGTTCCCGCATCTGCGGGTTCGCGACAATCTGGTTTATGGCGCCAAACGCGCCACTGGCGGTATCGATCAGGGCGAGTTGCAGCGCATCGTGACTATGTTGGGGTTGGATGCGCTTCTACAACGTTGGCCGCATGATTTGTCAGGTGGCGAAAAACAACGCGTGGCGATCGGTCGCGCACTGTTGTCGCAGCCTGAGCTGTTGCTCATGGACGAACCCTTGGCCTCTTTGGATGCGCCGCGCAAACGCGAGATCCTGCCTTACCTGGAGCGATTGCGTGACCAGATGCGCCTCCCCATAGTCTATGTCAGTCACGCGATTGAAGAAGTAACGCGACTTGCTGATCAGATCGCGATTCTCGATGAAGGCCGAGTGATCGCGGTCGGTACGCCAGGTGAGTTGGGCGAACGGCTGGATGTTCGACCCTTATTGGGAGAATTCGAGGCAGGCGCGGTGATTGACGCCACGGTTGTGTCCCATGACACGCGCTTCGACCTATCGACCTTGAGTTTTTCCGGCGGTGCGCTGCGTGTGCCGGGATTGGCGGGCGTACCGGGATCACGCTTACGCGTGAGGGTGCGCGCGCGCGATGTTGCGCTGGCGTCGGAGAGGCCCAGTTCCATCAGCGTGCAAAATATCTTCGCCGGAGTGGTGAGGGAGATCGTCGAGGAGCAAGGTGCCTATGCGGAACTGCGGCTGTCGGTTGGCGACACCAAATTCATTTCGCGTGTGACGCGGGAGTCGGTACATCGCCTTGGCCTGACTGTGGATACCAAGGTATATCTATTGGTGAAATCAGTTTCGTTTGATCGCGAAACGGTCTCGATGGCGCCAAACAATATTGGGCTTGAAAACAATGTGCATAGCCATGCAAATGCTTGAGGAGACAGTGGTATGAAGGTGTTCGGATTCGCCGGCTGGTCGGGTAGCGGCAAGACCACATTGATCGAAAAATTAATCCCGGTATTCGTCAACCGCGGCATGCGCGTGTCGATGATCAAGCGCGCGCACCACGCGTTCGATGTCGATGTGCCGGGCAAGGATTCCTGGCGCCATCGGCAGGCTGGTTGTCAAGAGGTATTGATTAGCTCGGCAAACCGCTGGGCGTTGATGCACGAATTGCGCGGCGCGCCAGAGTTGTCTCTCGATGAATGTATAGCACGCGTTTCCCCCTGCGATTTATTGATGGTGGAGGGCAATAAACATTACCCACTGCCAAAACTCGAAGTGTGGCGGCAGGCCAATGCCAAGCCGCTACTGCATCCAGAGGACGCGCATGTGCTGGCGATTGCCTCGGATGTGCCCTTGGACACAAAATTGAAACAGTTTGGTTTGGATGATGTTGGCGATATCGCCGATTTCATTGTGGCAAACGCCAGGCATCACTAAAAGGGAAACAAAAATGAATCAAGGACTTTTATCTGTCGACGAGGCATTGCAGCGCCTCTTGGCTGGCGCCACACCGGTCGCCGACATCGAAACCTTGGCGACACTCGATGCCTGCGGGCGAGTGCTTGTAGAGGCGCAGCGTTCAACCATGAACGTGCCCTCCTTGGATAACAGCGCCATGGACGGTTATGCCGTACGTGTCGCCGATATCGGCGGTGAGGCGACGCGTTTAAAAGTTGCGCAACGCATTTTTGCCGGTTCGGTGGGGAGCCGGCTCGAACAAGGCACCGCAGCGCGTATCTTTACCGGTGCGCCAATTCCCGATGGCGCGGATGCCATCGTGATCCAGGAAGACACCGTTGCCGAAGGCGATCACGTCGTCATCAAGACCACGCCCTCTGCGGGCGATTGGATTCGTCGTGTAGGCCAGGATATTCGCGAAGGCAGCCAAATTCTTCCGCCTGGTATTCGCTTGCGGCCACAAGATACCGGGCTTGCCGCGTCGGTGGGCATAGCAACCATGCAGCTTAGGCGGCGCGTCAAGGTGGGGCTCTTTTTTACGGGCGATGAATTGGCCATGCCTGGTGAACCATTGCCGCCGGGGCGGATCTACAACTCGGCGCGATTCACTCTGCCGGGTCTGGCGCGGCAACTGGGCTGCGAAGTGGTGGACTACGGCATTGTTGAAGACACGCTGGATGCTACACGCGCGATGCTGCGCCGCGCTGCCGCCGAGTGCGACATCATCGTCACCTGCGGCGGCGTGTCGGTAGGCGAGGCAGATTTTGTCAAGCCGGCGGTGGAGGCAGAGGGCGAGTTGTTGATGTGGCGCATCGCCATGAAGCCCGGCCGCCCCTTGGCGTTTGGTCGGGTGCATTGCGGAGCAAAGACAGCCTCTTTCCTTGGTCTGCCGGGAAATCCGGTGTCGAGTTTCGTGACCTTTGTCTTATTTGCACGGCCATTTATTTTGCGCACCCAGGGTATCGACCATACTGCGCCTCGGGTCATCAACGCGCGCGCCGATTTTGATTGGACTGAGCCAGACATCCGACGCGAATTCCTACGCGTAAAATGGAACGAAACCGGCGGTCTCGATCTATACCGCACTCAAGATTCCGCAGTATTGACCTCCACGGTTTGGGCCGATGGCCTGGTGGACAATCCGGAACGTTGCGTCATCCACCAAGGCGATTCGGTACGATTTCTTTCTTATGCCAATTTGTTTCAATAACGCAACGAATCGTTTGGGCAGATCGCCTAACAGAGCGCAACAAATTGAACAATTTCCCGAGATGACGAAACGACATTTCGAAATGACATTTTGCGAAACGAGGTTTTATGAGCGCACAACTGCTGTTTTTCGCCTCCTTGCGCGAGCAATTGGGAAGCGCTAGCGAATCAATGGAACTGCCCACCCACATTGGCGATGTAAGGGCGTTACGTGTACACCTGGTATCTCGCGGTGGCGTGTGGCAAAACGCTCTGGCGGAAAACCGCGCGCTACGCGTCGCCGTCAATCAGGATCTGGCGACGTGGTCCACTGCCATCAAGGATGGCGACGAGATCGCCTTTTTCCCACCGGTAACAGGAGGGTGATCCAAGATGACTGTCCGGGTGCAGAGCGAAGATTTCGACGCCGGTGCGGAAATTGCCGCGCTGCGCCGAGGTGACGCCAAGATTGGTGCCGTGGCTGCATTTATTGGCCTAGTTCGCGATATCAACGACGATAGCCAAATTCAAAGCATGACCTTGGAGCATTACCCTGGAATGACTGAAAGGTCATTGGAAGGCATTGTTGCTTCCGCCAAGGCGCGATTTGGCGTGGAACATGCTTTGGTGATTCATCGGGTTGGAGAGTTGCGTCCAACCGATCAGATCGTTCTGGTGGTTACCGCGGGCGGCCATCGGGGCAAAGCTTTCTCTGCCTGCGAGTTCATCATGGATTACTTGAAAACCGAAGCGCCGTTCTGGAAAAAGGAACAAGCCACTGAAGGGGCGCGTTGGGTTGAATCGCGCCATTCGGATGATCAGGCGCGGGAACGCTGGAATACTAAACCTACAAAATTAGTCAGGTAATTTTGCAGGTGACAAAATTTGTCAGTTTGGGTATCGCAAGTTGTCGAAAATTGGCAACTTCGTTCTCAGTGAATAATAAAACGGAATTAAATCAATTTGTTATAAACAGCCAATTTGGGCACAAGATTTGCTCATGCACTGTGCGACGGCTACCGTCAATTCTTTTTAACTTTTTTGGGGGTATATATGAAAGCAATTCAAAAGGGTTTTACCCTGATCGAGCTGATGATTGTCGTGGCGATTATTGGTATTTTGGCTGCAGTGGCATTGCCTGCGTATCAGGATTACACGGTACGCGCCAAGGCGTCTGAATTGATTCTTGCGGCATCCGGTGCGCGCACCGCGATATCCGAGAAGTTTCAGACGGCGCCATCCGACACCGCAAATGCTGGCGCGGGCGTGACGATTCCTGTTACCGGTAAAATATCCGCGGCAGGCGTAGATGCCGGTGGCACGGTCATGGTTCAGGGCAGCACTGCTGCGACCAGTACTGGTCAAGCCATAACGATTACCGTTACGCCGACCTATAGCACGGCGACCGGTACCATCACCTGGGCTTGCGTCGGCTCACCTGCCCGATATATGCCGGCGACTTGCCGCTAATTTCGCAAGGCAGATAATTGCTTTGTCGTCGTTCGATTTAGGGCTTTAGCGGTACAAGTCTTATTGCCGCGACATAGCGATTCAGAAAACCCCGCTTCGGCGGGGTTTTTTTCGCAGCAATGTGACCAAAATTTGCAAAATTGGCGTGATTGTGCAGCAAGTGACCGGATAGATTTTTTTAAGTCATTGTTTATTAATGTTTAATAATGTCTTTTTGGTGGCACGGTAAATGCATTGATGTTGAATGCAGTTCTATTCCAAACCCTTCATAACCAAGGAAACCTATGAAAACATTACAAAAAGGCTTTACGCTGATTGAATTGATGATTGTTGTTGCCATTATCGGTATTTTGGCCGCAGTAGCTTTACCCGCATATCAGGACTACACCGTGCGCGCCAAAGCGTCGGAGTTGATACTTGCCGCGTCGGGCGCGCGGACTGCCATTTCCGAGAAATTTCAAACAGCACCTAGCGATACGGCCAACGCAGGTACCGGTGTCACCATTCCTCTCACCGGCAAGATCTCGGGGGCGGGTGTTGATGCTGGCGGTACGGTTATGGTCCAAGGTAGCACTGCCGCAACGAGCACTGGGCAAGCTATCACCATCACTGTTACCCCGACCTTCAGTACTGCTACGGGCACCATTACTTGGGCCTGTGTCGGTTCACCCGCGCGATATATGCCAGCGACTTGCCGCTAAGCTTTTTTGTTTCATCAAATCCCCTCTTTGGAGGGGATTTTTTTTGGGGCAAAGCAAGCCGGCACGGCGATTTGGGAATTGCTGAACGCGATTTGGCAGTCGGTCAATCAAGGTGTCCTCGATAGGGCCCACTAGTTGTGTGACCAAAATTTGTTCTGATGACGCAATTGGGATGTCAATGTCCTAGGAAAATATGTATCTATTTGTTTTTGCGTGAGATATTTAAACAATTTTGTGGCATGGGTGATGCTTGTGGATAAGTAGCAGTACCTTTTCCAATCATCGAGGATTACCATGAAAACACTACAGAAAGGCTTTACCTTAATTGAGTTGATGATCGTTGTGGCCATCATCGGCATACTTGCCGCAGTTGCTCTACCCGCGTATCAGGACTACACCGTGCGGGCTAAGGCATCGGAGTTGATCCTTGCGGCATCCGGTTCGCGCACGGCGATTTCCGAGAAGTTTCAGACCAATCCTTCCGATACCGCCAATGCTGGCGCCGGCGTGACTATTCCACTTACGGGAAAGATCTCGGGCGCTGGCGTCGATGATGGCGGAACCGTTATGGTCCAAGGCAGCACTGCCGCCACCAGCACGGGTCAGGCCATTACGATTACCGTGACGCCGACTTTCAGTACTGCTACCGGCACGATTACTTGGGCCTGCGTGGGTTCTCCGGCTCGTTATATGCCAGCGACCTGTCGTTAAATTTTTGCTGCCTCATGAACCCCTCTTCGGAGGGGTTTTTTATTGGTGCTCAATTGTCCTGAGTGACGTTGTTCGCAAGTTTGCCATGCGAGGTTGAATTCCGCGCCTTCGGCCTCACCTAAGCTACAACAAAGCAATAGCGGACTTCTGACGCAGATCAATGATTCCCTCTTGGCCGGCGCGCAGAATCGGATGCAATTCTTAGGATTGGATAACGCACATGCGCATGGATAAATTAACTACTAAGTTTCAACAAGCGCTTGCCGATGCGCAAAGCATCGCCATCGGTCAGGAAAATCCTTACGTGGAACCCGTGCATGTTTTGTCTGCAATGCTGGCAGCGGAGGATGGCGGTGCATTGCTCTCGCGTGCCGGCGTAGCGGTCGCGCGGTTAAAGGAGTCGCTTAGGAAAACGATTGATCGACTGCCGAAAGTTACCGGTACCGGGGGCGAAATACAGATATCCAGGGAACTGGGCAATTTGCTCAACCTTGTTGATCGCGAAGCGCAAAAACGCGGTGACCAGTTCATTGCCTCCGAATTGTTTTTACTAGTTGTAGCCGACGACAAAGGTGAAGCCGGGCGACTGTTAAAAGAAGCTGGCGGTACTCGCAAGGCCATGGAAAACGCCATTAATACCTTGCGTGGCGGCGAAACCGTGAACAACGCCGAAGCCGAAGGCCAGCGTGAAGCGTTGAAGAAATACACGCTCGATTTGACCGAGCGAGCGCGCGCCGGAAAACTAGATCCAGTTATCGGTCGGGATGACGAGATACGACGGGTGATCCAAATACTGCAGCGGCGCACCAAGAATAATCCGGTGCTGATTGGCGAGCCTGGCGTAGGTAAGACGGCGATTGTTGAAGGTCTCGCGCAACGCATCATCAATGACGAAGTGCCTGACAGCTTGAAGGGCAAGCGCGTCTTGTCGTTGGATATGGCTGCCTTGCTCGCCGGGGCAAAATATCGCGGCGAGTTCGAAGAACGCCTCAAGGCGGTATTAAAGGAGCTTTCGCAGGATCAGGGGCAGACCATCGTTTTCATCGATGAATTACACACCATGGTCGGCGCGGGCAAGGCAGAAGGCGCCATGGACGCGGGGAATATGCTGAAGCCGGCTCTGGCGCGCGGCGAGTTGCATTGCGTGGGCGCGACAACCTTGGATGAGTATCGCAAATATCTTGAAAAAGATGCCGCATTGGAGCGCCGCTTTCAAAAGGTGATTGTGGGAGAACCGACGGTCGAGGCGACCATCGCAATCCTTCGCGGCCTGCAGGAAAAATACGAAGTGCATCACGGTGTGGATATCACCGACCCGGCGATTGTCGCGGCCGCTGAGCTTTCGCATCGCTACATCACTGATCGTTTTCTGCCAGATAAAGCCATCGATCTGATCGATGAAGCGGCGGCGCGTATCAAGATGGAAATCGACTCTAAGCCTGAGTCGATGGATAAACTCGACCGCCGGCTCATACAGCTCAAAATCGAGCGTGAAGCGGTCAAGAAGGAAAAGGATGAGGCTTCGCAAAAACGCCTTTCGCTAATCGAAGAGGAGATCGAAAAACTCGGACGCGAATACGCTGATCTGGAGGAAATCTGGAAAGAGGAAAAGGCCAGTGTTCAGGGCGCGCAACACATCAAGGAAGAGTTGGAGAAACTAAAAACAGAAATGGACGCAGCCAAACGTAAGGGCGATTGGCAGAAAGTCTCCGAGATCCAATATGGGCGGATTCCCCAGCTTGAAGCGCAGATCAAAAAAGTCGAAGGTGTTGGCGGTGTGGTGAAGGCCGGCGCTAGGCCGAAGCTCTTGCGCACCGAAGTTGGCGCCGAGGAAATCGCCGAAGTGGTGTCGCGCGCCACCGGCATTCCGGTTTCGAAAATGATGCAAGGCGAGCGCGACAAACTTCTCAAGATGGAACACAGCCTACACCAACGCGTGGTGGGGCAGGACGAGGCGGTGCGTTTGGTCGCCGATGCGATTCGCCGTTCGCGCGCGGGCCTCGCCGATCCCAACAAGCCCTATGGGTCGTTCCTGTTCCTCGGGCCAACTGGCGTGGGCAAGACTGAACTATGCAAAGCGCTGGCTTCGTTTTTGTTTGACTCCGAAGACCACTTAATACGCGTGGATATGTCGGAATTCATGGAAAAGCATTCCGTGGCGCGTTTGATCGGCGCGCCGCCTGGATATGTTGGCTATGAAGAGGGTGGACACCTCACCGAAACGGTGCGCCGCAAGCCCTACAGCGTGATCTTGCTCGATGAGATGGAAAAAGCGCATCCCGATGTATTCAACGTTCTACTCCAGGTTCTGGATGACGGACGCATGACCGACGGACAAGGGCGCACTGTGGATTTCAAGAACACGGTGATCGTTATGACCTCGAACCTGGGTTCGCAAATGATTCAACAAATGGCCGGCAGCGATCCGGGCCTCATCAAGACCGCGGTATTGGCGGAGGTGAAGACGCAACTGCGTCCAGAATTCGTCAATCGAATCGATGAGATCGTGGTGTTTCATGCGCTAGATGAAAAAAATATTCGCAATATTGCGAAGATTCAAATTCGGTATTTGGAGGAGCGCCTGGCGAAAATGGATATGAAACTCAACCTCAGCGACGCGGTGTTGGCGAAGCTTGCCGAGGCGGGATTCGATCCAGTGTACGGCGCGCGGCCGTTGAAGCGCGCGATCCAGACCTTCATCGAGAACCCGCTCGCCAAACAAATCCTGGAAGGGCATTTCGCACCGAAGGACACCATCAGCGCCGAGTTGCAACGCGGCTCGATTCGTTTCGAAAAAGTTGAAGACCAAGCTGCGGCGTAGGCACTTACCCAGCCGCCGCGTAGGCCTTTACCCTGCGACCGCTAAATTGCGGGCCCATGTTGGAGGTCCGTGATTACCCGGAATTCGCTGAGGCGTCTTATGATCCCACCTCGCCGCTGTGGCGATGAAAAGACATATGACCCTATGAAAATAAAATCGATTCAACCGGTGAGAGTTCGCGCACCCGAACCCAAAACAAAAACTAAACCCCGGCGGCAAAGCTATAACAACACCGCCAAGCGCGCCTTCCCTATCAATAAGTATCCAGAATTTCCACGCCAGTTGCGGCAGATTCCTGGCGAAGTCGCCGGCGAAATGTGGGTCAAGATCACCGCGGAGAACGGTGAATGGGGTTTGGGGCAATGCCATTGGGGAAATTTGGTTTCGGCATTGATCAAGGAGCACTTCGCGCCACTTCTTGTTGGTCGCGATTGTCTGGCCATCGAATATTTGAACGACTTGATGTGGCGCTCAACCTTGCGTTTTGGTGCGGTGGGCTTGTCATCGGTAGCCCGCAGCGCCATTGATCTCGCCCTATGGGATCTGAAGGGCAAACTACTCAAGCTGCCGGTGTATAGCCTGATTGGCGGTCCGTGCCGCCCGCACCTTGACTGTTATTGCACCAGCGACGATTTAGATTGGTCCATGGAACTGGGCTTCAAGGCATTTAAGATCAGCAATCCGGTGCACTACGAGGAGGGCACCGACGGCATTAATCGCATCGAGGAAAAGGTCGCCAAGGCGCGCGAGACCGTCGGTGCATCGGCCGACTTGATGCTCAATCCGGTGATGTCCTACAACGTCGAATTCGCCGCGCGCGTGATGGAACGATTGAAACCCTATCACTTGCGTTGGATCGAAGAGCCACTGGTCCCCAACGATATGCAGGGATTGAGTCAGTTAAAAAAAGCAGTGCCGACCCTGCCCTTGGCCACTGGTGAAGATCATCATTCTCGCCACGAATTTCGCGAGATGGTGGAGCGGCGCTGCGTCGATGTACTGCAACCTGATTTACGCTGGTGCGGCGGCCTCTCCGAGGTGCTCAAGATCTATACGATTGGTGAGGCGGCGGGTATCGCCACGATTCCGCATTCGGGCGCCGGTTTGCCTTTCGGTCAGCACTTTTCCATCGCCATGCCCGAATCGCCTTTAGCGGAATTTTGGTTGGGCTCGGACCCCGGCGTGCCCTTGGCAGAGGCGAATCGGTTTCTGGGCATGCCCACGCCAGTTGATGGCAAAGTGACGCCCAGCGACGCGCCAGGATTTGGCATGGAATTTACCGCGGAAAATATCGAACCCTGGTAGACACGTTAAGCACAATCGCGTAAAAATTTGAGAAAGAATTTCAGAATGAATCGACAATATTCACCAGTGACGGTTTTTCTTGGCCTGTCGCTTTTAATAGCGGCGATGCCCGTGCGACCCCAGACTATTAACCTGGAAAAGCTGGAAGCGGCGGCCTCTGCCGAAGGGCAGCTCAACCTTTATTCCTCGTTGCCGCCCCTCAATACGCAACGCTTCATTGCCGTATTCGAGAAAAAATACCCCAAAATCAAGGTGAGTTTCATCACCCTTATCTCGGGGACGATGTTTAGCCGTTATATCGCCGAGGTCGAATCCGGTGTGAAACAAGCGGATTTAATGCTCTCGGGTTCCTCGGCGCTGTATCAGCAAAGGCCGGAACTGTTTGCGCCGCTGACCACCAAAAATGTGCCGGGTCTGGCGAAATTCCCAGCTAGCGTTCGTGCGCGAAACGAGTCCTACATGGTGGTGATGGTGACGCCGCACTTCATCACCTATAACAGCAAGTTCGTTCCCCCTGCGGACTTAAAAGCGCATCTGAAAAGCTGGAAAGATCTTACCAACCCCTTCTGGCGCGGCAAGATGGCGATTGTTGACCCGATGTCAACCTCGACCGTGATGTCGTGGTTGCGCACCTTGCGCGGGGCTTATGGCGATGATTGGGTGAGGGATCTGGCGAAGAACAATCCGCGTTATGTCGATGGCGGCACCAGCGGTGTGCAGCAGGTTGGCGCCGGCGCTTATTTGTTGGCCAGGCCCACTGCCTCGGGCCACAGTGCGGCGATTCGGGCCAAAGGTGCGCCCTTGGCGTTGGCGGAGATCGAAGGGCCAGCCCACGGCATTGAATCGTCGGTGGCCATGCCCAAGAACCCAGTGCACCCCAATGCCGCGCTGTTATACGCCAATTGGTTAGTGACGCCGGAAGCGCAAGGGACAAATTGCCCAGATCAAGTGCCTTTATATGCCGGGTTGGGTGGGGCGTGCGCCAATCTTTCCAAGGAACATATCGGTTCAGTGGATGTCATTCCCGAGGCGGATCAAAAGCATTTGATGTCGTTAATTGGCAAGCGGCCCTGATATAGATCATTTCGAGGCATTGATCGATGGGCCTTCCGCCACGTATTCGCATTTCTTCTCTTAGCAAAACGTTTCGCCGCACCGGCGGTAGCACCGTCACGCCCGTGGATAACATTGATCTGGAGGTCGCCGCAGAGGAAATGGTGGTGTTGCTTGGGCCCAGCGGATGCGGTAAGACCACTTTGTTGCGTTGCGTGGCGGGTCTTGAGCGGCCTGATGCGGGTGAAATCGAAATCGATGGTCAATTGGTTTTTTCCGCGCAAAAGAAAATCTACCTGCCCCCCGACCAGCGGCGTTTGAGCATGATTTTCCAATCGTTCGCGCTATGGCCGCATATGAGCGTATTCGACAATGTGGCGTATCCACTGGAGTCGCGCGGCATGGCAGGTAAAGAGATTCCCGGCCGAGTCAAGGAAACGCTAGACCTGGTGGGCATTGGCAATCTCACCGCACAATTTCCGGCGCAGATCAGCGGTGGTCAGCAGCAGCGCGTCGCGCTGGCACGGGCTTTGGTGGGTAATACCTCGGTGGTGCTATTCGATGAGCCGCTCTCCAGCGTGGATGCCAAAGTAAGAGAGCAATTGCGTATCGAGCTCAAACGTATGCAGCAGAAAATTCGCTTCTCGGGCCTGTATGTGACGCATGATCAAACCGAGGCGATGGAATTGGGTCATCGTGTCGCGGTGATGCAATCGGGAAAAATCGCGGCCTTGGGCGATCCGCGCGATGTCTACGAAAATCCGTGTAGCGAATACGTTGCCAATTTTGTTGGCGCGGCCAATATTTGGTTAGGAAAAGTGGTTCGCAGTAGCCCCGATGGCGCGTTGATTCAGACCTCATTCGGGGATTTCATCGCGAGCAACGATAGGCACGCGCCGCTGCAGGCAGGTGCCACGGTGAAACTTGTGGTGCGGCCGGAGAAATTTCGACTGGGACGAGAGTTCGTTGGAGAGGCGAAAAATCTACTGCGTGTTCGGGTAGAAACCTGCCTCTTCGCGGGCCCCTATACCGAGTATCTGGTGAGTCGTGGCGAGGCGACTGCGCGCGTTTGGGTGCATGGTGAAGACAACCACACCACCTTCACGGAAGGTTTGGAATTGTTTCTATGCGTCGATCCAGAAAAACTTCGCGTATTGCCGGGTGATGATGCATGAATGGCACCGCAATCCGGGCATCGTGATGGCACTAGCCCCTTGAACATGCTTATTCCACGCGGTATTCCCCGAGTAAGCATCTACGGCGCCGCCGCCGCAGTGGTGGTGCTCATTATGGCGGCGTTGATATTGATCCCCATGCTGCGAATGATCGCGCGCGCTTTTATGGTCGATGGGGTGGTGAATTTTGCCGGCGCGATGTCGGTTTTGCGCGAGCCCTGGTTACCCAGGGTGCTCATGAATACCGCGATCGCTATTGGTGCAAGTACCTTGATCGCGTTGGTCATCGGTTCGGTCATGGCTTGGCTCAATGAACGAACCGATGCCAACCTTGGTATCGTGGGTTTAATTCTTCCGGTGATTCCTCTACTGATGCCGGGCATAGCGCTTTCCATAGGCTGGGCCTTCATCGGCGCGCCGCGGGTGGGATTTCTAAATGGCCTACTGGCCGTGATACCTGGCCTGGGCGCCGACGGTTTGAATCTCGGCGTCAATATTTACTCCTGGGCAGGCCTGATATGGGTGTATAGCCTGCACGGCGTTCCTTATGTCTATCTGGTGGTGTCCGCGTCATTGCGCAACCTCGACCCCTCGCTAGAGGAGGCCTCGCGCATAAGCGGCGCTGGATTATGGCGAACCTTGAGGCGAGTATCTCTGCCGGCGATAAAACCTGCGCTTTTCGCTTCGGCGCTTTTGGTGATTATTTCTGGCTTCGCTTTGTTCTCGATTCCCACCATCATCGCCACCACCGCCGAGATCGATATTCTCGCGGTGCGCATTGTGCGATTGCTACGCAACGATTTTCCGCCGCGCATGGATCAGGCAGTGGTGCTGGGCTTGATCATGTTGCTGGTCATTGGCACAACTTGGTTGGTGCAAAGACGCGTCGCCGCAGGCGGACATTTTGTAACTATCGGCGGACGCGTGGCCTCCGCGTCACGCATCACGATGGGTCGCTGGCGTCTGCCGGCGCAAGGATTAATGATCGGTTATCTAGCCTGCGCATCGTTAGTTCCCTTACTCGCGCTGACCGTAGTCGCGCTACAGCCGTTTTGGACGCCTAGTGTCGAGTGGTCGAGATTGACCGTCGACAATTTCAAGACGGTGCTGGTGGAAGATCGCATGACTGCGGCGGCATTTAAAAACAGTTTGTTCCTTTCCGTTTCAGGCGCCACCCTTGCCATGATCATTGCCGCCGTCGCCGCGATTTACCTGGCGCAACGCCAAGGCGGGTTATCCAAAGCGGTGGATGCGGTGATGAAAGCCCCGGCCACCATTTCGAGTCTGGTATTGAGCGTTGGATTCCTGGTGAGTTTCAGCGGGCCGCCGTTTTTTCTCGCCGGCACCTTGCTGCTGTTGTTGCTCGCCTATATCGTCATTCATATTCCACCGGGATCGATTGCCGCGAATGCCGCTGCTACGCAGGTTGGCGCCGATTTGCGCGAGGCTTCCTACGTTGCAGGGGCGGGCGAGGGCCGCACGGTGAGGCGGATCGTGGTGCCCTTAATGTTGCCGGGACTCGCCGCAGGATGGGCAATGGTGTTCGTGCACATGATGGGCGATTTGTCCGCTTCAGCGTTGCTGGCCGGATTGAAAAATCCGGTGATCGGGTTCGCGATTCTTGAAATTTGGGAAATGGGCAGTTTTGGCGTTCTAGCGGCATTTTCGACGGTGATGTGCCTGGTGATAACCTTGGTGGTGTTGCTGATGTTGTGGCTGGTGCGTGCATCTGCGCGCCGCGGACACGCCGCTTGAGGAGAGATTCATGACACCGGTTTTTCGACAATCTATTGATCATCCTGCCGCATGGAAGAGTATCGATGCCGGTAGTAAACATGCCTTCGAGCGGCAACTTAGCACCGAGCAACTGGCGGGCTTTGATAGCCTGCTGGCCAAGACCGCCAGTCTGTCGCCGCACCAAGTGACACGCAAGAATTTCGACCACCCTGCGATTAATGCGCTTGGTGTCGAGTTAAAACAAGAAATCATGGAAGGCCGTGGCCTGGTGCTGCTCTCTGGCATCACCCGTGAGCGCTATTCGGATGAGCAAATGGAGCGTATTTATTTTGGTCTGGGTACGCATCTTGGCATTGCCGCCGAGCAAAGTGCGGAGGGGGATAAGCTCGGTTACGTGCGTGAGGAAGAAAACGACTCGGTTTCGCGTGGTTACCGCAGCTCGGCTGAGCTCCACATGCACACCGATTCCTATGAAATGGTCGGCCTGATGTGCGTGCAAAAAGCGGTCTCGGGCGGCTTTAGCGGCATCGTCAGTACGCTAGCCATCCATAACGAAATCTTTAAGACGCGGCCGCATCTCTTAGAGCCCCTGTATCGCGGCTTTTTTTACGCCATTCCGGAGGTGCGATTCAGCGCGAAGCCCATCACCGATGGGATGATCCCGGTGTTTTGCAATGTCCAGGGTAAAGTGAGCTGCAACTATGCATCGAGCTTCATGCGTGAAGCCGCCAAGCAGATGCAGGTACCACTGCCTGAGGGGCTCGACGAAGGCTTGAATTATTTTGATGAAATCGCCTCGCGCGAGGATTTTGCCCTGCGTTTCATGCTGGAGCCTGGCGAAATCCTGCTATGGCATAACTTTCTGTACCTGCATTCGCGTACTGAATTCAAGAATTCGCCGACGCAAAAGCGCTTGCTGTTGCGCTTGTGGATGGATGTTCCCAACGGGCGACCCGTCGATCCGGCGGTGCATGAGCGTGCCGCCGCCTATAAACGCAGTTATGCCGAAAAGAAAAAATTGAAGGAGTTGCAATGACACGAGTAGTATTTTTAGGGCGCCTGGCCAAGGAAGACGTCACCAAGCGCCTGTTATCGATTGCCGATGTGGATTTGTTCGTCAGCGAAGACATGGATGAAATCCTTCGCGAGTTGCCTGGCGCCGAGGTTTTCGTCACCGCCGATGTGCGCGGCGATGATTCCAAACGTCTACACGACGTTTTGCATGCGCCCGGCTGCAAGGTTCGTTGGGTGCAATGTCTGTCGGCGGGGTACGAGGGGTTGGTGCGTCATGGCTTCCCTAAAGCTATTCCACTTGCCAACCAGGGCGGCGCGGTGGCGCCGGCGGTGGCCGAGCACGCTTTTGCTTTGATGCTGGGCTTGTTGCGCCGTGTGCCGGAATCGGTGCTGGCGAAAACGCGTGGCGAGTGGGATCGAAGTTTTTCTACGACCACCAGCGCGCTGGAGGGGCGAACGTTGGCGCTAATTGGCTTTGGCAACATCGGCAAGGAAGTGGCGAAACGTGCCCGAGCTTTCGATATGAAAGTCATCGGTGTTACGCGCTCGGGCAAAGCCGACCCGCTTGCTGATGAGATGTATCCACTCGACAAACTTCACGAGGTGCTGGCTCGTGCCGAGGCCATTGTTGTCACCGCGCCGCAGACGCCTGAGAACCGCCACATGATCGGCGCCCGTGAACTCGCGGTATGTCGATCAGACGCAATTCTGGTGAATGTGTCGCGTGGCGGTCTGGTGGACCCCGCCGCATTGCAAGCGGCCTTGGAGAAAGGAACTATCGCGGCTGCGGCATTGGATGTAACCGATCCCGAGCCTTTGCCTGAGGGCCATCCCATGTGGAAGTGCCCGAATCTATTGATCACGCCGCATATCGCCGGTGGCGGCAGCAAAAAAAGCCGTGGGCGAATTTTGAATGTGGTCTCGGAAAATTTCGAATTATTTCGTGCCGGTAAACCATTGAAGAATGTGGTCAACACCGCATGAAGATCGTGAAGCTGGAGGACTTTTCCACTTATGGCGGATGGGAAAATTTTTCCTTTCTCAAAATCACCGCTGACGAGGGGATAGTCGGTTGGGCCGAATTCAATGAGGCACGCGGGCGCAAGGGCCTCACCGGTCTTATCCATAGCCTAGGCGAAGGGCTGATCGGTGAAGATCCGCGTAACGTGGCACGCATTGATGCGATGCTCTATGGTCAGACGCGCTCAACCACCGGTGGGTTGCAATCGCACGCCATGGCGGCCATCGTCAATGCCTGCCTGGATATCAAGGGCAAGGCGCTGGGGGTGCCGGTGTATGAGCTGCTTGGCGGCGCAATACGCGAGCGGCTACCGGTGTACTGGTCGCATTGCGGATTTTTCCGCGCGCGATACGGCGCCTTGTTCGACGGCAAAGTCATCCCCAGCCCGGCGGTTAGAACCCTGGACGATCTGCGCAATGTCGGTCGCGAGGTATGCGAACGCGGCTTTAAGGCTTTGAAGACCAACTTGTTGATGTTCGATGCCCAGGGCGTGCGTGCCTACAGCCCTGGATTTGGCAAAGGGGCGGGTTTTCCCGAGCTAAACATTAGCGACGAAATTCTCGACGCGTTCGTCCTGCAACTGGCGGCATTTCGCGAGGGAGCCGGACCGGGCGTTCGCATGATGATGGATTTGAATTTCAATTACAAACCGGAAGGTCTGCGGCGTCTGCTCAAGGCTGCCGAGCCGTTTAATGGTATGTGGTTGGAGATGGATCTTTATGAGCCGCAGGCTTTGTCTCGGGTTCGACAATCGACAACGACGCCGATCGCATCGCTTGAAACAATTTTTGGCCGCCGCAGCCTGAGACCTTATTTGGAAAATCACGCAGTGGATGTGGCCATCATCGATGTGCAATGGAACGGCATGCTGGAGGCCTTGCGCATGGCGTCCATGGCCGATGCTTTCGAGGTCAATGTCGCTTCGCATTGTTCCAGCGGGCCTTTGTCAACGTTAATAAGTTCACATTTTTGCTGTGCCATCCCCAACTTTAGAATTATGGAAGTCGATGTAGACGAGGTGCCATGGCGCTCGACTCTGCTCACCAAACCGTACACCATTGCGAACGGGGAATTTCACCTGCCCACAGGGCCGGGTTGGGGCGCGGATATCGATGAAGAAGTAGTCAGGGCCCATCCGGCCAAAAACTGAGAAAGTCATGCTTATGCAGCGATTTATGGCCCATAGCAAAACCCGAAGTGTGCTTCTCTTGGCTTGCCCAATATTTTTCCAGGTAGTCTTTGCCAATGCGCAGACCTATCCGGAAAAGCCGGTCAGGGTGATCATTCCTTTCGCCGCCGGCGCGGGGTCGGATATCACTGCGCGCGTGGTGGCCAACGACATGCAACAGCGCCTTGGCACAACCTTCGTTGTCGACAATCGTCCCGGCGCCAATGGCCTGCTTGCCGCGGAAACCGTGGCACGTGCGGCGCCCGATGGCTACACGCTTTTTTTTACTACCGTGACCACGCAGGCGGCCAATCCCAGTTTGTATAAAAAGCTGCCCTACGATCCGATTCGCGATTTCACGCCCGTGGGTCGAATATCGCTTAGCCAACACGTGTTGGTGGTGCATCCTTCGATCAAGGCGAATTCCGCGCAAGAATTGGTGCAACTGGCGCGCTCGCAACCGGGCAAGCTGTCTTACGCTACTTCGAACGCGGGCTCATTGGTGTCCTCGGAATGGCTGAAGGCCATTGCCCAAGTGGATATTGTCGGCGTGCCTTACAACAGCAATCCCACCGCATTGACCGATCTGGTGGCTGGAAGAATTCAAGTCATGTTTCCCGATCAGAACTCGGTGACGCCGATGATTTCCTCGGGAAAGGTTCGTGCTCTTGCTTCAACCGGGCTTTCGCGTTTATTGAAATTTCCCGATGTGCCCACCATGCAGGAATCGGGTTTCAAGGGATTTACGATCAACGTCTGGAGCGGTGTATATGGCCCGGCGGGTCTGCCGCAAACCGTCGTGCAACAACTCAATGTGGCCCTGGAGGCGACGCTCAAGAATCCGGCAACGTTGGAGAAGTTTGCCGCCGCCGGCAGCGTGCCCTCACCGCTGTCCCCTGAGCAATTCGCGCAATTTGCGCGGTCGGAACTCGATGTGTGGAAGAGCGCCATTGCCGCCGCGAAAATAGAATTGCAATGACTATCAAATCGATTCACTGAATACAGGCCACTGACAAATGAAAATGCGCAAACGCAATCCAACCCGGAGAAATTTTCTTCTGGCCGCACTTGGCGTAACGTTGCTCTCCGGGGCCACAATGTCCGCGACGGCATTCGCTCAAGAACGCCTGCGCCAAGCCACCATCATCGTCGGCTCGCCGGCGGGTGGCGCCACCGACAAATTGGCGCGCATGTATGCCGATGCCCTGAAGCAGCGCTTCGCCAATACGGTGATCGTCGAGAATCGCCCCGGCGCGGGTGGCATTCTTGCTTACGAATATGTCAAAAACAGCAGCCAGAAAGATGGCAGCGTGACCTTTCTTTCCCCGGCCTATCCGCTGACGATTTCCCCGCATGTGGTGCGCAATCTTCCCTACGACACCTTGCGCGATTTTGTCCCGGTGGGTATTGCCGCGCGCTCGACCATGACCTATGCCATTGGTCCGGCCGTGCCGGCAAGTGTCAAAACCTTGGAAGCCTATCTGCAATGGTGCCGCGACAACCCCAAACTCGCGCTGTACGCCGCGCAAACCGGGTCAAGTCAACATTTGCTTGGTTCGATTCTGGCTTTGTCCTCCAAGGTGCGACTGGAAAACGTGTCGTATAAGGGCGATGCGCCGGCGATGCAGGATTTGCTGGGCGGGCATGTGCCGGCGGTGGTCCTTCCCATCGCCAGCGCCATTCCGTTGCATAAGGCCGGGCAAATCCGCATTCTGGCTGTCTCCGCGGCCAAGCCTTCGCGCTTTCTGCCTGACATACCCACGTTCCAGGAACTCGATCACAAGGACATCCTCTTCCAGGATTGGTTGGGCGTGTTTGCCCCGGCCGGCACCTCAATGGAGGCGGTTAGACAGATGAATCTGGCCATGTCCGATGCGGTGCGCTCGGAGCAGGGGCAGACCGCGTTGACCAATTTGGGATTCACCTCTGAAGTGGTGACACCGGAAGCCTTCGCCGAGATCGTCAAGGCGGACCACAAACGCTACGGTGCAATGGTGGAGCGCACCCGATTCAGGGAAATTTTTGAGAAATCCGCGGGGCAGTAACGCCCCTGCTGTATGAGCATGTTTACCGACCCTCTCGCGCGAGTCATCAAAGGAAAATCCATGGGCCATGCCGATCACCTTGTGAACCAGTCGCAAATTCGCGTTCGACGCATGACCACCCACGTCGGCGCGGAGATCCTGAATGTCGATCTTTCCAAGCCCTTGGGCGAGGAAAACACCCGAATTGTGCGCAAAGCCTTGGTGGACCATGGCGTTATCTTTTTTCGCGATCAAGTGATTGACTCCGCGCAATATGAGTTTTTTGCGCGCCAGTTTGGCGAGGCAATCCGCCCCAAAAGCAATTTCATTCCGGAATTGGCAGGTTCAGAGGTAATTTCAGAGGTGCGTAAGAACGAAGGCAAGGATAAAAACATCGGAGGAAGCTGGCACACCGATCAGGTGTTTCGTGCGGCGCCCAGTTGGGGCACGATGCTTTTATGCCGTCAGATCCCCGAGCATGGCGGCGATACTCTGTTTCTCAGCATGGCGCGGGCTTACGAGACACTTTCCGCTGGATTAAAGAAGACCCTGGAGAGCTTGCGCGCGGTGCACTGGAACGCCGCCGTGCAGGCGCGCATGCAAAGTGGCAAGGCACCCGACCCTGCGGTGACGCATCCGGTGGTGATTCGCCATCCGGAAAGCGGACGGAAAATCTTATATGTCAGCCCGAGCTACACCACGCATTTTGAAGGGTGGACCCCCGAGGAGAGCAGACCATTGCTCAATTATCTTTTTCGTCATGCGGAAAATCCGGAATGGTTTTGCCGATTTCGCTGGGAAAAAGGTTCCATCGCGTTTTGGGACAACTATCAGACTTGGCATTTCGCGGTGAATGACTACGACTCGGGCG
>JBJXEY010000162.1:0-12400 GCA_046153355.1 Burkholderiales bacterium
CCAAGCCTACCCCGGCGTTGCTCGCCGCCGCGCGCCGCCGAGCCAAGATGTGAGCATCGCCGGGGTCGAGGAACCCATTGCCCGACGCCATCGCCGCGATGAATTTGACTGTGGCGTGGCCGAACTCAACGAATATCTAGCTCTCTATGCACGCCAGAACCATGAAGCGGGTGGCGCAAAGACTTTTGTCGCGGTCTCGCCATCGAAGCCCGCATCGATTCTCGGTTTCTACAGCATCAGTCCGGGCGCCATCGATTTCTCGCAAGTTCCCGCCGCCCTTACGCGCGGTCTTGGCCGCTACGAGGTGCCGGTATTTCGCTTGGGGCGTCTTGCGGTGGATCGCACCCTGCAAGGTGACGGACTCGGGGCCGATTTATTGTTTGCGGCGGGCGTTCGGGCCCTCTCGGTTGCGACACAGGTAGGTGGCGTGGCCCTGGCTATCGATGCAAAAGACGCACGCGCCGCCACTTGGTATGGTCGCTTTGGCGCCGTCAAACTCTTAGACGATCCGTTGAAGTTAATTCTGCCCCTCAATACGATTGCCGCCGCCATCGCGGCGGCGCGTAAAAAACCTTGAAACTTTAGAAAGCATTACATGAACCAACCCAACACGCCGGCATTCTCTCCACCCACGCGCATTGGCTTTATCGGCTTGGGGCAAATGGGGTATCCCATGGCGCGCAATTTAGCGCGCTCAGGTTTCCAATTGATGGTGATCGATGCCAATGCGGCGACACAACAGCGTTTCGCTGCCGACGTGCCCTGTGAAATCCCTACCAATCTTCGCGCCCTGGGTGAGGCCTGCCGTGTGGTCATCACCATGGTTCCCGACGGCAAAATCGTGCGCGAGGTGATTTTGGGGAAAGCACCCACGCACGGCGACCAAGCCAATTCGGGAAACGCCGCCAATGGCGACTGCGTTGTCGATGGCCTTGCCAAAGACACCCTCATCATCGACATGAGCTCCTCCTCGCCATTGGGCACGCGCGAATTAGGCGAAGCACTTGCCAAACGCGGCATAGCTTGCATCGATGCGCCGGTCTCGGGCGGGGTGAAAAAGGCGCTCGATGGCTCGCTCGCCATCATGGTCGGCGGCGCGGCGAGCGACATCCGACGCGCCCAACTGATCCTGAAAGCCCTGGGCGCGCAGATATTCGAAACTGGACCACTGGGCAGCGGCCACGCGATGAAGGCGTTGAACAATTACGTCTCGGCGGCAGGCTTGGCGGCAGCCATCGAAGGCGTGCTCGCGGGCAGCCGTTTTGGTCTGGACCCCGAAGTAGTGGTGCGCGTGCTTAATGCCTCCACCGGGCGCAACAACAGCACCGAGAACAAATTCGCCCAATTCATCCTGTCACGCGCCTTCAACGGCGGTTTCGGCATGGGATTGATGGTGAAAGACCTTCGCACCGCGATGGAAGTCGCGCACGCGGGCGGTACGCCGGTGCCACTTGGCGAGGTTTGCCTGGATCTCTGGGCGCGCGCGGAAAAGGAACTGGGCGGCCAAGTCGACCATACCGCTGTGGCGCGTTTTTGGGAGAAATTGGCCGGCAGTGAGTTGCACGCAAGCGGCGCTAAAAAGTAGTCGCGCTGCGCACAGTCGTCCTGGCAAAAAACATCTCTCGGGTAAAGAGCTATGTCCACCACGCCCCTTGATCCCTATGAGGTGTATGCCATTCGCTACGCCACGGTCCAACGTCGCGCCAGTGAAAACTTTCTCGGTGGCGATCCGCATGAAGTCTCCATGCGTATGGACTATTTTGTCTGGTTGATACGTGGGCCAGCCGGAACATTTGTCGTCGATACCGGTTTCAACCAAGTCGCGGCACAAAGACGCAAACGCGAATTACTGCGCTGCCCGAGGGATGGGTTACGACTGCTCGGTGTTGAGGTCGGCCAAGTCGAGCAGGTGATACTCACCCACCTGCACTACGACCACGCCGGCAATCTTGATCTTTTCCCCAAGGCGAGATTTCATTTGCAAGACACTGAGATGTCCTACGCCACCGGCCGCTACATGGCGCACGCGCAGTTTGCGCTAGCGTATGAAGCCGACGATGTGGTTACGCTCCTACGTGAGGTCTACAAAGGCCGCGTCGCCTTTCACGATGGAGACGCCGAGATCGCGCCAGGATTGTCACTGCACCACATCGGCGGTCATACACTGGGATTGCAATCGGTGCGGGTGTGGACGCGCATCGGCTGGCTGGTGATTGCTTCGGATGCCGCCCACTACTACACCAATATGAACGACGTACGGCCATTTCCCATCGTGGTCGACGTCGCACGTATGGTGGATGGCTACCGGCGGTTACGCGAACTTGCCAGCGCGCCACGGCACGTGGTGCCGGGGCATGATCCGCTGGTGATGCAACGCTATCGCGCGCCCAATGCGGCAATGCAGGGCATCGTGGCGCGCCTAGATGACGAACCGACTGTTTAGAGCAATGCCACGGCTTGATTGATCAGAGGGAAGTTTGGAATTTCTCGTGTCGGAGGTGATCGGTTCACCTACCACGCGAATAACGCAGCAAACGTTGGTCTACTCGGCTTTGATGCCGGTCTTCGCAATTAACGCCTTCCACATCTCGATTTCGCCACGAATGCGCGTCGTAACCAGCTCCGGCGCGCCGGTTTCGGGCTCGAAGCCGTTCTTGCGCAGCGTCTCCGCGGTATCGCTCTCGCTGAGGATGGCGTTCATATCGGCGTTCAACCGCCGGGTAATCGCGTCGGGCGTTGCAGCGGGCGCAGCGAATGCCATCCATAGCGCCACCATATAGTCTTTGACACCGGATTCCATCATCGTGGGCACATCGGGCAGTGCCGCCAGGCGCCGCTTGCCTGTGGTCGCCAACGCACGCAACTTGCCTTCGCGAATACTTTGCAGGGTCGGTGCGACGGTGGCGATCTGCATGTCAAGCCTGCCCGCCATGATGTCAATCTGCGATTGCACCGTGGCCTTGTAGGGCACGTGATTGAGTGAGATTCCTGACTGATGCGCGAATAACGCGGCCGCCAAGTGACCCACACTGGCAATGCCTGCGGAGCCATAGTTCATCTGCCCCGGTTTGGTTTTCGCTAGCGCTACCAGATCCGCTACCGTTTTGGCCGCAATCCCCGGATAGATCACAAACGCATACGGCGCTTCGCCGATCATCGACACCGGTTTGAAATCCTTGATTGGATCGTAGGGAAGATTGCCACCGACCGCCGCCGCGACGCCATGCGTACTCGCGGTGATCAGACCCATAGTGTAGCCATCAGGCGCGGCCTTGGCGACGAGGTCCGAGCCGATGTTGCCACTGGCGCCGGTACGGTTTTCCACCACTACCTGTTGATTTAAGCGCGGCGAGAGCCTTTGCGCCGCGATACGCGTGACGATATCGGTCACCGAACCGGCGGGAAACGGCACGACGATGCGTACGGGCTTCTCTGGAAAACTCCCCTGAGCCTGTGTTATTGACGGCGCTACCGACAACACCATCATCGTGAACGTGACAAAGCAACGTGCCGAAGATTTTGTCGCTGCGCACCGCATCCAAAACGTCTGCGGCGCGCGCTTCGTTACCGCGGCTTCTGCGACCGAAAAATTAATCATGTCGATTCCTTGGGTCATGCCATCTCCTTGGGTCATTCAATCTCGCGCGCAAGACCAGTGATCAGTTCCTCGAAATCCTGCAACGCATTGATGCGTGGCGAGCCGGCCATGCGCGGGGTGAGAATTACGTTATCGAAATTCAGCAGTTCATCATTGTCGGCTAGCGGCTCCTGATAAAAAACGTCCAGAGCAAATCCGGCCAGTTTTCCGCTGCGCAATACGTCAATCAATGCCTCGCGATTTATAAGCGCCGCGTTGCCCACGTTGACGATACACGCCTCGCGTTTTAGCAACGCCAATTGCTCCCGACCTAGATAGCCGCGCGTCGCCGGCAGGGTAGGCAATTGCGGGATGATCCAGTCGGATTCGGCGAGCAAAGTCTCAAGTGAAACGTAGCGCGCGTGCAACGCCTGTTCCTCGGATTCCGCGGCGCGCGTGCGTTGGTGGTAGAGCACCTGCATATCGAAAGCTACCGCGCGGCGCGCAATCTCGCGGCCAATTTCACCCAGCCCGATGATGCCGATGGTCGAGCCATTCAAGGCACGCGTCCCGGGCACGCGCGCGAAATTACCGCCGGCGGAATGACGTCGGTCATAGGGGCGGTAGTTCAATCCTGCCGCGTTGATACGCTCAACCGTCACCAGGCCGCTAACCGTTTCCAGCTTGCGCGCGAGCATCAGCATCAACGCGAAGGCGTGCTCGGCGCAGGAGATGTTGGCGCGGCGCCGCAGTGTCTTTAACTTGACGTTCTTCGCGGCCAACGCGGCGGTATCGATGTTGCGCAAGGTAGTGCCAAATTTCTGCACCACCTTGAGTTGCTTGGCGATTGACAATTCCTCGTTGCCGACTTGAAGCGATTCCACCACCAAAATGTCGCAATCAACCAAGTTGTCACGCAACGCCTGCTGCGAATCCACCAGCCGCACTTCCGCCGGGTAGAGGCAAGACGACGCCGCGCGCACGCGCCGCATCCAGCCTTCGAAATTTGACTCATCATGCGACATGAAATTAATAAACGCCGCCCAGCGTTCAGCGTTGGGGCGTGGGTCGAGCACGATGGAAATAAGACGCGTGAACGGGTCGTCTTCGACCACCAGGACGGGGGTTTTTGCCATTTCAGCGCCTATCAGGCTTTGAGCGGTTCGCTGGTTTTTAATGGTTCATTATCCACACGTAACGCACGGAATACGCGGTTATGCATGAGATAGGTGCCCACCAGAACAGTTAGCTCCAGAATTTCGCGTTCATCATAGTGCTCGCGCACCCCGTTGAAAACATCATCCGCCACTTCAGGCCCAGCGAACATGGCATCGGCATAAGCGAGCGCCGCGCGCTCAGGCAGGCTGAACATCGGCGTGGCGCGCCAATCCTTCAAGGCTTCGCATTCGGCAAGGCTCACGCCATCGGCCAGCGCAATGTTTGGCACGTGTTGTTGCAAGGCATAGGCATAACGCGCCGCCTGGGCGATGCGAATGATGATGAGTTCCCTCAACCGGGGCGTCAAACTGGTGCCCCAGCGCACGGTATCGCTATGTTGCAACCAACTCATCGCCAATCCAGGCGAATGCAAAAGTAGCTTATAAATATTAATCACATGACCACGCCCACCCTTGATCTTGGCAATTTCATTCGCGACCTCGGGGTGGTCCTTTTCTTCGATGTAGGAAAGACGCGCCATAACTTTATTGCTCCTTATTTATTCCGGTTTGATGCCGGCTGCTTTATACGCCCTGACATACACATCAAACCCGGCGCGATACATGGCCGCGAACTGCTCGGGGGTATTGGCGATCGGCGTCAGCGCATCCTGCTCGATCATTTTCTGGATCTCAGCGGTGCCAATCGCCTTGGCAACTTCGGATTGAAAGCGCGTGGCGACCGCAGGGGGAATGCCCGCTGCGCCCAGATACGCCCACCAGCTGGCCGGTTTCTCGAAACCGGGGTAGCTCTCGGAGACCGTGGGCACATCAGGCAGGCCGCGATAACGCGCCCCTTCCAGCACCGCCAGTACCTTGAATTTGCCGCCACGTATCTGATTGGACATGGAGGACACCGAATTCATGGTCATATGAATACGGTCGGAGAGCATATCCTGCACCACCGGCGGCGCGCCTTTGTAGGGCACGTGCACCATGAAAACGCCAGCGGTTTGTTTGCTCGGCCAGGATTGCGCAAGCGCCGCAATGGGCGACACACACGCGCCCGCGCAAAGGAGGGCGACGAGGAATCGGCCAAGCTCAATCATCATGACTCCTTGCTTGCGAAAGGGTTTGAACCGATGGTAATCCACGTCGCGCGACACTGCTAAGGCGATGCGGCACTGTAGGAGCACTGTGGATTATTGTGCCGCTTGCGGCCGCCGTAATCCGAAGCGGCGTGCAATCAGGGCAACGATGATTGCCATGATACTGATTACCACGCCGATCACTGCGGCCGCTTCGAGCTCGCCCGCCATGGAAAATTCGATCATCAGTAGCGACAAAGGCCGCGTGGAGGCCGAGGACAAGAGGATCGAGGTGCTGATATCGCGAAGCGATGCGATGAAGGTCAGCACGAAAATGCTCACCAGCATCGGAGCAATCATCGGCAGGGTGATGCGCCAATAGGTGGTGAACCAGCCCGCGCCGCTGATGCGCGAGGCCTGTTCCAATTCCGGCGAGACCTGGCTGAAGGAGGTTTTCATCATATGGGTGCCGATGGGCATCTCCTTGATCGCAAGAGCCAGGATCAAAGCCCAGAAGCTGCCATAAATGATGTTGAGCACCGGCACCGATAGCAAAAGCCACAGTATCGCCACGCCCAGCAAAATGCCGGGAACCGCCCAGGGCATCCAGGCCATGACCGCAATCAAACCTCGACCCTTCAGGCGGCTGCGAACGGTTGCGTAAGCGATAAGGGAGTAGACGATTCCTCCCAAACCGGCGACGCCAAACGCAATGATCAGGGAATTCTTGATCGCGGAGATGAAAGAGGGTTCGCGCAATACCGAAAGCCAATGTTTGGTACTGAATGGATCGTTAATGCTAAGAAAGCCGAAAAGACGCATGAACGAACCCATCAGCAGCGTGCCAAGCGGCAAGGCCACGCCGATGAGCACCAAGAGCAGGCACGCTGCGCTTGCCACCCAGCGCCATCTGCCGATATTGATGGGGCGAAAGCTCACGCCGCGGCCCGTGAGCGTGACGTAGTTTTTCCCTGCGGTGTACCACTGGTAGACCAGCGCCAATGTCAGAAGGATGCCAAGAAACAATGTCGATAGCGCCATGGCTGCTGGGAATTTCGGCGGCTCCCATCGAATCAGATCGTAGATACGTGTTGCGTAGACATCTACACCGATGGGCGTGCCAATCAGTTGCTCGATCTCGAAAGCCTCGAGTGAACGGATCAACGCCGCGATCAACACGGTAAAAATCACCGGCGCGAGGATCGGCAGTGTGATGCTGCGGATCACCCGTGTGACACTGGAGCCGCACACGCGCGCCGATTCCTCGATGGCCGCATCGAATTGCCGCAACGCCGGTGCGAGCAGGATGGTCATCACCGGAATGGTGGTCAGGGTAAGGTGGATCCACAAAATGCCGGGGATCGAAAAGATGTTAAATATTCCGGCGCCAGGTCCAAACAGCGCCCTCAGCGCCTCGTTTGCCATTCCATATTTAGGATCAAGAATGAGTATCCATCCCAGCGTCATCGGCAACGGCGGCAGAAAAAATGCCACCCATAGTGAAAACTCGATAAACGACGCGCCCGGTATGCGCGCGCGCACCAGCAGCCACGCGATGGTGAAGGCCACGGCAATCGCCACCAATGCCCGCAATGAAAACATCAGGCTGAATCCCACTGACTTGAGTGTCTTGGGATTGGTGAAGGCTTCGTTCCACCCGGCAAGGTCCCATTGAAACGGCTGCCCGGGCATTGCCGCATTGAAGCTATTGACAATCACGAAAAAAAGCGGCACCAGGGTGACCATGGCCACGGCAAAGATCACCAGGGCGCTCCACCCCGAGCGGGCCGATAGCAGCGCCTGCCTGGGTGGCGCGTCAATTGCGCCCTCGGCCGCCAGATTCATTCCGGCCAAACCTTCAAGGCCGCCGGATCGATGCGCACCAACACCGTCTCGCCTTCAGCGGCGGGAACCCGCCGCGGTGCCTCCACCGCGAACTCGGTGCCGCCGGCATCGAGCAAGTACTCATGGCGATCACCCAGATAAGAGATGGCTTTGATGGTTGCCCGCAACTCGTTGTCGCCCGGTCGCGCGCCGGCCTCGACCGTGACCCGCTCGGTGCGAAATGTGGCTCTGACCCGGGTTCCGCTTGCAGGCAGATTGCCATGCGGGCGCAAGCGCCCTTGTTCGCCGATGCCAACGAAACTCACGCCCTGTTCGCTCTCAATAATCCCCGGCAGCGTTACCGTATTGCCAACGAAGGTTTGCACAAAATGGCTGGCGGGATCTTCATAAATCTCTTGCGGCGTGCCCAGTTGCTCGATGTGGCCGCGGTTCATCACCGCGATGCGTTGCGACAAAGCCATGGCCTCGAGTTGGTCGTGGGTCACGAATAAGATCGAGATGCCCAGCCGCATTTGTAATTTTCGAATTTCGACACGCATCTGCTGGCGCAGCTTAGCGTCCAGATTGGACAAGGGCTCATCCAGGAGCAGCAGGTCGGGCTCATACACCAGCGCGCGCGCCAGCGCGACACGCTGCTGCTGCCCGCCCGAGAGCATGGTGGCCGGTCGATCACCGAAGCCATCCAAATCGACCCACTCGAGAATGGCCGCGACCTTGGCGCGTATTTCCGCGTCACTGTGCATTTTTCGCACCCGCAGCGGATAGCCCACATTTTGCGCCACGGTCATATGCGGCCAGATGGCATAGGACTGGAATACCAGTCCAACATTGCGCTTGTCCGCGGGGACGAACAACCCCGAGGCAGTGGCCGCCACGATGCGCCCGCCGATGCTGATTTCGCCGCCATCGGGTTCATCGAGGCCCGCGACAATGCGCAAGGTGGTGCTTTTCCCGCAGCCACTGGGGCCAAGCAGCGTCAGCACTTCACCGCGCGCTATATCAAAACTTATATTGTCGACGGCTTTCATGCTGCCGTAGAACTTGGTGAGATTTCGTACCTGGAGGATCATTTGCCCGGACGCAGCCAAAGGCCGCACTGCATTGATACAGCGAACATTATGCGATCAACCGGCCGCGGCGATTTACCGTGGCCGGCCGGGAGGAAAGTCGGAGGTTGAATCGGCTGTTTAACGGCCGAGAATCTCGATCAATTTATCGGCGGATTTGGGCCAGGTTTCCGCAACCCATTGATTCTCGTATTGATCGAGATATTTCACGCCGGGTTGCGGCAACGTGTATTCCGGAATGCCCTGATCGGAGACGTCGTTGCGCAGAGTCCTTTCCATCATCACTCGCGAATAAATCTCCTGACCCTGCTTGGAGGCGAGCCAATTGACGAACACCGCGGCCGCATTGGGGTTTGGCGAGTTGCGCAATAGTTGCGAGACGCTCCAGCCGCCAGTGACAAAGCCCGGATGATCCTTGGGGTAGATCACCTGCAGCGGAAACTTTTCGCGCCGGAACTGCTCGATGCTGATCTGCACCGCCCCCAGCGCGATCGGCTGCGTGCCGCGCGCGACTTGTTCCACCAACTGGCGCGGATCGCGCACGATGGTGACGCCCTGCCCTTTGAACAGGTCGGCTATGTATTTGTCGCCGAAACGAAACCAGACAAACTGCGCGGTAGCCTGTCCGGGACCCGGCGGACGCGGATCAAAGGATGCGATCTTTCCCTTGAACTCAGGTTTGAGCAGATCCTGCCAGGTGCCAATGCTGCCCGGCTTCACTAGGTCGGTGTTAATCAGTATCCCGCCAAACAACCAGTTGGCGGTGCGCAGCATGTATTGCTCTTCCTTATCCAGCCACAATAATTTCCCTGATCGCCACTTGGTTTTATCTTCAACCTCGGGCATGACCAGTTTTGGGCCGAGCGGCTCGCGTACACCTTGTTCGTAGAGGATGTAGGCACTGCGCGCGCCGCCCACCACCACGTCCATCCCCGGGCGCCCGGAGGCCTGCTCACGCTGTACGCGCGGCACCAGCTCGCCGGGGCTGATTGCCAGATATTCGAGGGTAATGCCATGCGCCTTTTGAAATCCTTCAGTGAGCGCCTCGCGCAATTCGCGGAAGGGCGGGCCGGCAAGCACCACCTTGCCTTCTTGTTTGCCCTTGGCGAGCAGCTCCCTCCATTGCGCTTCGTTGGCCGAAACCGCGCCTGAAAAAACCATCGCCGCCGCCGTGAGTGCCGCAGCTATTTTTCCCATATTTTTGATCATATTTCCTCCTTGTTGAATCATGTCGCCAACCATTCCTGTGGGCTACCGAAACCATTTTGCTCGTTCCATTCCAGACAAGCCAGAATTTCGCCGCTGTGCTTCGCGCCTTCAGGGCCTGCCAGATACAAGGCGGCCGGCAATCCTATTTCCGGACGGAACCAGCCACCGCGCTTATCTTTGAGTTTTTCGAATATGGTGCCTTCGGTTTCCGCGGTTTTTAACAGTGGATACGACAGGGCATTCGAGGTAACCCCCGCTGTTTTCAATTCCACCGCCATGACCCGTGTCAGATGATTCACCGCCGCCTTGCAAGCGCTGTACGCCGAAAATCCGATCACCGGAAGCGGTTCTACCGCATGGCGCGCGGAGTTATTGATGATGGTGCCGCTTTTCTGTTTGAGGAAAAAGTGCCGGGTCACCGCCCGGCTCACCATGAACACGCTGGTGAGATCGATCTTGACGACCGATTCCCACAGATCAGGTTTCATGTCCCAAAACGCCGGGCCGGTGGAATCGCCGGCAAGAGCGCGAATCGCCGGGTCGTATTCCGCCAGCAGAAATAAGCCGCCGCCGACATTGTTGAAAAGAATATCCGCACGGCCGAATTCTCTATCGACTTCGCCCACCATGTGGTCGATCTGCTCTTCGTTGGTGACATCGCAGGTTACCGCCAGAGCGCGCACGCCTGCCGCGCGCGCTTCGGCCGCCACGCCTTCAATCTGATCGCGGTTCTTGCGCGCCACCACCACCACATCCGCGCCGTGCCGGGCGAAGCCCAATGCCATGGTGCGGCCGACACCACGCCCGCCACCGGTGACGATGGCCACATTGCCGCGCAAAGAAACCTCGCTTTGTTTCATGGATACATCCTTTCCGCGATGGCCTTGAGCGCGAGCCGCAAGGGCATGCCCTCCTCGGTCTGCGACACCACGTATTGAGTGCCGGCCCGCAGTGCTAGTTCCTTGTCCATGGGGGCGACATCGACGCGGCGGCTGTTGCGTGTCTCAAGTGGATTCACATAGGCCTGTTGCCCTTCTTTGGAGAGCAGCCAATTAAGGTACAACTTGGCCGCAGCGGGGTGCGGCGCGCGATTGATGAGGGCGATGCCGCCCCAGCCAGGGGTCATCGAGAAGGCATTGTTGGCATGTTCTCCCGAGAAAAGTTCGACCTCCTTGCCAACGCCTTCCTTACGCAGATCCGTGAGTGGCCCGGTGCCCACGCCGACGCCGATCGGATACTGCCCGCGCGCCACCCATTCGGCGATCTGGCGCGGCTGACGCGTAAAGGTAATTTGTTGGCCAAGTAAGGCTCGCACGTAATCGGTGCCCTGACCCAACGCCAGTATTGCCAGCGCATTGATGCCCGGGCCTTCGCGGCGCGGATCATCCATCACGATCTTGCCCTTCCATTTGGGATCGAGCAGGTCTTTGAAGCTCTTCAACTCACCCTTGCCGATCATTTTGCTGTTGACATGAACAATCGCCGAGGCGGTGCCGTCGAAGAGAAAAAAGGTGAGCGGCGCGCTCTTGTCGGCGAATCCCACACCTGGCTTGAAACCGCCAATCCATCTCTTTTCGTCCCTCACTTCGGGCAACACCAGATTGGGCAGGATGGGTTCGAGCGCCCCCGCGCTTTTTAATGTAAAGATGGCCGAGGGCGCGCCGTTGACATAAATATCAAATAGATATCGGCCGGCGCCACGCTCGGCCAAGATGCGCGGCTCGAGCTCATTGGGAAAACCGCCGATGTAATCGATCTTGATTTCCGGAAACGCCTTGCTAAATTCATCGGTCAGCGCGGTGCGCAAGGTGCGCGCCGGCGGCCCGGCCAGTGTCAGCGCGCCTTCTTTTTTCGCCGCGGTGAGCAGTTGCGCCCATGGCGCGTTGGGCGCGATTTGCGCGCTGGCCTCGAGCGCCGCGAAAACACCGATGGCAATCGCCGTTATTAACCCGGACAGATTGATTTTCATCTTGATCCCCCTTTAGAAATCGGTTCGTTGGTGTTGACCACAACTTTGCTTGCGATCCAGCGCCGCATTGCAAACCATGGCCCCAACTCGCGCCAGATTTTCGGCCTCGAGCACGCCTCGAAGTTCCGCGAGACTACCCGCTCGCAACGATGCGAGTTCGGCGGCGATTTTTTCAAGTTCTAGAAGCACACCCTGCAAGCCCTTGGCATCGCGTACCGGACCGGCACCGCGCCACATGGCGTCGCGGATGCGCGCTTCCAGCTCGCCAGCCTCTTTGGCGCTGGCTCCCGCGCTCACTCGAGTCACCAGACGCGTCGATTCTGCTTCGATCTGTGACTGCTCGGGCACCGCGTTGCCTTTTAGCGACTGCTTGGCGGCACGAATACCCGCCTCTTCGCCCGAGCAAAAGTTATAAGAGGTATTTAATCCCGGTAATGCGTCGGCGCCATGCATGCCGGTGGATGCGCTGCCGGCAACGAATAAACCGC
>JBJXEY010000163.1:0-71993 GCA_046153355.1 Burkholderiales bacterium
GGGTCCTCGAAGCAACGCACCACGTGGGCTATCGCATCAGTTTCGCGAATATTGGCCAAAAATTGATTGCCAAGGCCCTCGCCTTTGGATGCGCCAGCCACCAAACCCGCGATATCGACGAACTCCACTGCGGCGGGAATCACCTTTTGCGGTTTGGCGATTTTCGCCAGCGCCGCCAACCGGGGATCGGGCACTTCGACGATGCCAACATTGGGTTCAATGGTGCAGAAAGGGTAATTTTCCGCGGCAATGCCTGCCTTGGTAAGGGCATTAAATAAGGTGGACTTGCCCACATTGGGCAAGCCGACGATGCCGCATTTGAGTGACATTTAATTGTACTTTCGGTTTATCAATTCGGGTACTTCACGGGTCAGGTGACTTTGGTATGAAGTTTATGCATCGCGGCCTCCATTTGGCCTGCGGTAATGCTGGGAAACACAAGAAGGCTGCGATCAATCGCTTCATCTATCGCTACTTGGTCGCTCACCGAAGGCCGTGACAACACATATCCCAATACCAAGTCGCGTTGCCCCGGATGGCCAATACCCAATCTCAACCGCCAAAAACCCGGACCACCCAACGCGGCGGAAATGTCCTTCAAGCCGTTATGGCCGCCGACGCCGCCACCAAATTTCAACTTGGCAACGCCCGGTTGTAGATCAAGATCATCATGTACAACCAAGATTTCCTCGGGGGAAATCTTGTAGAACCTGGCGAGGGACCCCACCGCCTGCCCGGAAAGATTCATATAGGTCTGGGGCAAGACCAACCAATACTCCACGTCGGACTGCGAAAACTTGGCAACCAATCCGTGGTATTTCGCTTCATGCCGTAGCGCGACACGCTGTATGCCGGCAAGTTTTGTAACCAACCAGAATCCCGCATTGTGCCGGGTGCGTTCATGTTCCCGGCCTGGGTTTCCCAGTCCGACAATTAATCTTATGCCCATGATTACCCGAGCAACCCCACCATGTCGCGGTTTTTACCGAGACATGGCAAGCTTACTCGTGGAACCGTTGCGACTTGGATTTTCGACTCGTGTCGAACGAAGTTACTTCTTGCCGCCTTTGTCATCCTTGGCGCCGGCCGCATCCGCACTTTCGGCTTTCTGCTTGGCCGCAGGCACGGCGGATGCCGCGGTCGTGGCAGCTTCGGCGGTTGCCGCTGCGTTCGCTTCTTCCTCGGCGATGGCAGCGCGCGGAATTTGCGCGGTGATCACCGCAGGATTTTCGCCACCACGTATCACCACTTCGACGCCCTTGGGCAGTTTCAGGTCGCGCACGTGAATGGAGTGCCCGACGACAACCTGCCCGAGATCGACTTCGATGAATTCCGGCAAATCGGCGGGAAGGCAACGAATATCCAGTTCGTTAAACACGTGGCTGATCATCGCGCCTTGTTCCTTGACCGCAGGGGAAAGTTCCGCATTGGTGAAGTGCAAAGGTACTTTCATATGGATCTTCTGATCCGCCGAGACACGCTGAAAATCGACATGCTGCACCTGCAACTTGAAAGGATGCATGTTGACCGCGCGTAATAACACCGGTTCCTCGGTGCCGTCCATTTTCAAGGTCAGGATCGACGCGTGAAATTTTTCGTTACGCAACTGATGAAATAAAGCGTTGTGCTCCATTTCGATGGTTTGCGCTTCTTTGTTACCGCCATACAGAATGCCGGGAACGCGCCCGGCGTTGCGCAGGCGGCGGCTCGCACCCGTGCCCTGCAATTTGCGCGTTTGCGCGACCACTTCGATTGCCATATTGGCCTCCATTTAAGCTTCGTGCCTTGCGACCCGAAGAAGAACGAGAAGTCACCCTCCCATCCCAGAAAATGCTCCCGCGACCAGGAGCACGTGAAAATTATTCGACGAACAATGAACTTACCGAATCCTCATTGCTAATGCGCAAAACCGTTTCGGCAAGCAAACCCGCCACCGACAAAACCCTGATTTTGCGGCTCGCCTGCCCTTCTTTGCGCAGAGGGATCGTGTCAGTGACCACCACCTGATCCAAAGCCGAATCATCGATTCTTTGCACGGCGTTGCCAGATAAAACCGCGTGCGTGCAATACGCCGCGACACTTTTCGCGCCCTCGTCTTTAAGCGCCTGTGCCGCCTTGGCAAGCGTACCCGCTGTATCGACAATATCGTCCATGATCACGCAACTGCGGCCTTCTATATCGTCGCCAATGATATTCATCACCTCGGCCACATTGGCCTGTGGCCGACGCTTGTCGATAATCGCCAAGTCGGCATCCAGTTGCTTGGCGATTGCCCTGGCGCGCACCACACCGCCAACATCTGGCGATACCACTAGTAAATTCTCGTAATCGTGTTTCCAAACATCGCCCAGCAGCACCGGTGTCGAGTAAATATTGTCCACCGGGACGTCGAAAAAGCCCTGTATCTGATCGGCGTGAAGATCCATCGTCAGTACTCTATCTACGCCCACTGCCTGCAACATATTGGCCGCCACCTTGGCGCTGATGGCGACACGCGCTGATCGTGGCCGGCGATCCTGTCGTGCGTAGCCAAAATACGGAATCGCCGCAGTGACCCTTCCCGCCGATGCGCGCTTTAGAGCATCGATCATCAGCAAGACTTCCATCAAATTGTCGTTGCACGGCGCGCAAGTGGATTGCAAAACAAAACAATCCTTGCCGCGCACATTCTCGAGTATTTCGGCGCTGGTTTCGCCATCGGAAAAACGTCCGACTTTGGCGTGGCCCAACGGGATGTTGAGGCGGCGGACAACCGCGTGCGCAAGCAGCGGGTTCGCGTTCCCGGTAAATACCATCAGGCTTTCATAGGCCATGGTTCGCGCCCCGAACTGCTATTCGAACTGCTGTTAATAACCGCGCTACCAACACGAGTACCTGGCTGGGGAGGAAGGATTCGAACCTTCGCATGCCGGAATCAAAATCCGGTGCCTTAACCAGCTTGGCGACTCCCCAAGCGCTCAAACCTCTACTAAATCTCTGCCAAAGGATGCGAGGCCAGCCCGCAGGCAACGAAACCCCGCATTCCCTGTGGCATGCCGGCCAATACCGAGCGCGCTTGCGACTCGTTGGAAAATTCGGCAAAAACACAAGCTCCCGACCCACTCAATCGGGCATCTCCAAATTCTTTTAGCCAAGCTAGGTGCGCTGCAACAATGGGGTAGCGGCGGCAAACCACCGGCTCCAAATCATTACGCCCAAACCCGTCGGAAAAGCTTGAAATTGTGACGCTTTTTGTGTTCCTTGTCAATTCAGAGTCGGCGAAAATCGACACTGTTGGCACTAAAACGGGCGGGATTAATACCGCATACCAGGCCGCGCCAAGAGCAATTTTTTGCAAGCGGTCACCTATTCCTTCGGCAAACGCATTGGTGCCGAAGACAAAAAATGGCACATCTGCCCCCAGCCGCAAGGCAAGGCGAGATAGTTGCGTTCTATCCAGCCCTAGTCGCCACAATCGGTTTAGCGCCACAAGCGTGGTTGCCGCATCGGAACTGCCGCCTCCCAAACCACCGCCAATGGGGATTTCCTTGAACAAGCCGATTTCCACCCCCTGTGAGGTCCCAGTTTCGCTTTGCAGCAGGCGGGCAGCGCGTACCGACAATTCCTGTTCTTCGGGCACACCGGCTAACGGGCGTGCAAGACGTATCACACCATCGTTGCGTGGAGAAAATCGCAGTCGATCACTATAATCAATGAGGCGAAATACGGTTTGCAAAAGGTGATAACCATCCTCGCGCCGGCCAACAATATGCAGGAAAAGATTCAACTTGGCAGGCGCCAGCCATTCGCGGTCCCACTCCGTCGCGGTATGGCTCATGGGCCGAGCTCATGCCATTCGTCTACGATTAGGCGAAATTCAAGATTGGGGCGGGTGAGGCGCATGCGTACCGGCCGCGTTCCCGAGTACTCCTGGTACTCGATATTCCATGCATCTTGTTCTAATTGCAGGAAACGACCGATGTCATCCAATTTGATCGTCGCTTGGGAATCAGGCGTCGCTCTCGCGCGAAGCCAATCGGCAAGACCAGCTAGGGGCAATCGCCAGCCCAGAACCTGTTCGGTCAAGGACTCCACGTCGGCGGCACGGAACCGTCGCGAATCGGCTGTTTCCAATAGCGTCTCGCCAGCGACGCGGGTTATGCGCGCGACACCCTGGCCAAGTGCATTCGTGACCAATAGTTCGTCGTCATCGACACCATGGCGCCATTGCACCCTCACCGTCGCTGCCTCATCGCCATATCGGATCGCCACGCGACCTTTTAATTCGAATCCGGAATGCACCGCGCCCGACAGCCGCGAATCTGGGGGCAATGATTCGGGCAAGCTGCTGCAAGCGGCGAGAAGAAACAGGACAGCTAAAACCGTTTGGTTCGCACCGTGAATTTTGCGACACGCTGTTCGCAATTGGGCGGGGAAACTTGCCAAAGTAGCAATCGAACTTCGAGTCATCAGGCGAACCCGGCGCCAAGGCATGCGTGGCAGTTATCGCCATTGCACATGAAATTATCGCGGCAAAAAACGCTTCAGTGTGTTGCTCAGTATCTCGTCTTTAGGATACTTCTGACTCGCTTCGCGCCAGATTTTTTCCGCTTCGGCTCGCTCGCCACTAACCCACAAAACCTCGCCCAGATGCGCGGATACCTCGGCGTCCGGTTGACCGGAGAACGCCTCGCGAAGATATTTGATAGCCGCGGCGTGCTCACCCATGCGATACAGAACCCAACCCATGCTATCGATGATGGCGAAATCGCGCGGCGCGAGCTTGAGTGCCCGCTCAATTAACTCTCGCGCCTCGGCCAGCCGAATATTTCGATCGGCGAACGAATATCCTAAGGCGTTATAGGCATGCGCATAGTCAGGACGCGCGGCGATGACCTTGCGCATACTCGATTCAAGCAGATCGATCCGATCAACACGTTCGGCGAGCATGCCATAGTCGTAGAGCAAGTCAGGGTTATCGGGCTGACCTTCAAGCGCTTTGCCGAGAAATTGAAAAGCTTCCTTGATCTGATTCGCCTGTCGCAGAATCTGTGCCTCGGCCAGCAGCAGAGGCACTTGTTGTTCCTTGCTTTCCTCGGCGATTTTTTGCAAATGGCCACGCGCCTTACTCAAATCGCCTTGTTTCGCCAACACTTGCGCATAGCGTATTTGCGCCTGCAGGTACTGGTTGCCCGAATCGATCTCGGCATACCAGCGCAGCGCGTCGGGCAATTGATTTTGTTCCTCGGCGATCTGGCCCAAAGTCAAGCGCACACCGTCCTTATCCCGATAGTCCAGTTCCAACAAGCGGCGAAAATTCGCCTCGGCGACTGGCAAGTCGTTCGATTGCAAGGCGAGGATCGCCACCGAATAGATGACATCGGTATTGGTTGGAAAATCGGACAACAATTTTTGGAATTCGGCACGTGCTTCGGCGACGCGCTTTTCCGTCGCCAGGGCGCGCGCGTAATTCATGCGGATGTCCCGCGCATTGGGGTATCGCTCAAGGTGTTGCGCCAATCGCTTGATGGCCTCGGGATTCGATTTACGCTGCAAAATCTGCGCTTCGAAAAGAACCCCGGGCTCCCAGTCTGGCCGTAGATTTTGCGCTTTACGCACCGCTTCCAAGGCGAGATCTTCGCGTGCCGCGCCAAGCGCGGCCTGGGCAACCGCGATATGCGCCTGAGGCAGCGAGGCAAAATCGCCGGCAAGGCGCTGCATGAATTGCAAGGCTGCCGCTTTGTCCTGGACGTTTTGCAGCGATCTATTGATTTGAAAAAAAGCGTCGGCGGCATTGCCGCCAGGCACAGCAAGCATCTTACGAATATGCGGATAAGCTTCCTCGAACTGGCCCGCCCCCAAAAGCAAACCCGCCAATGCCTGAGCGGCGTTGGCCGAGCGCGGATCGGTCTCATACCAGATACGTGCCGCGTCCAATGCGATATTGTTCATGCGCGCGAATATCGAGACTTCCGTCGCCCGGCGGGCGATACGCGGATCACGGGTGCGTTTGGCCAGATCGAAATAAGCCTGCGCGGACAGACCAATATTGCCACGTTGACCGGCTATTTCCGCGAGAAGAAATTCGTAGAGAATCGTCTCAGTCAATTCTTGAGCGGGCAAAACTGGCTTTGAATCGTCTCCACGCCTTTGCCCACCCACGGCGTCGGAGCCAAGTTCGCCCTCGATTTCGACATCGACCAAATCGGAGCCAGAGGCGTTACCCTGATTGGGCAATTGCGCGCAACCCGACAGCGCAAGGAGCAAAATCCCCGAGTACAAAAGGAGTCCGCTTAAATTTCGCATAACTTGAATCACGCGCATGCCTACCCCGGCCCGGATAATGACGTAGAGTTTATCAGGCCACTGACCCGACATGGATCGAGCATTGCGTTGATTGAGATCATGCTTCGAGCCCAATTCGATTGAATCGAAATTTTATTGCTTACCGGCCAAATTACTGACCGTCCAAACGAAAGGTAAACATGCCGGAGCTTCCGGAAGTCGAAATTACGCGGCGCGGAATCGAACCCCATATCTTGGGAAAACAAATTACCGCCATGGTGATTCGCGAATCGCGCATGCGCTGGCCAGTTCCTGCTTCATTGAAAAAAAAGCTGCCCGCTTTGACTGTGGAAAAAGTGCGGCGCCGGGCGAAATATTTAATATTGGAGCTTGGCGAGGGTTGCCTGATTGTTCATCTGGGCATGTCGGGGAGCCTTCGTGTTCTCGACGCAAGTGAGCCCCCAGGGGGGCATGATCACGTGGATATCGTGTTTGGAGGGAGTTTGCTCAGACTCCGCGATCCACGTCGGTTTGGTTGCGTACTCTGGCAAGATGGAGTTGCCGAGCAACACCGATTGCTCAAGGACTTGGGTGTCGAGCCACTGAGTTCGGATTTCTCCGCGGAGTTTCTTTTCCGCGCCTCGCGAGGACGCAAGCTGGCGATAAAACAATTTTTGATGAACCAGCGAATCGTTGTCGGGGTAGGCAATATCTACGCGAGCGAGAGTCTGTTCCGCGCGAAAATAAGGCCGACCACACCTGCGGGTCGCTTGAGCCTCGCACGTTGCAAGGCGCTGACTGAAGCGGTGGTATCTACACTTGAAGATTCGTTACGCTCAGGCGGCAGTAGTTTGCGGGATTACGTACAAAGCAATGGCGAACCCGGCTATTTTCAACTACAGACCTACGTGTACGATCGCCAAGGCGAGCCGTGCAGGAAGTGTTATTCGCCAATCAAGGAATTAAGGCAAGGTCAGCGCTCGACATTTTATTGCCCAAAGTGCCAGAGCTAGAGAAAAACCTTCTCGCCGATTGGCGCTCGATGTTCGGCAGTCGCCGGAGGCCAACACCACAAATTTCCCTTGCAATCGCGGCTATTGCCCGATCTTACCCACCTTATCGGCAAGCCTTTTCAACACGGTCGGATGCACGAATTGGGAGACATCACCATTCAAAGTGGCAATTTCTCGAACGATGGTCGCGGAAACGAACATGTACTGCTCCGAGGGAGTCATGAACACGGTTTCCACATCGGTTATCAAATGGCGATTCATACCAGCCATTTGAAATTCGTATTCAAAATCGGAAACTGCGCGAAGTCCTCTGAGGATCACGCGCGCTTTTTGTTCGCGAACAAAATCGCGCAACAATCCCGAGAAGCCTTGTACCTGCACGTTGGCGCAATCCTTCAACACTTCGGCGGCAAGTTCGACTCGCTCCGACAAGCTGAAAAAAGGCCGCTTGCCACGGCTATCCGCGACGCCAACGGTGACCTGATCGAAAAGCGCGGCTGCGCGGCGCACCAAATCTTCGTGGCCGCGCGTGATGGGATCGAAGGTACCGGGATAGACGGCTTTGATCATTTGGAATCCATTGGGATCGGCGATTCCACCAATTGCAATAACTGAAAGTGAACCATTCCAGCGCGCCCCTGTTTCACTATTCGCCAATCGGTTACTGGAAGGAAGATCTCAGCAGATTCGAAATAGACCATGGCCCCTGCCTTCGCTTTTTTGGCCAAAATGCTCATGATTTTTACCGGCGGCCCATTCGAGAAAGGCGGATCGAGAAACACCAAGTCGTAAGTATTTCCGTCTCGAGATAGGAATTCTAGCGCATCGGCTTTGACCACATTGACTTGATCGGCGCCCAGTAAGCGCTTCGAATTTGCCAAGGCGTCCACAACGCGAGCATTGTTGTCCACCAGAGTAACGCGTGAAGCACCTCGGGAAGCCGCCTCAAAGCCAAGCGCGCCAGCGCCGGCGAATAGATCAAGGCAACACCATCCATCCAGGTTTTGCCCCAGCCAATTGAATAGCGTTTCCCTGACGCGATCAGGTGTTGGGCGTATTTGCTGGTTCGCGGGGAAAGATATGCGTCGGCTGCGCCACGCGCCTCCAATCACGCGTACCACGCCTGTGTCGTGCCCGAGAGATCCGCCTTGCTTACCCTTTCTCAATTTTCCCTTTGCCATAAAACTGTCCTCGGCACCACCCAACGCAAAGCGCCATCGGCATGCTGATAGAATTGGCGCATCTTAACCGTACGTTCACGGTTTTCACGCGGCCTTCGCGTCTCGATGCGCCCATCATGCTAGGCATTTTTAAAAAATCCACCGACGTTTCATCCACAAGTTGGTTTGACCGTCTCAAGACAGGGTTAAAGAATACCGGCTCTAGACTGGGCAATCTGCTTGTCGGCAGGAAAATCGATGAAACGCTTTTCGATGAGTTGGAATCCGCCCTGCTCGCTGGGGATACGGGTGTCGCGGCAAGCGAGGATCTTTTAAAAAAGCTTCGCCAACGGGTGTTATCGAAACACCTGGAAACAGCCGAGCAACTGAAGGAGGAACTGCATCAGATTCTGGTCGAATCCTTGAAACCGTTGCAGTGTTCCGTCGAATTTGGTCCCGCGCGGCCCTTCGTAATTATGTTGGCTGGCGTAAACGGCGCGGGGAAAACAACGTCAATCGGAAAAATCGCCAAAATGGCGAGCTCCAAAGGTCTTTCGGTACTGCTTGCCGCTGGAGACACGTTTCGCGCCGCCGCTCGTGAACAGCTTGTTGTTTGGGGAGAGCGCAACAACATCGCCGTCGTGTCGCAGCAAGGCGCTGACGCTGCATCGGTGATATTCGACGCAGTACAGTCGGCCAAGGCGCGCGGAATCGATGTCGTGATCGCGGATACCGCCGGTCGTCTACACACCCAAATACATCTGATGGAGGAGCTAAAAAAGATTAAACGCGTGATCGGCAAGGCAGACTCGACTGCGCCGCACGCGATATGGCTCGTATTGGATTCGAACACTGGACAAAACGCCTTGGCTCAATTCAAGGCTTTTGACGAAGCGCTTGGGCTCACTGGTCTTATTCTCACCAAACTGGATGGCACCGCGAAGGGCGGAGTAATCGCGGCTATCGCTCAATCGCAGGTGGGCATGGCGAGCAGGCGCGCTGGAGTCGCAACGCACCACACCCGTCCGGACGTGATTCCCGTGGTATTTATCGGTGTCGGTGAGGGCATCGACGATTTGCAACCTTTCGATGCCAGTGAATTTGTGTCCGCATTGCTCGACCGTAGCTAATGGCTATGCTGGAAGCCGCGCCAATCGTCAGTTTTTTGCAAGTTACCAAACGCTATCCTGGGGGATACGAAGCGCTTCGCGACATCAATCTGGAAATACGCGCTGGGGAATTGGTGTTTCTCACTGGCCATTCCGGGGCGGGCAAATCCACATTGCTTAAGCTCCTTGCGGGCATGGAGCGCGCCAGCGCCGGCATCGTAATGGTCGGTGGGCAAAATGTTTCCACCATGCGGCGTGCCGCCAAGCCATTCTTGCGGCAAAACCTTGGCCTTGTATTTCAGGACCACAAACTTTTGTATGATCGAAGTGCTTTTGATAACGTCATGTTGCCGCTGCTTGTAACTGGCCTACCGCACAATGAAGCGGCGCGGCGCGCGCGCGCTGCTCTGGATAAGGTAGGATTACTAGAGCGTGACAAGGCCAATCCAATTAGCCTTTCTGGCGGCGAACAGCAACGACTTTGCATTGCCCGCGCGGTTGTCAATCGTCCCAACATCATCCTCGCTGACGAACCTACCGCAAGTCTGGATCCAGATAATGCACAGGCGGTCATGGAGATTTTTCGCTCCTTCCATCAAGTTGGCGTAACCATTCTCGTCGCCACACACGATCAAATGGCGATCGAGCATTTACGGCCACGGGTAATCGCACTTAACAAAGGGCAAGTCGCGTGAAAGCGTGGTTGCGTCACCATGTTAATTGCCTGGTTGGTACCTTGGTAAAGCTTGGATCAACCCCCATTACAAGCTCCTTCAACGTAATAGTCATTGGCATCGCCCTCGCTCTCCCCTTGACGGCTTACGTATTTTTGCAAAATTTTCAAAAATTGACCCAAGGTATTGGCCGCGACCCGCAAATAAACGTATTTTTGGATGGAGACACAAGTGAGCAGGAAAAACGCTCGATTGAGGCGCAACTTCGCGGCATCAAGGGCGTAAAGGGGCTTCAGTTCGTATCCAAAGCAGTTGCGTTGTCCGAACTCGCGCGGACCGCGAATCTCTCGGATGTTGTTGCAGCGCTACGCGAAAATCCACTACCTGACGCGTTTGTCTTGAGTCTTGAGGGCGGCAATGAGTTGCAAATGGAGTCCTTGGTGACAAAATTGCGCGCACTGCCTAAAGTCGGCTACGTGTTATCAGACGCTGATTGGTCAAAACGACTCGACGCCTTAATTGATTTCGGGCGTTCGGCGCTTGGCGTGTTGAGTTCTATTCTGTCCTTGGCGTTGATCGCCGTGACGTTTAATACGATTCGCCTACAAATATTGACCCAAAATGACGAAATCGTCGTATCGCGGGTAGTTGGGGCGACCGATTCCTATATTCAAAGGCCATTTTTTTATTTGGGCACTTTGATGGGGTTGTTTGGCGGACTTATGGCTCTCGCGTTGGTTTTTTGCGAGTTTTGGTACTTCAACCAAGACGTTGCTCGACTTGCAGCGCTTTACGGAAGTTCGTTTGCCTTGTCCACGCCTGAAGCAGTTGATGCGCTCTCTTTTCTTTTCTTTTCTGCGTTTCTCGGTTGGTTGGGCGCATATCTATCTGTAAGTGTTCACTTACGTAATATTGATTGATTTATAATGGTTTTTGCTAGTTTTTTATCAACCAAGAGTGGCATGTTTGGTTGGGAACTATTTGCCTTGTTAGCACTCTAACGTCATGAGTGCTAATATTTGTGGGGTGCCCTAATACTGCGAATTGATCATCGCGACAAAGGGTGAGACCTGCTTTTTGCGCCGGTTCCAAGCTGAGCTACCGGGGCTGGCGCGAAATGAAGGTGCCCTTGGATTCATACGGAGGAAATGATGAGTAACGCTTTGGTACTGCCTCTACCTACTGCTGTAGGCAGCCTTGAGAGTTATATCCAGTCTGTCAATCGGTTTCCCATGCTGAGCGCTGAGGAAGAACTACGTCTGGCGAAAAAGCTGCATGATGAAGGCGACGTCGAAGCGGCACGCCAATTGGTTGTTTCTCATCTACGTCTAGTAGTCGCCATCGCCCGTGGATATCTCGGCTATGGACTACCACATAATGACCTCATTCAAGAAGGCAATATCGGTCTGATGAAGGCGGTAAAACGCTTCGATCCCGAGCGAGGGGTGCGCCTGGTTTCGTTCGCGATTCACTGGATTAAGGCCGAAATTCACGAATTCGTGCTACGCAATTGGCGGCTGGTGAGAATTGCCACCACCAAGGCACAGCGAAAATTGTTTTTCAACCTGCGCAGCATGAAAACCGGCTGGGATTCGTTAAGCCAGGGTGAAATTAAGCGGATTGCCGAGACACTAAAGGTCAAACCCAGTGAGGTGTCGGAAATGGAAATGCGACTCTCGGGACAGGATCTGGCGCTTGAATCGGATCAGGATGAAGACCGCTACGCGCCGATTGCTTATCTTGTCGATGGCGCGCTTGAGCCCTCCAATGCGGTGGAATTTGGCCAGGACGAACGCGGGCAAGCAGCCCACCTGCACACCGCTTTATCCGCTTTGGATGATCGCAGCCGAAGGATCATCGAGGCACGATGGTTAAAGGAAAAAGACCCGTCAACATTGCACCAGCTTGCGGCCGAATTTAAGGTCTCGGCGGAGCGGATTCGCCAAATCGAGACCAAAGCGATGGCGAAAATGAAACTTCTTCTCGCGCCGACTCACCACGCGATTTAATGTCGTTTGTCGGCCTACAAATAATGGTCAAGCAATAGCACTGCGAACAATAGCGACAAATAGGTAATTGAATAGCGAAAGGTTTGTCGCGCCAATTGGTCGCTGTAGCTTTGGTACAGCCGGATTGCGTAGTACAGAAATGGGGCGCCCAAAATCACGGCGCCTGACAAATAAATTACGCCGCTCATGCCATGGATGTAGGGGAGCAAGGACGCGGCAAGCAAAATCACCGTATAGAGCAATACGTTTAATCGCGTGAATTCATTGCCATGCGTCACCGGCAACATTGGCAGACCGGCTTTGGCGTATTCCTCGGTGCGATACAGGGCCAAGGACCAGAAATGTGGTGGCGTCCAGGCGAAAATTATTAGAACCAACAATAGCGGTTGCGGCGCTAGTTCTCCGGTGACGGCCGTCCAGCCGAGTAGCGGCGGCATCGCTCCAGATAGCCCGCCAATAACGATGTTCTGCGGCGTAAGGGGTTTCAACACCAAGGTATAAACGATTGCGTACCCGATGAAGGTTCCGATGGTCAGCCACATGGTGAGCGGATTGACAAGGTTGTACAAAATCCAAACCCCAAGACCGCCAATCACGGTTGCGAATACCAAAGTTTGCGACGAGTTCACCTCTCCAGAGGGCAGGGGTCTATTTCGTGTCCTCGCCATTTTTTGATCGATGCCTTGCTCCACAAGGCAATTGATAGCCGCAGCGGCGCCTGCGACCAACCAAATTCCCGCAGTCGCCGACAATATCAAGCTCAGAGGCGCCACCTCCGGCGTGGCAAGCAGCATGCCGATTACTGCGCAGAATACGATCAACGCCACCACTCGCGGTTTGGTCAGCGCGAAGAATTGGCGGAAAGCGTGAATACTTGGCGAAATGGCTAGCTGCATGCTGTGTACCCAGGATCGGGTTTAAATCGCGGTTATTTTCTCGCGATGTTTCGGGGGCGGGATCAACCCGCCGCGACACCCTTAATATTTGGGCTAATCGTAGAGAATTTTAACATGGGCACGCGGCAGTTTTGACTGTCGGTGCTTCAGAGCTTCTGATTGCCGTCCCCTGCTTGAGATTGCTGCCTTGGTTGTCGATTCTATTGTGACGTCGCGGAACACTCAATTTGCCGGGTGCCATGCGGGTGCTAACTTATTAACCTATTTGCGAAACCTTTAGAAGCCTTATCAAGTCGTTTTTAATGCGGCTGGGGTCGGCATCACGCGAATAGCGCATCATCACGTTGCCTAACGGATCTATTAACCAAATGTGCTGATGCGGCCCATTTGTTGCAGGGAGAAGGCGAATGAATTCGTTGCCTGCCCGCCAAATATGCGTGCCCGCATATTCTTTCTGCAACGTCGCATCGATGGGAGTCTGATCGGCGACCAGCCATAAGCGCTCGATGCGCTCCATATTCTTGCCTTGCGTCAAACGCAACTGACGAATTTTCCATAACTTGTCGTTGCATGCCGCGTCGCATACGCCGGAATCGACATGAACCATGATCCATTTGCCTCGCAGGGCCGATATTTGCATCGTCTTTCCGTCAAGCGATTGCAAATCGTTATTCGGCAGGGGCACCGGTTCAACCAACTCACCGAAGTTCATGCGGGAATCCGGTGGGAAATAGCGATGGAGCACAGTCGCAGCGATGAACGGCGCCAGACAAACTGCCAGCACCAGCCATAGCATAAAGTTGCTTCGTTGGCGCTCTCCGGCGTTTGGAATTTGGCTACTTTGCGTCATGGGTTTTCCTCAGGTTCAATGAAACCCAAAGTAATACGCCCATCACGGCCATCGCATACCACTGCAATGAGTAGGCGCGATGCGTGTCGGCGCCCGCATCGGGACGAGGCCAATCGCGAACTAAACCATCGCCACTAACGTTGGTTTGGAAGAGGACAATCGGCTGCAAAGGCATTCCCCATTCGGCGCGCAAGCGATCCAAAGATACGTTTTGTTTTACTGGCCCGGGCGTATTGTCATGGGAGAGTTCATAGACGCCATACAGCGGTTTCCCGGCAATACCTCTAATGACCTGCCTGCCAGGACTCGCAGCTATGCTTGGCAATATTTCTCGCCTCGGGTTGGCGGGAGTCCAACCCCTGTTGATCGCGACAAGAACATTGCCTCCCTCCAGCCGCAGCGGTGTAATGACGTGATATCCCGCGCGCTTTTTATAGACGCGGTTATCGATGAAAATTGTTTTGTCCTCTAAAAACTCGCCCCGCGCCTCGATGATACGTTGCGCGAATTCATCCGCAGCCACCAGCTTCGCTGGCAGGATCAGGACCGGCGCCGTTGCTAGGGCGTCCACCCTGTCTTGAATCGATTGTTTTTGCTCGGCGCGCCGCGTCTGCCACTGTCCAAGCGCCAACGTAATCGCGACGAAGATTATTGCGATTATTGTCGGCCACCGTGTGGGATCGAAATGCCATGCACCGAATCTGATTGTCATCGCTTAACGATCAAGGACTGCTATACACTTCTAGTCGCCCAGCCAAAATAGAATTTCGCGACACCATGCGCATTGTGATCATTCTTTTTGTCGTCGCCATCATCCTTAGCATGGGTTCGGCCTTGTTCTATATGGTGACGGACCGAAGCGGTGGCAACCGAATGTTGCGTGCCTTGGCGCTAAGAGTGGGACTTTCGGTCACGCTATTTCTCGTGCTCATCGCGGGTTTCTATTTTGGATGGATTCCTGGCAGGATTCAGTAGACCCAAAGAGGCTTGGATCTGCGAGGATGTTGTGGGCCTGCGCAACTTCATGGCTTACCGCAGAAACGAAAAACGCCGTAGACGCGGCGTTTTTCGAATTCGATTGCCCTTCATCGTCTAGGGCTTACCTGCGATATTGGCTATAGCCAATATACCAGCACGAACAGCAGCAACCAAACGACGTCGACAAAGTGCCAATACCACGCCACGCCCTCGAAGGCGAAGTGGTGATCTGGCTTGAAATGCCCCTTGAGGCATCTGAACCAAATACAGATCAGCATGATGGTTCCCACGGTGACGTGAAAACCATGGAAGCCCGTCAACATGTAGAACGTCGTGCCGTAAATCCCAGTGGTGAGTTTGAGATTCAGTTCGGAGTACGCGTGGCTATATTCGTAGGCCTGAAACCCGAGGAACACAACGCCCAAACAGATGGTGGCGAACATCCAGAAATTCAACAGGCCACGCTTGTTTTCCTTGAGCGCCCAGTGGGCAATAGTCAACGTTACGCCCGATGTAAGCAGCAAGGCGGTATTCAGAGCGGGAATTCCCCAGGCGCCCATCGGCGTGAAGGGATCGGTGATATAGGGACCTGAAGATGGCCAAGTCGGGGTGAATTCAGGCCATAGCAATTTGTTGTCGATGCTCGACAAATCCGGTACCGATAGAACACGCGCATAAAACAATACACCGAAAAATCCCGCGAAAAACATGACTTCGGAGAAGATAAACCAACTCATCGACCACCGATAGGAAATGTCGACACGATCAGTATACAGGCCACTTTCAGACTCATCGATAACCTTGCCAAACCATATCGCCATCATGTAGACCATAATTATCGCGCCCACCAGCACCGACCAAGGCCCGAACGCCGCACCGTTGAACCACATGGCCGCGCCAACGGTCATGAAAAGCAAGGCTGTGGATCCGACAACCGGATAAGCGGCCGGTTGCGGCAAATAATAATTATGCGTTGGCGTGGCGTGACTCATGGTCATTCTCCTCTTGCTGCTTCCTAAACTTCGTTAACTCATGGCCCTGCCGACGATGAATTTCGCCAACAGCACCAAGCCAACTACAAATACGGCGGCGCCAATCAATCCAGCGACAATAATTTGCACTGGCGATAAGCTAACCGTCTCCTCATCATGCCGGGCGCGTTTTCGAATGCCCAAAAACGCCGACAAGATCGTCCATACAATATTTCCAACGCTCGCTTTGGGAACCTTGGCATTCAAGTTTTCCTCGGCTACTCGCTTCTCTACGGGCATTAGCCTGGATTCTTTCCCGATCCTGCCACTTCAAAAAACGTATACGACAGCGTGATGGTGTTGACAATTTTCGGCAACGCCGGATCAATGACAAACACCACCGGCATGCGCCTGACTTCGCCAGGCCCCAATGTCTGCTGTTGAAAACAAAAACATTCAATTTTCTTAAAATACTTGGCCGCTTCGCTCGGTCCGTAGCTGGGTACCGCTTGGCCGGTGACTGGTCTATCGAGCATATTGCGAATTTCATATACAACCTGTGTCACTTCGCCTGGATGCACGCCCCTATAGGCCTCCACCGGCTTGAATGTCCAATCCAACCGCTGGACATTCGCGTCAAACTCCATCGTCACGGTACGCGAAAAATCCACCTGAGTATTTTGCGGTGACAACTCATCTGGCTGAAGGATGTTTCGTACACCCGTTACTTCGCAAATTTTTTCGTATATCGGCACTAACGCGAATCCAAAAGCGAACATCATGAGCGTCGCCACCACCAGTTTTTTAAGCATCTGGCGATTCGAGACGGCTAATTGTTCTAGGACTGCGTCGTTCATAACCCTTCTCAGGCTTAACTATTGAGCCAGTAGTACTTCGCTACTATGGCCAAAAAAAACGTCAGTGCAATCGCGCCAAACGTAAGTCCGGTTCGCAGATTGTTTGAGCGCTGCGCTTGCGTAACCCCGGCCATGGTTCACTTAACGGTAGGGGGATTCTCAAAGGTATGGTAGGGCGCCGGCGTCGGCAAATGCGTCCAATCAAGTGTATCGGCGCCTTCCCATGGCTTTTGCGGAGATTTTTCGCCGGAGCGTATGCATTTCAACACGATGTACAGAAACAACAATTGTGACAAGCCGAATCCAAACGCCCCAATCGAAGAAATCTGATTGAATTCGGTAAATTGCGGGTTGTAATCCGGAATTCGGCGTGGCATGCCCGCCAGACCAAGGAAATGCTGCACGAAGAAGGTGACGTTGAAAAAAATCAACGATAGCCAAAAATGCCATTTACCCAGGGTTTCGTCATACATGTTTCCGGTCCACTTTGGCAGCCAGAAATAGACTCCCGCGAACGCCGAGAACAAGGCGCCCGCGACCATGACGTAATGGAAATGCGCAACTACGTAATAAGTATCATGCAAGGGCACATCGACCGGCGTCAGCGATAGGACCAAGCCAGTGAATCCACCCAAGGTAAATAAGAAAAGGAAACCCAGGGCAAATAACATTGGTGTCTCGAAACTCAGCGACCCGCGCCACATAGTCGCCACCCAGTTGAACACTTTCACACCCGTGGGCACCGCGATCAGCATGGTCGCGTACATGAAATACAGTTGGCCCGCCACTGGCATGCCCACCGTGTACATGTGATGCGCCCAAACAATAAACGACAAGATCGCGATCGAGGAGGTGGCATAAACCATCGAGGCATAGCCAAATAGGGGCTTGCGCGAAAATGCCGGGATCACCTGCGAGACCACGCCGAAAGCCGGTATGGCAATGATGTACACCTCGGGGTGACCAAAGAACCAGAAAATGTGCTGGTACAACACCGGATCGCCACCACCCGCCGCGTTAAAAAAGGAGGTCCCAAAATGACGATCAGTAAGTGTCATCGTGACAGCGCCAGCGAATACCGGCATTACCGCGATCAACAAGTACGCGGTAATCAGCCAAGTCCAAACGAACATCGGCATTTTCATCAAGGTCATGCCGGGCGCGCGCATGTTGAGAATCGTCGTGATGATGTTGATGCCGCCCATAATCGAGCTCATGCCTAAAATATGCACGGCGAAAATAAGTAGATCCATGCCCGGACCCATTTGCGTGGTCAAGGGCGCATACAGCGTCCAGCCCACACCAGCGCCTCCGACCGCGAGCGATGACACCAACAGAATCGCCGCGACCGGCAGCAGCCAGAAACTCCAGTTATTCATGCGCGGGAACGCCATATCGGGCGCGCCGATCAACATGGGAATTTGCCAATTGGCGAATCCGACGAATGCCGGCATGATCGCGCCGAACACCATGATCAGCCCGTGGTAGGTCGTCATCTGATTGAAAAACTCGGGATGAACAATTTGAATGCCCGGCTGCCACAACTCGGCGCGGATCGTCAGCGCCATCGCCCCACCGGTCAAAAACATGATGAAACTAAACCACAAATACAAGGTGCCAATATCCTTGTGGTTAGTTGTGGTTACCCAACGCATCAAGCCATAGGGATGACCGTGGTCGCCACCGTGGTCGCTGCCATGTTTGTCGTCTGCGTGGCCGTGGTTGTCGATGACTGCGCTCATTAGTTTCTCCTGATTTCCTGATTCAATGCGCCGCTATTTGCGGGCCGCCTTGATTTCCGAGGGCTGCACCACTTCTCCAGTGCTATTACCCCAGTGGTTACGCGTATAGGTGATCGCAGTAGCGATATCCGTATCGGACAGCTGCTTGCCAAAAGCCGCCATCGAGGTATTAGGCTTTCCGTTTAGCACCAGATCAATTTGCGCGCGCTTCGCGCCCTTGACGATTTTCGAACCATCAAGCGCCGGGAATGTGCCTTTTAGTCCTTGCCCATTGGCCATATGACAAGCGACACAATTTGCGGCATAGACCTTTTCACCACGGCTCTTCGACTCGGCCAACTCCCATTTCTTATCCGGGTCATCGGCTGCCGCAGCCATGGCTTTCTTGGTCTCCGCCACCCAAGCAGTGTATTTCTCCGCAGAAACCACCTCGACAACGATCGGCATAAAGCCATGATCCTTGCCGCACAACTCGGCGCATTGCCCGCGAAACACGCCTTCGCGTTCGGCGCGGAACCAGGTATCCCGAACGAACCCCGGAACGGCATCCTGCTTGACACCCAGATCGGGTACATACCAGGCATGAATCACATCGGCCGCAGTGGTTAAGATTCGAACCTTCTTGCCCACCGGTACAACCACGTGTCGGTCCGTTTCCAAAAGGTAATGCTCGCCTTTGGCTTCGGCGCCGTAGATCTGTTCGTATGGGGTGGATAGATTGGCCAGAAAGGCGACTCCTTCGCCCTCACCCTTCAAATAGTCGTAACCCCATTTCCATTGATAACCCGTAGCCTTGATTGTCAGATCTGGGTTGGAGGAATCGCGGATTTCAAGCAAAGTTTTGGTTGCAGGGATCGCCATCGCGATAAGAATAAAAAACGGCACGATCGTCCAGGCCAATTCAACACCTAGGTGTTCATGAAATTGCGCCGCTTTGTGACCGACCGATTTACGATGCGCATACACCGAATAAAACATCACAGCGAATACGGCGCAAAAAATTACCGTGATGATCCACATCATCAGGTTGTGCAGATCGTAGATATCCTCTGTAAGACGCGTCGCGCCACGAGTGAAGTTCAATTGATAAGCCGCCGTCGCCACGCCCGAATAGAGTGCAGCTACAACCACGGCAAGCTTTTGCCCGAATTTGCTCTTCATCGTTTCCTCACTATTACGCGCTGCCTGTCAACTTTGCCCGCAGAACGTCCACAAACCGGCAACGCCCTTGGGTATTAAATTTTCGTCCAATCTCTACCTGTTTTCCAAGCTTCTTGATCAACAATTGGCTGCCGACCGGCCGCTCAACCAGTCTCGCCGGCACAGCAATTCGATAACTCGACTTCCCAAAACGCTGCGCGACTCCAAAATTCACCTTCCGTTTGCCAACGATATTTTCTCGATATGGCCTGAAGGTAAGGTTTTGCTCGGGTTCGGTTGCTGCAAATTGCAGGTTCACTGGCGCAGGTCACAGGCACGTTGAAACGATTTGGCGTCCCTGGCGCGAAGTAAATTTTGCAACTGCGGGGAGCCTCTGAAAAACCTCGCTAAATTAACATATTGTCCCTACTCGATCAAGGTGAATCGATGGATTTTCCGTGGACAAAGCACGACAAAATCAGTCAAATTTTCTTCGGCCGTGTAGGTAACCATTGAATAGGTTCGTTTGCTCCATGCGATTTTTTCGCACGCGATTTCGTGCCGATTTTCCAGGCATGGCCATAGACGATTTCGAAGGTGGCTTCAATTCGACCCGAGTCGCTCTGCTTCGGGTAGGCGGAGAGCATTCTGCTCCATGCTGCGCGACCGGTTAAGCCCCTAGCGCGATTTGCCATCACATTGATTTGTCCGCTACGCCTTTGATCATCGATCAATGTTTCGACATCGCCATAGGAATAAACGATCTTGTCCATATCCATGACCGGGTCGGCAAACCCTCGGGCGACCAACTGATCGCCCAGATCGTGCATGTCGGCGAACTCGTGAACATGTGGCCGCTCGTCGCAATTATTGAATGCCTCCTTGAGTTCGCGAAGCGTATCGGGGCCGTAGGTGCTGAACATCAATAATCCGCCGTCCACGAGTACGCGATGACACTCACTGAATGCCGCGCCAATGTCCGTTGCCCACGCCAAAGAAAGATTCGACCAAATCATGTCAACGCTTGCATCGATCAACGGTAGTGAGCTCAATTCGCCACAGATTGTCGGATCCGATTCCATGCCAAAGGACCGCCGAATTCGCGACAACAGGTTTTTATTGACTGCGGAAAGGTTCGCAATCCTCGGCGTCATGGCGATGGTCAACGTTTTGGCCGACGGGTAACGTCCTGCAAGTAGTCGCTTGCGCGCCGGAGCCAAACTCGCATCCAATATCCACGATGGCTGAATCCGCAGGAAATTCAATCTTTCCGCCATTCTCGACGCAATTTCGTCGGCCAAATCACAGCGGAAATTTGCACGCCCCGCAGCCCTATCGAAGGCGCGCCTTGCCGAGCGCATCTCCAGCTTCGTCCCGGCTGGCCTGGCAATTTCCGCATCTGTATCGTTATTCGAGGTCATTACTACGCTTTTTGCTTGGCTAGTTCACGAATTTTCAATCCCACTTATACCATTGCAATTCGTGCCCAATCTTCCCGTGCGCCTCCCGGACGCCCGTTGTGGTCGGCGACTCGCCGGTTGTCGTCGCAAATCCCGCTCGCGCGTTAAGAGTACTGACGGGTTGGATCTGGGGAATTTTCATCGACAATCTTCTTACCTCGGTGCTTCGCAGCCTTTTCACTCAAGACTGCATGCTTTGTCGCGCCACAGGATTGGACGCTCCCGTCTGCGCCGCTTGCGTTGAGTTATTACCCTCTCTTGGCGAATCCTGCCCCATTTGCGCGCTACCCAGCCACGGAGGACGAAAATGCGGTCATTGTCTGAGAAGTCCGCCACATTTCGATGCCACATTGGCTACTTGGATCTACGCTTTCCCCATCGATAAACTGATTCACGCGTTCAAATTTCAGCACCGCCTCGATCTCGCGCCCTGGTTCGCCACAGCCCTGGCCAAAAAACTAAGCCTGAGCGGGCCCCTGATTGTCGCGATGCCGCTGCATCGCTCGCGACTTGCCGAGCGAGGGTTCAATCAGGCGCTTGAAATTTCTCGGCACCTCGCCGCAGCCACTGGCGGGAACCTGCTGCACGACATTGTCGATAGGCCTATTGCCGCGCAACTCCAAGCAGGCATGCGGCTTCGCGAGCGTGCCAAAAATGTACGCAATACATTTCGTTGCCTGGGGTCTCTGTCAGGGCAAAGTGTCGTGGTCATTGATGATGTAATGACCACCGGCGCGACCTTGAACGAGTTGGCCCGAATATTGAAGCTTGCAGGCGCATGCAAGGTCACCAATCTGGTCGTCGCTCGAACTTTGCCCATGGAAGACTACCTTGTCGGCGCTACGCGACGGCAAGTGCAAACGCGGTAAGTGCCAATGACTTGCAATTACGTGCGCCACTTGAGACGCTCTTGTTTCTCGCCGCGTAATTGCAATTGGGTTTCATGAGTCCTTATTCGAGTTCGTGCATCCATATCCAAGAGGAAATTGCGTTCAATGTTCAACATCGTCCTATATCAACCGGAAATTCCGCCCAACACCGGGAACATCATTCGCCTGGCCGCGAATGCAGGTTGTAATTTGCACCTGGTTCGCCCCATGGGGTTCCAGCTAAACGACCGAGAACTCAGGCGTGCCGGGATGGATTACCGCGATCTCGCCAGTGTTACGGAACACAGCTGTTGGGATGAATGCACCAAAGCACTGTCGGAAATACGCATGTTCGCCTTCTCGACTCGATCAACGCTCCCCTACACCTGCGCGCAGTTTCTGCCAGGGGATGCACTGTTATTCGGCCCGGAAACGCGCGGATTACCCATTGAAATTCTGCAAAACCTTCCGGAAGAGCGGCGCCTGCGCCTACCCATGCATTCGGGTAGCAGAAGTCTCAATCTGGCAAATGCCGTCGCCATCGGTGTGTACGAGGCATGGCGCCAAAATGGATTTAGGACCGACGCTACTCTCTAGTCAGACTCGTCCTCGGCAATGGGCAGGTGAATCTCAGCATTCCAGCTTCGGGTCTCGCGCCAGTAGCTCGCTCAGTACGCTTTGCGCGCTTTTTCCTTCGAACAAGATTTCGCAAACGGCGTTGGTAATCGGCATGTCGACGCCTTTCTCGACCGCCATGCGCCGTACCGCGCGCGCCGAATGCACACCTTCGGCGACATGCCCCAATAGTTTGAGTATCGCTTCGATGCTGGTACCTTCGGCCAATTGAAGTCCAACGCGGCGATTCCGGGATAGATCACCGGTACAGGTCAGAATTAAATCACCCGCGCCGGCCAGGCCCATGAATGTCTCAGCCTGTCCGCCCATGCTCCGCCCCAAGCGCGCGATTTCCGCCAAACCACGCGTGATTAACGCCGCACGGGCATTCATCCCCAATTTCATGCCATCGCATATCCCCGTCGCGATGGCCATGACATTCTTCACTGCGGCGGCAATTTCAACGCCAATCACATCCTCGGCGTAATAAATACGCAGTGTCTTCTGGTGCAAATTTGCTGCTGTGGTTCGCGCGAATTCAAGGTCTCGCGAGGCGAGAATCAACGCCGTCGGTTGGCCACGCGCCACTTCTTGGGCAAAACTCGGTCCAGACAGTACCGCGCATTGCAGCCCAGGCAGTTCGCTTGCAACGATTTCATGCGGCAGGCATGCGCTCTCGCCTTCGAAACCTTTGCAGGCCCAGATTAATGGGGCGACAGTGCCAAGAGAAGCCAACTTTCGGCAGGTTTCGCGTAGCGCCGAGGTTGGTGTAGCGATCAAAATCAATTGCGCCGCAGAAACCACCTGGCCCAAATCGCTCTCGATCTCAATGCCAGCGGGAAAGGCGCTATCGGGCAAGTAGCGCTGATTGCAGCGCGCTTTGCGCATGTCTTGGGCATGTATCGCGCTGCGAGTCCAAAGTCCCACAGCGTGTCGCTTCGACAGAGCAACCGCGAGCGCAGTTCCCCAGGCGCCCGCGCCAATGATGGCCATCCTCATGGCAAGAGCCTTAGCGGGCTACAGGCCCCACACATCCTTGATCCGCAAATATCCGCTCTGACCATCGCGGTGGCGCACCTTCGCCCACCCGTCGGTGCCGATCTCGGATAGTTCCAAGGCAACGCCTTGTTGCGCCCGAAAAACGGCGGTTGATCGCTCCGCGTTGGACTGGCGCACCTCTACTACGGGAACATTTACCACCACTGTGCGTCGGTCAGACAATAACTTTCGTTCCACCCAGGATAAATCGCCCGAGGGATCGCGCACCTTGGCCCAGTTATCGACAATCACCATTACTTCGACGGGATAATCTTTAGACACCACAAACAACTTCTTCGCCTTGGGAGAAGGCGCGTCATACAACACCGTTCCATTTTCGGCCACCGACTTAAAGTCAGCGGCAATCGCGGAACACGCCGTCGCGGCAACGAATACCACCAGGGCAAGTGCTCCCTGGAATCCTGCCACGTTACCGCTGATCGTTATCATCAAAGCCCCCTCAATGCGCGATTTCGATTTTCGATTTCTGTTCTTCGGCCAAGCGCTGCTGATATATCGCGTCGAAATTAACCGGCGCTAACAACACGGGTGGAAACCCGGCTCGATTGATCACATCCGAAATGGTCTCGCGAACGTAAGGAAACAACACATTCGGGCACACCGTCGCAACCAGCGGTTCAAGATCCTCCTGCGATACATTGCGAATTTGAAATATACCTGCCTGCGCCGCCTCCGCGAGAAACATGGTGCGCTCGCCGACCTTGGCGGTAATCGTGACGGTGACGGTGACTTCGTACAAGCCCTCTTGAACCTGTATTACGCCCTGAGCCAGTTGCACTTCCACTTGCGGTTGTTCAGGTTGCATGAACACCTGCGGCGCATTGGGCACTTCGACCGAGAGATCCTTCACATATATTTTTTCAATGCTAAATACCGGCTGTTCGTCACTCACGGACCTGCTCCCTGATTAAAATTATTGTAGATCTGCGGTCAAGACGCCCGACCTTGGTCAAAATCAAATACCTAACTCGGCACGATCACCGGCACACCAGAATAATCCTTTGAGGTGCCAAGCCGATGACGAAAGTTACGCCGAGGCCAGCAACGAATCGAGTTCCCCGCGCCGGTCCAGTTCGGCCATGTCGTCGAATCCGCCAACATGGGTATCGCCAATGTATATCTGAGGAACGGTGCGACGCCCAGTTTTAGCGATCATTTCGTCTTTCAACGGCGGATCGAGATCTACTCGAAGCTTTTCGATTTCCGCGACTCCCTTGGCGCGCAACAATTGCTCAGCGCGGATGCAATAGGGGCACCATCCGGTCGCGTACATTTTTATTCGTGCCATGGTCATCGCACCGTGCCACCCAAAAATTTGCCTCTAGGAAACGCTGATCGAGTCCCGCGCCCCACCCCACCAGCGTTTCCCTCTGAATTGGGGGGATACGAGGAGGCCTAGCCCCCTCGCCAAACGACTTCCTAACTCGCGTACATCTTCGAGCGCGACCTGCAACTTAATCGTTTACAACCGGCAAACCCGCCTGGCGCCACGCTGCCAGGCCGCCGCTCAAGCTAACCGCATTTTCGTAACCCAGGCCGCGAAGCTTATTGGTCACCGAGCCGGCATCACGCCCCTGTTCGCAATAGACAATCAAAGATTTTTGCTTATTCTTGAGGAGCCCCTGGGCTTGCGACTCTATCTGCGCTTCGGGCACATTGCGGGCATTCAAAATGTGGCCCTTGGCGAACTCCTCGGCGTTGCGAATATCGATCACAACCGCGTCCTTTTGGTTCATCAACTGCGTCGCCTCTAGGGTGCTGACCAACGGACCGGAACCACCGCGACGCAACATCGGCCACAACAACATGCCACCGCTCAAAATCGCGATCAATACCAAATAGATGTTGTCCTGGACAAATTTCCAGATATCGACACTCATTGTTCTGCCTCGATTCCGCAAAAGACTTGGCGCATCATGGAAATCAATTGCAAGGTCCGTTTGTCGCTAACGGCGTAGAAAACCCGATTGGCATCCTTGCGCGTGCGCAATATGCCTTTCTCCCTCAGGATAGCCAAGTGCTGCGAAACGTTGCTCTGCGAAGTGCCGACAGCGTCCACGATATCCTGAACGTTGACCTCGTCGTCGCCCAGAACGCAAAGAATCTTCAGACGCAGCGGATGCGCGATGGCTTTCATCGCGCGCGCCGCGAGTTCGATCTCTTCCTTGCGGCCAATTAGTTCGAAAATATCCTGGTGGAGCTGATTCAAGCTGGTCTCGAAGCGAATATCTAATCGGATATTATAGAGGACGCTTAGCTCGCGGGCGGCGCTGCGATAGCAGAATCGTGCCTTAAAGAAAGACCGATTGATCCCCGTCACGTGGAGTCGCGCGATTACATTTCCACTAAAATGGCGGGCATGCAAGGCCGCCTAGCGTGCTTTCCCCGTGTTTTCCTAGTCCAAGAATGGAATGTAATCATGTATAAGCTTGTGCTCCTGCGCCACGGCGAGTCGGCGTGGAACAAATCCAACCAATTCACCGGCTGGACTGATGTTGACCTAACCGACCACGGCCGCGAGGAAGCGCGGCGGGCGGGACAACTGCTCGCATCGTCCGGATTCGATTTCGATCTCGCCCATACTTCGGTGCTCAAGCGGGCAATTCGCACTTTGTGGATAACGCTTGATGCCATGGATCGCATGTGGATTCCTGTTTATCCGTCATGGCGTTTGAACGAGCGCCACTACGGGGCGCTACAGGGTCTTGATAAAGCCGAAACTGCGGCAAAGTTCGGCGAAGATCAAGTAAGGCGCTGGCGTCGAAGCTACGCTATTCCCCCGGAAAAACTCACCGCCAACGATCCGCGCAGCCCCTTGTCCGACCCTCGCTACGCGATGTTGAAACAAGGCGAGGTGCCGCTAACTGAATGCCTAAAAGACACCGTGGCTCGCCTAGTCCCGCACTGGGAGCAGGTCATCGCTCCCGATGTGCTAGCTGGCAAGCGAGTGCTGATAGTCGCGCACGGCAATTCGCTTCGTGCGCTGGTGAAGTATTTGGAGAATATTTCCGAGGAAAAAATCATCGATTTGGATATTCCCACGGCACGTCCATTGGTCTACGAACTGGATGCAAAGCTTGTGCCCTTGCGTCCGCACTATTACCTTGGCGATGCCGCCGAAATCGAGGCGGCAAGAGCGGCAGTCGCCAATCAAGGCAAGGCCCGCGTTTGAATTGGCGGACGTCTATCGTCCGATCGATACTGCTCGCCAGCGTTTTTATCTCCTGGCAAGCCGCTTGTGCCGAACCCAAGGAGCTCAACGCGCTTCGTGCGCGCCTCGAGGCAATGCGCGCCGCCATTGCCAATGCCGAGGACGCTAAAGGCGAGGCGCGCGAAGAATTACGCGACTCGGAGATGTCGATTTCCCATGCCAACCGAGAGCTTCGCGAGCTCGGTCGAAAACGCGATTTGGCGCGAGCCGAATTGCGCACCCTTGTCGCACGAAAATCCGCGATTGAGGTCGCGCTTGCCCAGAAAGAGCGCGAAATTGGCACTTTTTTGGCCGCCACCTACCGGCAGGGCGCTCCCAGCCACATACGCATGCTGCTATCCGGAGACGATCCCAATCGCGCAGCGCGAAATATGCACTATGTCGCGCAACTGGTTCGCGCCCAGACGGGCCTATTGGAGACTATGCGCGATGAATTGGCCAAGCTTCGCGAAGTCGAGACGGAAAGGGTCGCGAATAACCAACAAATCGCCCAGATCGAGGCCTCGCAACAAAGCCAGCGTGCGCAGTTGCTGGCGCAGCAGGCAGAACGACGCAAAGTCCTCAATAAGCTATCGGCGCAACTTCGCGCTCAGCAGCGCGAGGTGAAGGGCCTCGAACGCGACCAGATTCGCTTGAGCCAATTGGTGGAGGAGATCGCCAAGGTCGTCGCCGCAAAGCCCACCCAAAGCCAATCCATCCCCGCTAAACCAGCAGTAGCGGGCAGCGTGGATAACTTTTTTGCCAATTTGAAGGGGCGGCTTAGTGCGCCGCTTCGTGGGGTACTGGTGCATCGTTTTGGCGCGACTCGTCCAGACGGCGGGCCGAGCTGGAAGGGGCTTTTTTTCCGCGCTGCGGCAGGCGTGGAAATTCGCGCGGTTGCGCCGGGTCGGGTTGTTTTTGCCGATTGGATGCGCGGTTTTGGCAATCTGCTTATTGTGGATCATGGTGGGAGCTATCTGTCTATCTACGGCAATAACGAGTCACTGTTGCGCGCGGTCGGCGACACAGTCGGGGCCGGCGACTCCGTTGCCACGGTCGGCGCTAGTGGGGGCGGCGAGGATTCGGGGTTATACTTTGAATTACGGCACGAAGGTAAGGCTTTCGACCCGGAAAAATGGCTTTTGCGCCGCTAAGCGAAAGAACGTTATCTCGGTACAGGTCTGTCGAGCCGGATAGTCAAATTTGGCAGCCCGCAACGCGACAATAGAACGCCATGCGTGGACAAGGAGCATTGGGAATGGGCACAAAAATCAAACAGGCAAGCCTCGTTGCGGTGGGCATATTGGCTGGCGTCCTGCTTAGCTTAAATTTTTCGGCGGTCGCGCAGCGCGAAAGCGGACGATTCCCCCTGCCTGTCGATGAGCTGCGAACCTTTGCCGAGGTGTTTGGCGCGATTAAAGCGGGCTATGTCGAACCTGTCGAAGACAAAAAACTCATCAATGAAGCGATCAACGGCATGCTCTCGGGCCTCGACCCGCATTCGTCCTACCTCGACCAGGAAGCTTTTAAAGAACTTCAAGTTGGCACGCAAGGCGAGTTCGGCGGTCTTGGAATTGAAGTGGGCATGGAAGATGGTTTTGTCAAAGTGGTGTCCCCCATTGAAGACACGCCGGCGTTTCGCGCCGGCCTGAAACCCGGGGATTTGATCATTCGCCTGGACGACACGCCGGTCAAAGGTATGTCGCTCAACGACGCAGTCAAGCGTATGCGCGGCAAACCCAAAGCGCCCATCCGTATCACCATCGTCAGAAAAGGTGTGGAAAACCCATTTGAGGTAACCCTGATTCGCGACGTGATTCGGGTGCAAAGCGTCAAATCCAAGCTAGTCGAACCGGGTTATGGCTGGGTACGGGTCTCGCAATTCCAAGAGCACACCGTCGAGACCATGGCCAAGCACATCACGGCGTTGTACAAAGATGGCCCGCTTAAGGGATTGGTACTGGATTTGCGCAATGACCCGGGTGGTCTGCTGAATGGCGCGGTGGGTGTGTCTGCGGCATTTTTGCCCGCAAAATCTCTGGTGGTTTCCACCGACGGCCGGACCGAAGATGCGCGCCGCAAATTTATCGCCTCACCAGAAGACTACATTCGCGGTCGCGGCGACGATCTATTGCGTGGTCTGCCTGCGGGCGTAAAAAACGTGCCGATGGTTGTTCTGGTCAATGCGGGCTCTGCCTCCGCATCCGAAATAGTTGCCGGCGCTCTGCAAGATCACAAGCGCGCCACCATCATGGGCACGCAAACCTTCGGCAAAGGGTCAGTTCAGACCATCATGCCATTGGGCAATAGCACCGCGATCAAACTAACGACAGCGCGCTACTACACCCCCTCCGGCAGATCTATCCAAGCCAAGGGGATCGTGCCCGACGTGATTGTTGAAGACCCCACGGCGGGCAGCGTTCGCGTTCGCGAGGCCGATTTGGACAAACATCTATCGAACAATCAGGAGAAAGAATCGGCTGCGACCAAACAGCAGGCGCCGGCGAAGGCCGCCGACGATAAGCCTGCTGCACCGCTCGAGTTTGCCTCAGAGAAAGACTTCCAATTCCAGCAGGCAATGAATTTCCTGCAAGGCAGACCGGTGGCCGCGAGCCCGCAACCAGCCGGTGCGACCGACTCGCCAAAACCCGGCGCGAATAAATAGACCGTTTTCAACCACCCGCGTCGAAGGGCGCCAAGCGCCACGGCTTTCAACATGAATGATGCGGAGCTGCTTCGCTATTCGCGACACATCCTACTTCCGGAGATTGGCGTGGAAGGTCAACAACGCCTTCTGGGATCAAGCGTACTAATAGTTGGTGCCGGTGGCTTGGGTTCTCCGGCTGCAATGTATCTCGCGGTGGCGGGAGTTGGTACCTTGACCATTGCCGACGGCGACAACGTGGATCTGACCAATTTGCAACGTCAGATTCTGCATACCAGCGAGACGATCGGCACCGCCAAGGTCGATTCGGCGCGAAAAACGCTTGCGCGAATGAACCCAGAAACCAAGGTGGAAAGTATTGCTTGCAGGTTGGAAGGCGAACAGTTGGGCGATCAGGTTTCGCGAGCTGATGTTGTTCTTGATTGTTGCGACAATTTCGCCACCCGCCACGCGGTGAATCGCGCCTGCGTGCAATTCAACAAACCGCTGGTGTCGGGCGCCGGGGTGCGCTTTGATGGTCAAGTCACGGTCTTCGATTTACGACAAAAAGACAGCTCCTGCTACGAATGTCTATTCCCCGAAGATGCGGAGCTTGAAGAAACGCGTTGCGCGGTGATGGGCGTGTTCGCGCCGCTCACCGGGATCATCGGCACCATTCAAGCCGCTGAGGCCCTCAAACTCATCGCCGGTATTGGTGAAGCGTTGTCTGGACGCCTGCTGCTATTTGACGCCTTGAAAATGGATTGGCGCACGGTGAGATTGAAAAAAGACCCCGGCTGCAAGGTCTGTGGAGGAAGGTAATCGCGGGAAATAGATTAGAACGCAGAAGTTCCCTATCGCTTAGAAAAGCATCCTTCCCTGTTTATCCCATGAATCAGTGGGCAAGCGCTTAAAGCCACTTTTCGCGAATTGCTGCCATCGCCCGATCACATAACAAAGTATCAAATTCGCACGCGCATTGGGTTCCGGTTCTTCATGACCTTGCGTCACTGCGACGCGCAAACATTGCTTGAAACTGGATTCAATACGGTCGTGCAGTTGATTGATGCGCGCCTGTAGCCGATGATCTTCGAGCACTAACGCATCACCAATCAAGACTCGCGTCATACCGGGGTTTTTCTCGGCGAATCCCAGCAACATGCCCACCAGCGCATGTAATTGCTTGATGCCGTTTTCCTCTTCCGCGGAAATCTTGTTGGAAACGCCGAAAATCGAATTTTCGATGAACTCAATTAGACCCTCGTACATCTGCGCCTTGCTGGCGAAATGGCGATACAAAGCGGCTTCGGAAACCTCAAGTCTTGCCGCCAAAGAGGCCGTGGTGATGCGCTCGCCCTTGGGGTCCTCCAGCATCTGCGCCAAGAATTGCAGAATTTGAATCTTTCGCTCGCCACGCTTGGGGCGTGGATTTTTTTCCGCCATCTCGTCCTCCCGGTAATGCGACGCTTTTCACTTACCGCGAATAAGCGTGCCTACACCCTGATCGGTAAGAATCTCCAATAACACCGCATGCTCGACACGTCCATCGATGATGTGCACGCTTTTTACCCCTCCGCGCGCGGCATCCAAGGCCGATTCGATTTTCGGGAGCATCCCTCCGGATATGGTGCCATCGGCTGCCAATTCATCGATTTTCTTCGGTGTAAGACCGGTGAGTAGATTACCGTCCTTATCCAACACGCCCGGCGTATTGGTAAGGACCACCAATTTCTCAGCCTTGAGGATTTCGGCGAGTTTCCCCGCTACCAAATCGGCGTTGATGTTGTAGGACTGGCCATCCTCGCCCACGCCAATCGGCGCGACCACGGGGATGAATCCGCCTTCTTCGAGGGTATTGATAACACCTGGGTCTATGGCAGAAATCTCGCCAACCTGGCCGATGTCGCGGGCCTCCCCACCCTTGCCATCGGCAGGAATTAACATCTTCCTCGCCCGGATGAATGCCCCATCCTGACCGGTCAAGCCCACCGCGCGTCCCCCCGCCTGGTTGATCAGGGTGACGACTTCCTTATTCACTTGGCCGCCCAACACCATCTCGACCACGTCCATGGTTTCCGCGTCGGTAACGCGCATGCCTTGCACGAACTCGCCTTTTTTACCAAGACGGGTGAGTAACTGTTCAATCTGCGGGCCGCCGCCATGCACCACCACCGGATTCATCCCCACCAATTTCAATAACACGATGTCATGGGCGAAACTGGCTTTTAGCTTCTCGTCGGTCATGGCGTTGCCACCATACTTCACCACGATGGTTTTTCCATGGAAACGGCGAATGTAAGGGAGCGCTTCGGCGAGAACTTTGGCTTTTTGCGCAGGCAGGAGTGGTGTATCCGTCATGATGTCTTCCTGGAGAAGACGCGATTGTACCCGCGAGAACCTGGCTGTCCTTGGTAGTCAGCCGCTTTTTGCGGGACCCCGCGCGGCGAAACTGTTTTTTACAAAACGAAGCTGGCGCGGCAGCGGGTGTTCGGCAAAACAATGCCGGCGCCCTACTCCGGACGCCGGCAGGGTCCTGGTTACCGCTTACTGGATTGCAATTTGCCGCGTGGATGCGGTGGCTTTCTTTGGCAGTGTCAACGCCAAAACACCGTCCGAGAACTTCGCCTCCGCGCGCGCCGGGTCAATATCCTGGCCCAGACTGAAACTGCGCGCGAGCTTGCCGTAGTAACGCTCGGTATGCACAACCCGCTCGCCATCCTTGGCCGCGCCGTCTTTGATATCTCGCTGCGCACGAATTTCCGTTGCAATGGACACCGTATCGCCATCGATTTTTACCTCTATGTCTTCTTTCTTCGCGCCCGGCAAATCGGCGTGCACCGTGTAGGCATCCGCCTGCTCGGTAACGTCAAGGCGCATCCCACGAGCCGGCTCGGTGCGCTCGTAGCCCATGGGTTTGACAAAAAAACCGCGAAAAAAATCATCCATAAGATCCCCAACCGGTTCACGCCGAATAATTCCAACCATGATATTTCTCCTTTGTTTATGTTGAAGGGCCTCTGCCCCATGCGTAAATAGATTGGGCATGCGACGAAATTTTCAAGTGCGGCCCAATACGCTTGCAACGACTGCCGCGACCCTATAGATTTCGTTGCCACACGCTGCGGCCAATGATCGGAAAACCCTTTTGACCCTAGCCATTGAAATCCAGAAGCATCGCCCCTATCTGTTGAAGTTCGCAATGCTGCAATTACGCGAACCTTCAGCCGCCGAAGATGCCGTGCAAGAGACGTTGCTCGCCGCGATTCAGGGCGCGCACAGTTTCGCCGGGCAATCAGCCCTGCGCACTTGGCTGGTGGGCATTCTCAAGCACAAGATCATCGATCACCATCGCAGGCAAAGCCGTGAAGCGCCGCTTTCATCAGACACCGATGATTTCTCCATTGAAGATCTGGACGACCTGTTCCAGGCCAATGGCCACTACGCCGAGCCCCCCGAGACCTGGGTGTCACCGGATAGCGCACTTTCGGAGAAGAAATTTTTCGAAGCACTGGAGCGTTGCATGTTGGGTCTGCCGGTCAAATGCGCTCGTGCCTTCATGATGCGCGAAGTCATGGGCATGGAGACGGGTGAGATTTGTAAGGAACTAAAAATAACCTCGACCAACTGCTGGGTATTGCTGTATCGGGCGCGCATGTCGCTGCGTGCTTGTCTCGAGGCCGGGTGGTTCGCCGGATCGAAGGCAGGCTAATGAACGCAAAAGATTTGATCGCGCGCCACACCCGATTAATCGAAGTGGATCGATAGATGGCACTGCTTTTCTTAACCTGCAAAGAAGCGAGCCGCTTGCAATCCCAGGCCTTGGACCGGGATTTGCGTCTTGGCGAACGGCTGTCCCTTCGCTTTCACCTTGGTATTTGCGATGCCTGCACCAAGGTATCGCAACAAATGGCGTTTCTGCGCCGCGCCCTGCGCGTCTATCCAGGCCCCGATGACGACCACAAAGTCTGAAGTTATTGAGGCAGCCTGCCCGCGCTGCGAGAAAACATTTTCCTGCGGCGCCAAGGCGGGAAATTGCTGGTGTCAAAGTCTCGCGACATTGGGCCGCGTGAGCCCCGAACCGACCAATTGTTACTGCCGCGTTTGCCTCGAAGCCCTACTTGACACGCAGGCAACTAGAAAAGATGCGATAGCCATCGACACTCAGAGCACATAACGCGCGAGGTCTTCGCTAGCAGCCAATTCCTTGAGTTTGGCATCCACAAATGGCGCGTCGATAACAATTCGCTGTGCATCGGTTTTCCCTGCATCGAACGAAACTTCTTCCAACAAACGTTCCATCACCGTGTAGAGCCGTCGTGCGCCGATATTTTCGGTTTTCTCATTCACCGACCAAGCAATCTCGGCCAGACGTCGCACGCCTTCCTTGGTGAATTCCAGATCCACCTGATCGGTGGCGAGCAATGCCTGGTATTGACGCGTCAAGCAGGAGTCGGTGGCGGTAAGAATTCGCTCGAAATCTTCAACGGTGAGCGAATTCAATTCGACGCGGATGGGAAACCGGCCTTGCAATTCCGGAATCAAGTCAGAGGGCTTGGCCAAGTGAAACGCGCCACTGGCCACGAACAAAATGTGATCAGTGCGGATCGGCCCATATTTCGTGGTGACCGTGGTGCCCTCAACCAGCGGCAACAAATCGCGCTGCACGCCTTGGCGCGACACGTCCGCGCCCGACATCTCCCCACGCGAGGTAATTTTGTCGATCTCATCGAGAAACACGATGCCATTTTGTTCGACATTGGCCACCGCCTGCGAACGTAGATCATCGTCATTCACCAGTCGCGCGGCCTCTTCATCGACCAGCACGCGGTAAGCGTCCTTGATACGCATTTTTTTCGTCTTGCGCCGCCCACTGGACATGTTCTGGAACATGCCCTGAATTTGCTGGGTCAGGTCCTCCATCCCCGGTGGCGCGAGGATTTCCATTTGAGCGGAAACCGTGGCCACCTCGATTTCTATTTCGCGCTCATCCAACTCGCCTTGGCGAAGTTTTTTCCTGAATTTCTGCCGCGTCGCCGATTCCTCGGGGGGTTCCTTATCCACCTCGAACCCAGTCTCGCGCGCCGCCGGCAACAAGGTATCTAGCACCCGGTCTTCCGCGGCATCCTCGGCCTGGGTACGAACCTTCAACTTCGCCGCTTCGCGCGTTTGCTTGATGCTGTATTCCACCAGGTCGCGAATGATGGTTTCGACATCGCGTCCGACATACCCGACCTCGGTAAATTTCGTGGCCTCCACCTTGATGAAGGGGGCGTCCGCGAGGCGCGCCAAGCGCCGCGCTATTTCCGTTTTACCCACGCCCGTCGGGCCAATCATCAGAATATTTTTCGGCGTGATTTCTTGCCGCAGCGGCTCTGCCACCTGTTGGCGCCGCCAGCGATTGCGTAGAGCAATCGCCACGGCGCGCTTGGCGCGAGTCTGGCCGACAATGTGCTTGTCCAATTCATGCACAATTTCCGGCGGGGTCATACTTGAAAAACCACTCATCTTTTTGTGGCAGGCGCAAGCGGCCTGCTATCCCAGGGTTTCAATGACGATACTGCGGTTGGTGTAGATACACAGGTCGGCGGCAATCTCCAGGGATTTGCGCACCACCTCCTCGGCCGGCAAGGCAGAGTTTTCCAACAAGGCGCGCGCCGCCGATTGCGCATACGGCCCACCCGAACCGATCGCGATTAACCCAAACTCGGGTTCCAATACATCGCCGGTGCCGGTGATGATCAACGAGGTTTCCTTGTCGGCCACGGCGAGCATTGCCTCTAAGCGCCGCAATACCCGATCAGTGCGCCAATCCTTGGCCAATTCCACGGCCGAACGCAATAAATTCCCTTGATGCTTCTCAAGCTTCGCCTCGAAGCGCTCGAACAGCGTAAACGCGTCAGCCGTGCCACCCGCGAACCCCGCCAGAATTCGTTCGTGATACAGCCGCCTCACCTTTCGCGCACTCGCCTTGATGACGATATTGCCCAGGGTCACCTGGCCATCGCCGCCCAGAGCAACTCTGCCATCGCGACGCGCGCTGAGAATGGTGGTGCCGTGAAATTGTTCCATCTTGACTGGCGTATTTGGCGGGGCTGATGAATTGGGGGTATGAATCAGGGCTACTGAATCGGGGCTACTGAAGCAGATCTATCGAATCAAAGTCAGGCGGAGCAACCGCCGGTATCCATGCGCGCGAAATACGAACCGGAGCTTCGCCCCGGCCGCGACATCCTGTCACGCTTTAATCGCCGTAGAGCTTTTGCTTAAGTTCCCGACGCGACTGCGCCTCGACGGTCAAGGTCGCGGTGGGACGTGCCAGCAATCGCGGGATACCAATAGCTTCGCCGGTCTCTTCGCACCACCCGTAGGTGCCTTCATCAATATGGCGCAGTGACTGCTCGATTTTCTTCAACAATTTTCGTTCCCGGTCGCGGGCACGCAACTCCAAGGCATATTCTTCCTCGATGGTGGCCTGATCCGTGGGGTCGGGCTCGACCTCATGTTCGCGCAAATGCTCGGAGGTTATCCCGGCATTCTCGATCAACTCCTTTTGCATCTGCACCAACATTTCGCGGAAAAAACCCAATTGCTCGGCATTCATGTAATCCGCCACCGGCGCCTTGCGCAGCGCCGTTTCGCTCAAACCATTCGAGGCAACTCGCTCGGGGGTAAGGCGTTGCGGCGCCACGGTATTCGTTTGCGGTGCTTCAACCGATTTATCCGCCTTGGTGGCAGATTTTGCCGCGGCCCGAACTGGCGTGGATTTTTCCGACGCTTTTACTGCGCTGTTTCGAGACATTGCTCCAACCCCTTTACGAACAAATCTTCCGGCAGATTGCGTCCAATAAACACCATGACACTTTCACGTTTTTCTTTATCACCCCATGGCTTACCCATATCGCCCCCCATTAATTGGTGAACGCCTTGGAAAACCACGCGGTGCGCATTGTCCTTGAGATATAAGACACCTTTATAACGAAGCATATCCGGCCCGTACACCTGTGTCAGCCCCGACAAAAACTCCTCGAGTTTCACGCCATCAAATGGCCGGTCGGACCTGAACACGAAAGATCGCACATGTTCGGCATGCTCGTGGGCCGCATCTTCCAGAAAATCCGGATCGATTTCCAATACCGCGTTTAGATTGAATCCGCGGATGTCGAGAATTTCACCTACTGGTGCGTTACCAAAATGCACTTTGCGAATCGGCGCGCGCGGATTAAGCTGTACCAGACGCTTGCGCAAGATCTCCTGCTCTGCATCGGTCACCAGATCGGTCTTACTCAACAAAATACGATCTGCAAAGCCAACCTGCTCCTGAGCCTCGTTGAAATCATCGAGTTGCTTATGCGCATGCTTGGCGTCAACCAGGGTCAACACGCTGTCCAGCAGATAATAATTTCCGATTGACTCATCGAGAAAAAAAGTCTGCGCCACCGGGCCAGGGTTGGCCATGCCAGTGGTCTCGATTACCACCCGATCAAATTTCAGTTTGCCCGACTCGCGCCGTTCGCGAAGGTCGGAAAGTATGCGAATCAGGTCGCCACGCACGGTGCAGCAAATACAGCCGTTATTCATTTCGACAATTTGCTCTTCGCCGCTATCGAGCAAAATGTCGTTATCCACCCCTGCCTCGCCAAACTCGTTTTCGATCACCGCAATCTTGTGACCGTGGTTCTCTTTGAGTATGCGGTTAAGGAGCGTGGTTTTGCCGCTGCCCAGAAACCCGGTCAATATCGTGACTGGGACCATATTTTCCTGTTCCATCTTTATCTCCCCGGAACCCGCTGGTTCCGTTATTTCATTCCGTATGCTTGCCTAAATGGCCAATCAGAATAAATAAAGGCTCGCCTTCGCGAGGGGCGACAGTGTAATCATCCACAAGCCGCGTTGCAAACAACAAGTTTTGCGCCCATGTCGCCATGAGGGATTTGCAGAAATACCCATGCAAACAATATGTTGTAACGCAACGAGGGGTCAGGTCAGCAGTTGGACCCTGGACTTGGCGACGCTACTAATGCACCCGATGCCTCGCAAACAAGGTTAATTCTCGCGCCGCAGGAGCAAGCCTTTCAGATATTCACCCTCGGGGAACTCCAGCAAACTCGGGTGATCGGCAGCCGCATGAAACCAATCGAGGATAGAAGCCGATACCCCGGTGTCAGCGGCGGCACCGGCAACAATCTTGCGAAACAAATCTTCGCCTACACCACTGGAACAGGAAAAGGTCGCCAATAAGCCACCAGCACGCAGCAAACGCAGCGCGCCCATATTGATATCTTTGTAACCGCGCGCTGCGGCCTCCGCGTGTTTGGAAGTCGGCGCGAATTTCGGCGGATCAAGCACGATTAAATCGAATTGCCGACCGCGGTCGCGAAGTTCGCGCAGGGCGTGAAACACATCGGCTTGCCGCCATTCGAGGCGGGAGTCGTCCATGCCGTTTAACGCGGCATTTTCCCGTGCGAGGTCCAGGGCGGATTCGGAACTGTCGATAGACAACACACTTTTCGCGCCGCCGGCAACGCACGCCAGTGTGAATCCCCCGGTGTAACAAAAGCAATTCAATACCTCGCGCCCTTTTGCATGCCCGCGTACCTTGGCGCGGTTATCGCGTTGATCGAGGTAAAACCCGGTCTTCTGACCGCCCACCACATCCACGAGGTAACGAAGCTCTGCTTCGCGAATTTCCAGTTGGCCATGTGGCGGCTCACCGAGCAACACGCCGCTGCGTTCGGCCAAACCTTCCAAAGCGCGGCTGTCGGCATCGGAGCGCTCGAAAATAGACTTGCATTGGGTTGCTTCGCCCAGTGTGTCGACGATTAAATCGCGACGCCTATCGGCGCCGGCGCTACCCAGTTGAAGCACCAAGGTATCGGCGTAACGATCAACAATCACGCCCGGCAAACCATCGGATTCCGCATGCACCAGGCGCAGCGAGTTGCCATGATCGCCTGAGCTCATTGGCGTTCGTCGCTCGAGCGACGCGAGCAGACGCGAGCGAAACCAGGTGTCATCGGGAAATTCAGCTTCGACAAAACTCCATACCCTGGCGCGAATCTGCGAATCCGGGTTGTAAGCGGCCCAGGCACGAAAGCGATTCTCCGCGTCGCAAACCATCAAGGTTTCGCCGGACTGAACCTCGCCTTCAACCGCCTCCACCGCGCCGGAAAACACCCAGGGATGGCGCCGTTCCAGCGAATGTTCGCGGCCAGGTTTCAAAATCAGACGCGGCATCGCGCCGCTTACGCCTGCCACTAGGCGAATACTCTGTGGCTTGGTGGGCCGATGCTCGCTTCGGTTACCTGGTCGAAATGGATTGCCGCGCCCACCCGTAGAACGCTTATCGCGGCGCGGGAAACTCATATCCAACCCGCCAAACCAGCCGTCGCGCCAATGCCGATAAACCAAATAGGATGCATTTTAGTGAATAGTATGGCGGCCGCCGTGATGCCGATGAATACAAACGCCGCAACGCTACTGCCCGCACCAAGGGTGACCAGATAACCGCTGGCAAGCGTCAAGCCAACGGCAATCGGCGCCAATGCAGCCGTCAGCGCTTTATTCCACCTTCTGTTGCGATGTCGTTCCCAAAAGCGCATTAGCGAAAAAACAAATAACGAAGAGGGCGCGCACATACCGACGAACGCCGCCAATGCTCCCGGAAATTCGGCGATTTTCCAGCCGATCAGACTCACCAACAGCATGTTCGGGCCGGGCGCGGCTTGCGCCAGACCAACCATCTCGGAGAATTGCGCATTGCTCGCCCAGCCATGACTCTCAACAATGCGTCGATGCAGATCCGGTACCACACTGGTCGCGCCGCCCACGGCGAACAAAGACATCTGCGCCAATTCCCAAGCAAGTAACAACGCCAGTTCCCAGTTCATGCGGTGCGCCGCCAGCAATACCACCAACTCAGCGGCGCGAGTACCAGCAAAATCATTGCCAGCGGCCACTTTATGATGGCGCTCAGTATGAAAGCCGCGACGGCAAACAGGGCTAAGGGCGAGCGTAATCGCGGGCTGATGGCAAATTTCAATCCGGTGCCGACCACCAATCCCGCCCCGGCTGCCGCCACGCCGCGCAATAGGCCATCCACACCTTCTATCTGGCCGTAACGCGTGTAGAGAATGCCCAACATCACCATCACCGCGAAAGGCGCCAGGGTTAAGCCGGCAAAAGCGGCAAGTGAGCCCAAAGCCCCGGCGCAACGCTGCCCATAGCTAATCGACAGATTAATGATGTTGCCGCCGGGCAAGGCCTGCGCCAGCCCCCAAGCATCGAGAAACTCTTCTTCGGTGAACCAGCGTTTTTCTTCCACCAGCACACGGCGCGCCCAGGGCAACACACCGCCAAAGCCTTGTATGCCGATTCTGAAAAAGGCGAGAAACAGATCCTTGGGGCCAATCGCGTTCATCTTCCCGACGTCATTGGGTTCTACGGCAATCATTTCTTTCTCGCCCTGGGATGCGCCGCGTCGTACACCTTGGCCAGGTGCTGAAAATCCAGGCTGGTATACACCTGCGTGGTCGAGATACTGGCGTGACCCAGCATCTCCTGCACCGCACGCAGGTCTTGGCTTGACTGCAACACGTGCGAAGCAAACGAATGACGCAATACATGGGGATGAACCCGAACCGTCACGCCATGTTGCTTGGCCCAGCGATCCAACCGTTGCTGCACCACGCGTGGGGCGATGCGCGCGCCGCGCGCGCCAACGAACAGCGCGCGTTCATCAGCACGGGCCAATAAAGCGCGTGCCTGTTGCCATTCAAAAATGGCCGCGCGCGCCTGCCTTCCCACCGGAACGGTGCGCGTTTTCGCCCCTTTGCCGGTTACCGTGACTTCAGCTTGCGCCGTCATTTGTGACGCATCGGCCACATCCAGGCTCACCAATTCCGCCAGGCGAAGTCCCGATGAATATAACAATTCAAACATTGCCTTATCGCGTATATCGCTCGTTTCAAGCGCTTTTACATCCAATAATTGGGCTGCCATATCGGGTGACAAGGCTTTCGGCAGGTGCTTGGGCGACTTGGGTGCGCGGATGCCGGCGCAAGGGTTCGCACCTTGCCCGTGGTACTTCACCAGCCAGTCGTACAAGCCACGCCACGCCGACAACATTTGCGCAAGTGACCTGCCCGACAAGCCCTGCGAATGCGACTGCGCCACCGAGCGACGCAATGCCATATTGGAAATATTCTCCAAAGGTACTCCGGGGTTCAATCGCAATAAGGATTCGATGGCATGCCGATAGTTACGCAACGTATGCGCGGCGAGCCGGCGTTCGTTGGCAAGGTGATCGAGGTACTTCTCGATCGACTCGCGCCGCGGATCGTCGTCGGGTGCCGGCGCGTTCGCCATGGGGTTTGTTGGTCTTACGCGAAACGCGATAACCCGGCGCCAATCAGATCGCCGAGACGCTTTAAATACAACGTGCCCATTTCCGCGTAGAAACGGCTGGCATCCTCACTCCCCAATACCAAGAGTCCTATGCAGGCGCCCGGTTCCACGCTCATCGCCAATTCGCGCAATGGAATGTGCGCCACCGAATTGATCTTGCCGGCCGACCCGATTAACCAGGCCGCCGCTTCGGCATTGGTGTTGATGCCGCAATAAGGATCGATGAGCGAGGCCGCATAGGATTTAGTCTCACCACTGACTTCGCCATACTCGTCGCCGCCGGCCTCCAACTCGCGCAGGGTATGGCCCCATAGGCGTAGCGCAACCTGTGGAATGGAGAATTCCTCTCTTAGGCCGGCATGCACCGCGGAGAAAAACGCGTCACGCGTAGGCGCCGCCAATAACGCCACCGAGAAACGATGCATTTTTTCGCTAGTGGCGTCATTTTCTTCGCCAAACTGCAGTAGCTCCGCGAGTTTTGCTTCCAACGCGCGATACTTTTCGCGCAGGCCCAACATTTGACGATCCACCAGCGCAATTGCCTGGCCGCCATGCGGATGCGGCACTTGAATCTTGGCCAACACCTCGGCGTAGTCTTCGAAAAACGCGGGGTTGTCCTGCAAATATTGGGCGATGTCTTCGGGATTCATGGTTTTGTCCTCATGTATTTTTGTTTTCGCAATGCGTCGGCCAGGCAATTACCAAGGCGATTACTCGTTACAACATCTCAATTCGATCAAGGTCCAATTCCGCCTCAAACACCGTCACCGCCGGACCGCTCATCCACACCGGCGAGTTTAGATCATTCGCGCTGCCCGCCCAGCGAATAGTCAACTCGCCGCCGCGTGCCCTCACACGCACCGGCGAATCAAGCAACCCGCGCCGGATGCCCGCCACCACCGCCGCGCAAGCGCCGGTGCCACAGGCCAGCGTCTCACCCGCGCCACGCTCCCACACGCGCAATTTGATATGTTGCCGATCAAGGATTTGCATATACCCCGCGTTCACGCGTCGCGGAAATTGCTCGTGAGCCTCAATTAAGGGACCTTGCGTAGTCACGGGCGCAGCCTCGACATCAGCCACCACCTGAACCGCATGTGGATTGCCCATCGACAAGGCGGTGATCGGCAGCTTAATTCCCGCGACCTCGATCTCCTCGATCAAACTTCCCGTGCATGCAAGAAACGGTATTTTCGCCGCTTCGAAAATTGGCGAACCCATGTTCACGGTGACCTCGCCACTGGCCTCAAGCTTGAGATCAATCTCGCCTGACAAAGTCTCGACGCGAATCTCGTTTTTTTCAGTCAGCGCTTGTTCGCGCACAAATCGCACAAAGCAACGCGCGCCATTGCCACATTGCTCCACCTCACCACCATCGGCATTAAAAATACGATAACGAAAATCCGCGCCCGGGCTACGTGCCGCCTCGACCAACAGCAGTTGATCGCAACCCACGCCCATTTGCCGATTGGCGATGCGACGAATCTGCTCGACATTTAGTTCGATGCGCTGACGAATGCCATCGAGCACCACGAAATCGTTGCCCGCGCCATGCATTTTGGAAAATTTAAGTTTCATGCGCCACGCCCCAAAACACCGGCGTGACGACGCCCGCGAGGCATTGCGCTTCCGGCCCTTCGCATCAAACACACAGCCGGGTGTAATCGCGCAGCACACAACGATTCATGATCACCGTCATGCCGGCTGCGCGGGCGCGCGCCGCAGCCTCCTCGTTGACCACGCCATCTTGCAGCCAAATGGTTTTTAGCCCCAAACGCAAACACTCTTCGAACACCGGCGTGGTGTTCTCGCTAGCGCGAAATACATCGACGATATCGATGCCATCGGGCACCGAGGCGAGATCCGGATAAGCGGCTACGCCCAAGCCATCGCTAATGCCTGGGCGAACCGGAATGATGCGGTACCCCATGCGCTGCATTTGGCGCGCGACGTTATGACTGGCGCGATGTGGCTTGGGCGAAAAGCCCACCACGGCAATGGTTTTCGCCCGTTTGAGCAGGTCGCGTATTTCTTCTTCGCTGGGATTGCCGTGTTCCATAGGGTCATCACATTTTGTTATCTAGTTGGCCGCAAGCGGCACCTGGCGATTTTAGGAGGTTTCAGCGCCTGATTTTCTCGTCATAGAAAGGCGGTTCGCCCGGCGGGCGTGTCTTGAAGCGTTTATGCGCCCAGTTGTACTGCTCGGGGGATTCCAGAACGCGCGCTTCAATGAAGGCGTTCATGCGGCGCGCATCCGCCGCAAGATCATCGCTGGGAAAATCTTGCCACGGTGGATAACATCGAACGCGATAACCGCCGCCCCCTGGCAACATGGTGGTCACGCACGGCACCACGCTAGCCCCACTCAACTTGGCCAACCGAGACAAACCCGTAATAGTCGCCGCCAATATGCCAAAAAACGGCGTGAAGATGGCGTCGCGTGCGCCGTAATCCTGATCTGGCAAATAATAAAGCGGCACACCTTCGCGCAACGCCGCCACGGCGGCACGCACGCCTTGTTGCCGAGAGAACATGCGCTGATGACGAAAACGCGTACGGCCGCGCAGCAGCATGGCGTTCATCGGCGCGCTTTTCTGATTGGCGTAAATCGCCGCCATATCAACTTCGCAGGAAAGACGCGTGTAACCGGCATCTAACGCGAGAAAATGCGGTGCGAATAGGATGACGGGCTCACCCTGCAACGCTTGCAGATGCTCGATGCCTTCGATTTGAATGGTGTTCTGGATTCGTTGTCGCGATCCCCACCACAACAAGCCGCGCTCGAGCACCGCGCGTCCGATCATCTGAAAGTGTTTTCTTGCCAGGCGCTTGCGCTCGGGTAGGGGGAGCGAAGGCAAACAGCGCGCCAGATTGGCCTCGCACACCGCGCGACGCTCGCGCCCGAAGCAATGTAGCAACGAACCCAATGCCGAACCGAGGTATTGCAATACGCCAAGCGGCAGGAAATGCAATAGCCACATAAGCGCGAGAAAAAAACGCGCAATCACAACGCGACCGGCGGCGTCACCCCGGCTGGGGTTTTATAACGGTTATAGGCCCATAGATACTGCGTCGGACATTCGCGTATCAGATTCTCGATGGCGCGATTCATACAGCGCGCGGGAGATTCCCCCGGCATTTCATCCGGCATGGCTTCAACTTTGATTTCATAGCCTCGTCCGTGAGGCAAGCGGCGCGCGAAGGCAATCAACACCGGCGTGTGCCTGGCGTGCGCCATACGCATCGCCAAGGTCATGGTGTAGGCTGGGTGGCCGAAGAAATCCACCCACTCGCCTTCGCCGCCGCCGGGTACTTGATCGGGAAGAATGCCGATGGCCTCGCCGCGTTGCAAGGCGCGGTACAAGGCGCGCACCCCCGACATGTCGGCCGGCACGCTTTTCATATTGGCCCGATCACGGCCCGCGCGCATCAGGGCTTCGAGCGATTTCACCTTTGGCGCGCTATACAAAACCGTCAATGGATAGCGCCGGCTGAAATACTGCGCCGAGACTTCCCAACAGCCCAGATGCGGGGTGAGAAGAATCAGACCACGCTTGTCCTGCATCGCTTTTTCGATCAGTTCCCAGCCGACGATGTCGCGCACCAGGGCAGCGGATTTTTCGTGCGCTAACAACCAGATAGCCGGCAGTTCCAGCACCGCTTTGCCAGTCTCGCCGACTGCCGCGCGGCGCAATGACGAAATGTTCAACTTCGCCTTGGCAAGATTGCCGCGGTGATAACGGCGAAAGCGCGGCGATAGCGCATAAAAAAGCCATCCCATGGCAATCCCAAACGCATGCAACAGCGGCAATGGAATACGCGCAACCAGCCGCAACAATCCCATCATTTCATTGGGAGGCAAGTGGGTTGGGTGGATCTGGGTGCCATGCTAGAATTCGCGCCCTTTTCAAGGGTATCTTGTTCGGTATCTTGTTGGTATTGATACTGTCTTGATTGCTTCTACTGTCGCTAAACAAACTCGTTCGACTTACCACTATTTTTGCCGGGAAAACAGACCATGAGCAGCTTTCAATTTACTTCCGAATCGGTTTCCGAAGGGCATCCAGACAAGGTTGCCGACCAGATTTCGGACGCAGTACTTGACGCAATTTTAGCCCAGGACCCCCGCTCCCGCGTCGCCGCGGAAACGCTGGTTAAAGATAATTTAGTGGTGTTGGCGGGTGAAATCACCACCGGCGCCAAGGTTGACTATGCGCAAACAGCGCGCAATACCATCAAGCGCATCGGCTATACCGATCCGGCCATTGGCTTTGATGCCGAGACCTGTACCGTGCTGATTCAATACGGCCAACAATCGCAAAACATTGCCCAGGGCGTCAACGAAGGCCAGGGTCTGGATCTGGATCAAGGCGCCGGCGACCAAGGCCTGATGTTCGGCTACGCCTGCGACGAGACGCCGCAATACATGCCCCTGGCCATCCATCTTTCCCACCGCCTGGTCGAGCGCCAATCGGAGCTGCGCCGCGACGGTCGCCTGCCGTGGCTGCGCCCGGATGCCAAATCGCAAGTGACACTGCGCTACACCGACGGCAAGCCCGATGCCATCGAAACCGTGGTGCTCTCCACCCAACATCAGCCTGGCCTCACCCACAAGCAGATTGAAGAAGCCATCATCGAGCAGGTGATCAAGCCCGTGCTGCCGAAGAACCTGGTCAAAGGGCAGATCCAGTATCTGGTCAACCCCACCGGCAGTTTCGAAATCGGCGGCCCCAAGGGTGATTGCGGCTTGACCGGCCGCAAGATCATTGTCGACACCTACGGCGGTTCCGCACCGCACGGTGGTGGCGCGTTCTCCGGCAAAGACCCCTCGAAGGTTGACCGCTCCGCCGCCTATGCCGCGCGCTACGTGGCGAAGAACGTGGTGGCCTCGGGTATCGCCACCAAGTGTCAGGTTCAGGTGTCCTACGCCATCGGCGTGGCCAAGCCCACCTCAGTGATGATCACTACCTTTGGCACCGGCAAGATTTCCGATGAGAAAATTTCGGAATTGGTGCAAAAGCATTTTGATCTGCGCCCGAAAGGCATCATCCAGATGCTGAATCTGCTACGCCCCATTTACGAAAAAACCGCCTCCTACGGCCACTTTGGCCGCGACGAGCCGGAATTCACCTGGGAAAACACCGACAAAGCCGCCGCCCTGGCAGCTGACGCCGGTATCAAGAAGGCCTAGGCGACTGCTTAGGTCGTTTTGGAACAATAAAAAAGCCGGCTTCGCGCCGGCTTTTTTATTGGTTATGCTGGCGATCTCTGTCGCCCGGCACACAACGTTTTCTCTGTGAGGTAAATCCATGTCCGATACCCAACAAGTGCGCGAAAAACTCGCGCTCGCCTGCAAACTCTTGTACATGGAAGGTCTGATCGACCATGGCGGTCTGGTTGGGGCGCGCGTTCCTGGCACCTCCAACATGGTGCTTAATCCGCGCGAGATGCGTGGCACGCCGGGTCGTCATCCGGGCCTCATGGAAGCCGATGACATGGTGGTGGTGGATGCCACCGGCAAACGCATTGAAGGCAGCAACAACCCCCCCAGCGAAACGCCGATATTCACCGGGGTATTTGGCGCGCGGCCCGATGTTATGGCGGTGTTTCATCTTCACCTGCAATACGCCACATTATTTAGCATCGTCGGCAAACCGCTGCAAGCGGTGGGCGTTACCGGTGCGCGTTTTGGCGAAACCGTGCCGGTGCATGCAGACCCAACCTTGATTCAACGCCCCGAGCAAGGCGTTGAAGTCGCCGCGACCCTGGGCCAACGCCCAGCCGTGATCCTGCGCGGCCATGGTGCGGTGATCGTCGGGGCGAGCATTGAAGAGGCCTTCGTTGCCTCGGTGATGTTCGAAGACAATGCGCTGCGCCAATATCGCGCCTGCCAGATCGGCACGCCGCAAACCTTACGCGGTGCCGAATTGGCCGAAGCCGAAGCGCAGATCGCTCACCCCAAGGTCACGGCAAAAATGTGGCACTTTTATTTAATGAAAGCCAAATCAGACGGGATCATTCAATGAAATATAATTCATTTATGAGATGGTGCTCGATAACGAATGGCTGCCTGGCCATTGCCCTGTGCATGCTTACGTCGCTTGCCCAAGCGCAATCCTGGCCAGCGCGTTCCATCAGGATATTGGTGTCGATTCCCCCCGGCGGCGCGCCCGACATCCTGGCGCGCATTCTGGGCGACAAACTCACCCAGACCTTGGGTCAGCCGGTTATCGCGGAGAACCGCCCCGGGTCAAATGGCAATATCGCTGGCGAAATCGTGGCGCGCGCAGCGCCCGACGGCTACACCTTGCTTTTATGCGCCGACAGTCAGATTGTCATTAATCCGCATGTCTACGAAAAAATGCCCTTCGACACGATGAACGATCTCACGCACATCGCCGCGCTCGCCTCGAACGAGTTTTTTCTCGCCGCCAATAACGACCAGCCCTTCAAGAATTTTCAAGAGTTCATCGAGCACGCGAAGAAATCCGCAACGCCGCTTAACTACGGCTCCGGCGGCAATGGCAGCCAGCATCAATTGACCATGGAGATGTTGAAAACCCGCGTCGGCATCAATCTCACCCACATACCCTACAAAGGCGCCACACCCGCCATCACCGCAGCACTCGCCGGCGAAGTGCAGGTGTTGTTCTCAGGCTCCAATGCCGGGCCGCAGATTCGCGCCGGTAAATTGCGGGCCCTCGCAACCGCCGGGAAAAAGCGTATCCCCTCCTTTGCCGATGTCCCCGCGATCACCGAGTTTTATCCCGGCTTCACCAATAGCATCTGGCTGGGCCTGTGCGGCCCGCGTGGCATGCCCGCGCCGGTATTGCAACGATTGCGCGGCGATATCAATCAGGCGCTTGGCTCGACCGATATCAAAGAAAAATTCAGTCGGTCGGGCGCTCTGGAACCTTTGATCCTCTCGCCCGAGGAATTCAGCGCCATGATCCGCGCCGACTTGGAAAAATACGGCAAGGTAGTCAAGGCAGCGGGCGTCAAACTTGACTGATCGCAGGGCTGATCGAGGACGGGGGTATGGCAATGAGAACTCACTTGCAATTCATCGTGTCTATCGCAATAGGCGGTGTGCTTTCCGGTGGTGCTGCCGCGCAAACCTGGCCAGCTAAACCGATACGCGTGGTCTCCACCTTTGGATCGGGCAGCCCCGCTGACGCCCTCATGCGCCTGGTGGGGCAGAAGGTAGCCGAGCCGCTTGGTCAGCCGGTGGTGGTTGAGGTGTTGGCCGGTGCCGGCGGCCTGCTTGGTGCGCAAACCGTGGCGCGCGCCGCGCCCGATGGTCACACCCTGCTCTACACCATCTCCACGGCATTGGTGACCACCCCGCACCTCATCAAGAACCGCACCGTCGAAATGAAAGATTTCGCGCCAGTGATCACCATGGCCCGCGCATTCACCTGCATGCTGGCTGCGGTCTCTTTCCCACCCAACAGCGTGCGCGAGCTGATGGCCTATGCCAAGACCAATCCGGGCAAGGTTGCTTATGGCTCCAATGGCATCGGCGGCACCTATCACCTCGAAATGGAAATGATTAAACAGAAACAGGGCGTGGATATCACTCATGTGCCCTACAAAGGCGGTAACGACGCTCTAATGGCCGCCGCAGCCGGCACCATCCCCATCGCATTTTCGCCCTGCTCCTCGGTGGTACCGCTGGCCCGCGCCGGCAAGGTCAAATTCATTGCCGTACTGGAGATGCGCCGCGCATCGGACTACCCCGACGTCGCCGCCATGGGCGAACAACTGCCCGACTACGAAAAGATTTCCGGCGGCGTGGATATCTGGGCACCGGTGGGCTCACCGTCGCCCGTAGTGAAGCGTCTGCATGCCGAGATCGACCGCGTACTCGCCCAAGCCGAAGTGCGTACACGCATGAAAGAAATCGGCTTCCCCTATGATGGCACCGCGCTTGAGGAAATGGCGACTCAGCGGCGCAAGGACTATGAACTTGCCGGGCGTGCGGTGAAGGCTGCCGGGTTGAAGCCCGAGTAACTGTCAATCAGGTTTTCTAGCCTTCAACTTTCTTGTCTATCGGTTTTCCTTGCACGCGAAACGCTCTCTAAGCGATAATCACCACATGTTCACCCCAAACCTCTACGACAAAAAGCCATCGGCGATGCGCGCGAGCGCAGGGCTTGTCCGATTTGTCGCGGTCATTTCGTCCGCTGTTCTCACGGTCGTCGTACTGGTAGTACTGCCCAGTAGACCGGCGGACGCGTGATCGAAACCTAACCAAGATCAAGCAAACCCCGCCGGCAAAACCGGCGGGGTTTTTGTTTGCCCCTCCGGTTCCCGGTAAAACCCTGGAGACCGCGAGCATGCAAAACACCACAACCGAATACCGAAGCGAAACTGGCGCTGCGATCAGAGAACGTCTCACCGGCGCGCAGATCGTGGTGCGTCTCTTGGAACGGCAAGGCGTGCGCATGATCGCCGGCATTCCGGGCGGCGCGATCCTGCCGTTTTATGACGCGTTATCGGATTCCAATCTCATTTCCCATGTGCTCGCGCGCCACGAGCAAGGCGCGGGGTTCATTGCGCAGGGCTGGGCGCGCGCCACGGGCGAAGCGGCGGTCTGCGCGGCTTCCTCGGGGCCAGGCGCCACCAATCTGGTTACCGCCATCGCCGATGCCAAGCTCGATTCGATTCCCCTGGTGGCAATTACTGCGCAGGTGCCGCGCGCCCTGATTGGCACCGATGCGTTTCAGGAAGTGGACACCTGCGCCATCGCCATGCCGGTGACCAAGCAAAGTTTCTTCGTCGATTCCACCGATAAGTTGTTGCAAATTGTGCCGCTTGCATTTCAAGTGGCCTTGAGCGGTCGACCGGGGCCGGTGCTAATCGATATCCCTAAGGATGTGCTCGCTGAATGTTTCGACGTCACGAGTTGGCCCGAGCCAGGGGTACGACAAGCGGTGGCGCCACCCGATGCGGATCAACTGGCGCGTGCCGCCGCCATGCTTGCCGCAGCACAACGCCCAATTCTTTACCTTGGCGGCGGGATCGTGCATGCAGGGGCTGCTTTGCAGGCGATCGCCTTGGCCGAAAAATTGCACCTGCCTACCACCATGACCTTGATGGCTCTGGGCGCCATGCCATCGAATCACCCGCTTTCTCTGGGCATGCTTGGCATGCACGCGGCGCGTTATACCAATCTTGCGTTGGAGGAATGCGATCTGCTGATCGCGGTAGGCGCGCGCTTCGATGACCGCGCCACCGGCAAGGTGCACGCGTTTTGTCCGCATGCAAACATCATTCATATCGATATAGATCCGGGCGAGCTAAACAAAATCAAGACGGCAACGCTGGGGATCGTGGCGGATGCGCGTACAACACTGGATGCGCTGTTGCCACTGGTGCAAGCACAACCGCGCCCGACTTGGCTTGCTCGCATCGCGCAATTGAAGCGCGAGTTCCCCATGCAATTGCCGGGCGCCGATGATCCGCGCGAGCACTACGGATTAATTCAAACGGTGGCGCGTTGCCTTCCCGATGAAGCAATTGTTACAACCGATGTGGGGCAGCACCAGATGTGGGTGGCGCAAGCATTTCCGTTGGTACGCCCGCGCCAATGGCTCACCTCGGGGGGCTTGGGCACCATGGGGTTCGGCTTGCCTGCGGCCATTGGCGCAGCATTGGCTTGCCCCAAACGCACGGTGGTGTGTTTTACCGGCGACGGTAGCCTGCTCATGAATCTTCAGGAGCTCGCCACCGCGGCGGAAAACGAAGTCAATATCAAACTCATCGTGATGAACAATCGCTCATTGGGTCTAGTCCATCAACAACAGACCCTGTTCTACGGCAAGCGGATATTTGCCTCCAAGTACCTGCGCTCACCGGATTTCGTCGCTCTAGCGCGTGCGTTCGGGCTGCGTGCCATGGATCTGGATGAAGAAACCGATCCGCAAGCGGCCATCGCCAAGGAACTGGCCATGCCGGGCCCCGCATTGATCCACGCCAGTATCGACGTACGACAACATGTCTACCCGATGGTCGCCCCTGGCGCAGCCAACCGCGACATGCTGATTGGCGCGGTGTAGCGTGGAGCACCGACCGGGCTGCGCCACTCGCATGGCATTGTCGATTTTCGTTATTTATGTTAGTGTAAATTTAATGTAACGCATGTAATATCCTAGCCTACGTGATATCCCGTGGACAAAATGACATCTCGCCCCCTCGCCTTAACTCTCAACCTCCCCGCAGCTTCAGTTGCGGCTTCGGAGCGCCCCTTGCTCGCCCGAGCCTTGGCATCAATGGTCCCAGACGTGCTGGACGCAGTACGCGCGCGCCTGGGGGATCAGGCACGGCGCGTGGCGTTGGCATATGCCCCCGAAGTGGAAATCCGCCGGCCCAACTTTAAGATGCTGGAGATGCAAAAGACCGCCGCGGAGGCGGTGCTGCAAGGTTCGGAATGGATGACCGCTGAAGAAGTTGGACGTCTTGCCAAACGTTCGCCAAGCAACCGTGCCGCGCTTGCCAACCGCTGGAAACGCGAAGGCAAAGTGTTCGCGGTCAATTGGAAGGGGAAAGACTGGTTTCCCCGTTACGCGTTCGATGGCACCGTGCAACCGCAGCCGGTGATGGGCATTCTTTTGAAGACTCTGGGCGCTAGCATGGACCCCTGGCGAATCGCCGCCTGGTTCGAATCGAGCAATGGCGCGCTGGGTGGAAGGCGCCCACGAGAGGTAATGGACAGCCCCGATGCATTGATTGCCGCCGCAAGCCGCAAGGGCGGCTTGCGGCATGGCTGAACCGCTCTTCTTAAAGTGGCGAGCAGGAAAACAACTATTTCGAGTGCACGACACCTGCTACGCCGCGTCGCAGTTCAACGATTCCGGAAAAGGGGACGCGCGCTTTAGCCCCCTACGTAGCGCATCCGGCAAAATCGTGCCAACACTCTACGCTGGGCAAACGCGCTCCTCGGTGTTGATGGAAACGGTATTTCACGATGTGCCAACACCTGCCTCCGACTACATACTCGATATCGACGATCTCAATGGCTTGGTGATGTCTTCTATCGCGCCGCGCCGCACGCTGCGTTTGCTTGCGCTCACCAGTATTGGGCTCAGACGCCTGGGCGAGGCAAAGACCCGCGTTATCGAAACCCCAAGCAGCGACTATCCGCAAACGCGCGCGCTCGCACTCGCCTGGCATGACGCCTATCGCCACGCCGACGGCATGCTGTGGATGTCGCGTCAAGACGACCAAGCGCGGGCTTTGGTGCTATTTGGTGATCGCGTTGGCGAAAAAGAGTTCGACATTTTCGAGAACAAGATCCCGGTAGACGAGAGCCCGCGATTTGAAGAGTTGATCGCCACCGCACAATCCATTGGGATACGGATGGCCTATAGCGGCAAGCAAGGCATGGTCACCATGGCCGATCTCATGGACGCATCGCCGTAAATCCCCTCCTATATCTCAGCGTATCTCTCGCGAAAATTCACACCGCAATTCGATTTTCCTTTCCCAGTGACTATGGTTTCGCCATGGCATGCAAGGTCAAATTGCACTGCCAAATTTTGGTTAAGCCCCATGGTCTTGAGTTAAAATGCGCCTCCCTTGAGGAGCGTTGCGACAACCTAGGAAATCCACGGTTGCCAGGCTCAAGGTGTCAATCTGAAACCGCGCTCGCTAACCTCTAAATCGAAAGGAGGCGCGAGATGAGCGCCCTACCAAAAACCAGTAACGACTACCACGTAGCAGATATGAAACTTGCGGATTGGGGCCGCAAGGAAATCGCCATTGCCGAGACCGAAATGCCCGGCTTAATGGCGATTCGCGAGGAATTCGCCAAGGCACAGCCTCTAAAGGGCGCGCGCATTGCAGGGTCGCTGCACATGACCATCCAGACTGCGGTGCTGATCGAGACCTTGAAGGCCCTGGGTGCCGATGTGCGTTGGGCCTCGTGCAATATTTACTCCACGCAAGACCACGCTGCCGCGGCCATCGTTGCCACCGGCACGCCGATCTTTGCCTACAAGGGCGAGGGCATGGAAGAGTACTGGGAATTTACCCACAAGATCTTCGAGTGGCCCGGCGATAAGCACGCCAACATGATTCTCGATGACGGCGGCGATGCCACTTTGTTGCTGCATCTGGGTACGCGTGCCGAGACTGATCCCTCCGTCATCGCCAAACCGGCCAGCGAAGAGGAAGAGTTTCTGTACGCCTCGATCAAGAAGCGTCTCGCATCAAGCCCGGGCTGGTATTCCAAGCGCCTGAAAGAAATCAAGGGCGTGTCGGAAGAAACCACCACCGGCGTGCACCGTCTGTATCAGATGCACAAAGAAGGCAAGCTCGCCTTCCCCGCCATCAACGTCAACGACTCGGTGACCAAATCGAAGTTCGACAACCTCTACGGCTGCCGCGAATCGCTGGTGGATGGCGTCAAGCGCGCCACCGATGTAATGATTGCAGGCAAAGTCGCCTTGATCGCTGGTTACGGCGACGTGGGCAAAGGCTCGGCGCAAGCCATGCGTGCGCTCTCCGCGCAAGTGTGGGTCACGGAAATTGACCCGATCTGCGCGCTGCAAGCGGCGATGGAAGGTTATCGCGTGGTGACCATGGATTACGCCGCCGACAAGGCCGATATATTTGTCACCTGTACCGGCAACTTCCATGTGATCACGCATGAACACATGAAGAAGATGAAAGACCAGGCCATCGTTTGCAATATCGGCCACTTCGACAACGAAATCGATGTCGCGAGCTTGAAGCAATACAAATGGGACAACATCAAGCCGCAGGTTGATCACATCATTTTCCCCGATGGCAAGCGTATTACGTTGCTAGCCGAAGGGCGTTTGGTGAACTTGGGTTGCGGCACGGGTCACCCGTCCTACGTGATGAGCTCCTCATTTGCCAACCAGACCATCGCGCAGATGGAGCTGTGGGGCGAAGCACAGAAGGGTTCCAACAAGTACCCGATCGGCGTGTACGTATTGCCCAAGCATCTGGATGAGAAAGTGGCGCGGCTGCAATTGAAGAAATTGAACGCCCAACTCACCGAACTCAGCGACGAGCAGGCCAAGTACATCAGTGTGTCGAAACAAGGTCCGTACAAAGCGGATCACTACCGCTACTAAGCACGGAGCTTTGCCGGTGAGCATCCGGCGGCATAAAAAGCGGAGGGCTTCACAGGCCTTCCGCTTTTTTTGTTTTCATTTTTATCGCAGCCGGAATCGTGGGCGCGTGCGATCATGTGCACGCAACATCGCACCGAATCATCGCGGAGCCTTCGATGAAAAATGAATTTGCGGACTACATCCAGGATTTGCTCGCAGCGCACGGTCGCATCCTGGTGAAACGCATGTTCGGCGGTCACGGCGTGTACTGCGACGGGTTGTTCATCGCCATATTGAGCGGCGACACGCTTTATTTCAAGGCCGACGAAGCAACGCGGCAGGCGTTCGAAACGGCGGATTGCGCCCGCTTCACTTACTCCCGCGCCGGCAAGACCGCCACGTTGGGTTTCTATGCGGCGCCCGCCGAAGCGCTGGAGTCACCGGCCCTCATCAAACCCTGGGCAAATCTTGCAATCGAGGCGGCCCTGCGTTCACAAGCGGAAAAAACTCCCGCGAAGGACAGGCGTCGGTTGACCAAGTAGGGGCCGACCTGCGCTAGGCCTGGGCATTTTTCACCAATCGATCAACATGAATTCGACTTTTCCGCAGGCTTGAATGTCCACCCAACCGCTGCCCGAAGAAATCACTTCCTACGATCTGCTCAAATCCGCGGCCGTGGTTCTCATGGTGGTCGATCACCTGGGCTACTACTTTTTCTACGACGACCCGTGGTGGCGCGCGCTGGGCCGCATCGGTTTTCCGGTGTGGTTCTTTCTGGTGGGCTATTCCGCCGCACGCAAAATACCCGCGCGTCTGACCGTGTCGGCGATTGTTGTGCTGCTCTCAAGCGCCTTGGTCGGCCTAGCCTTGTTGCCGCTGAATGCACTGTTCACCATCATCGCGATCCGCGCGCTGATCGATCCTCTGATGCGCTTTGCTATGCATAGCCGCGCGCGACTATGGCTCACGAGCGCCGCGTTGGCCGCGATTACCCTGCCCAGTTGCGCGCTCACCGAATACGGAACGATGGGCCTCATCACCGCCATGTTCGGCTTTGTCGTGCGCAACCGGAAAAAAACCGGTGACGACGCGCTTGCCTTGCAATTCATGATTTTTGCCCTGCTGGTCTTTGTGTTCTACCAGCAGTTACTCTACCGTTTCGGTCCGGCCCAATTTATCGTCATGGCGCTGTGCACCGCCGCGATGCACTACACGATCCTGCATTTCCAGCCGCGCACCTATCCGCGACTGACGGCGCGTTGTCCGCGCGCCCTAACGGCCGTGTTACAGCTGTGCGGGCGCTGGACGCTGGAAATCTACGTCGTGCATCTATTTGCCTTCGGCGTTCTGGCCGTGCTCTTGGATATTCCGGGCATGGGCTGGTTTCAGATACGAAGCGGTTTGCCATCCTTTGGCACGTAATTCCACTGACATACCGCCTGGATTCGCCCTTCAGCCCATCCCCTATCGCAAGGCGGGCGCGCAGGCACCATCAACCGCGCGCCGGCGCCGCGCATTGGCCATGCAACGCGTAGTGCCGGGCGGCGGCAAGCGAAGGGTCATCGCGGCTGCCCGGATAAATATCTACCCTGTCCTCCACCTTGCACTGTGCTGGGATGCCCATGGTGTATTGCCCCTCGCCGCGCGCGTTCCCAAGTTCAAAGGAAATCAGCAGGAAATCGGTGCCGCGAAAGCGCAGCGGTCGGAAGCCATAGGGCTTCCCGCAGGTCGTCTGACCGATGGTGACCACCTCAACAAACGGTCTGAGCCCATTAATCAGCGCCTCGCTCGATGAACAGGTCATGCCGCCGGTAAGGATGAAAACCCTGCGCAGGCCTAGCGCGTGAGGGCGCGAATCAAATCGCCCGCTATTCCAGTTCAAATCGCGATAGCGCTCATTGTGCCGCTCGGTAATGAGGGCTTCTCCAGATAGCATGGGACTGGCGATCAGGCTAGCAAGGTGTGTTGCCGCATTGGTGGTGCCACCAAGGTTGTAGCGAAGATCGATCACCAGCTCGCGGATGCCCGCCGCGCTGAACTCCCTGAACGCCGCATCGGTGCTATCGCGGAAGCGTCGGGCAAAACCATCCAGATACAGGTAGCCCACCGGCGTGGCGTCCCAATTTAGAACGCTTGAGGTGACCGCCCGCTCGTCGCCGCTGCCAAGGTTCACGGTACGCGTGGTTTTGCCCGGTGGAATGCGGAACACGGCATTGCCCTCGGCCGTCGGTTCGTCAACCAAGATCCAGCCGCGCTCTACACCAGCTCGCCCGGCGCCACTGGCGGGGTTTACCTGCGTCACCCAATAACCGTTTTCGCCATAGGCAACGCTGAAGCCGAAATACTTTTCCCGGCCGAAAAGCTTTTCAGCTGGTACAGCGCGGCTAAATCGATCCGCCGGGAGCCGTGCGGCGCGAATGAATTCGCCGGCATCAAGACCTGCCCCAGGCTCCGCCGGAAGTTGATCCGCCCACAAGTACGAGTCACGCATCGCAAACCACGCAAACTGCGCCCTCGACATAGGCAACAAGGCGCTGTTCCAAGAAACCATACGAGCCACTTCCAGATTCAGCAGCGAACCGACGATCCCGAGGGCGGCAAACCAGAACGCGGCAAACCAAACGAGGCCTTGCAGGACCACCGTGACGCGCAATGGCCGTGGCGCGTCGGAGTAATGCGCCATCACCAGCGCGCCTGGCAGACCCAGCCAGCCCCATGACACCCAAGATTTGTCATTCGATAACTGATGCACGCACCACACCGCCAGCACCAGCGCTGCCGCATCAAATAGCAGCGTGCGTAGCCGCAGAGGGATACCCCCAGCCCGATGCAGCATGGCCGAGGTGAAAACGCCCAGCAGCGCCGCAACCAAAAGGAGCGGCAGGGTGTCATTCCAGTCGATTGGAAGAAACAGTACGAACGAACGCCGCAGCAAGACCAGCAGGCAAAGCATGGCGCCGCCATACGCCAATCGCAACATGCCGGTGGGACATTCAATGGCGAAACGCCACGGCAAACCGCGATGCCACAAGCAGGCAATAGCCACGGCAAACCCCGCGACCCAACCGGTCAACCAATCGCCGTACTTGGTGGGCGCGCCCCAGTCGAGGAGATCGAAGAGGCCGGCAGATGCTAGCGCCAACCCAATGGCCTGCAACCAGAGGTTGTTTCGTTGCGGCAGCAGGTTGACCACGAGCAAAACCAGGCCGACAAGGATCGTCGCCCCTTCAACCCGAAACCAGACAAACCAACCGGCGAAATCAGCCGCCGCCAACAACAACGCGAAGAAGGCCGCGAACATGAGCGAGGGCGCGTGCGCATCTTCATTCCCATTCCAAGAAGCTCCCCGATCACCAATTGATTCGGGTGTATTGCAAACAACATCGACGCGGGGATTCACTGTGGTCCTGGAAAACTTTGATCCATCCTCTTGCGGCCCGAATAGCTACCGCGCATCCGCGAATTATCGCAACGGGAATAGAAATTAACTATCGACAAGGTAGAAAAATACAATTTCCCCTACAACCCGTGGGTTTCTATAGTGCCGCTGTCAGCGGCAATAGCCTTGTCATACTCATCAACATAGAGGAAACCGCCACATGAAACTCATAGGAAATCAGAAAGCACTGAACGAACTGGGCTAGAGTAATGGGCCGCCCGCGCTACTGACCGGCGCAATTCGTCGGCGCTTTTCGCCAGCACTCGACGGGCGGCCACTTCAGCACCAAGGCAACAACAAAAGGAACATCATGGCTCAAGAAGGTAATCTCCAAGCGCCCACCCGCCACGCCCTCGACTGGCAGAACCCCGATTTCTTCAATGAAGAATCGCTGCACAAGGAGATGGAGCGCGTTTTCGACATTTGTCACGGCTGCCGCCGCTGCGTGAGTCTTTGTCAATCGTTCCCCACGTTGTTTGACTTAGTCGACGAATGCGAATCCATGGAAGTCGATGGCGTCAAGAAAGAGGATTACAAAAAGGTTGTAGATCATTGTTACCTGTGCGACCTGTGTTACATGACCAAATGCCCGTACGTGCCACCCCACGCGTGGAATGTGGATTTTCCGCATCTGATGCTGCGTGCCAAAGCGGTCGAATACCAAAAGGGCGGCACGAAACTTCGCGACAAGATCCTCACCAGCACCGATGTGGTGGGTAGTTTCGTTGGCATCCCCATCGTTGCGCCCACCGTCAATGCGGTCAATAAAGTTGGCGTGGCACGCAAGGCATTGCAGGCGGTGGCGGAAATTCACGCCGACGCCTGGCTACCGGAATTCGTAAGTAAAAGTTTGCGCAGCCGCCTCAAAAAACTGCCCAGCGACACCACGGGAGAAGTCGCCGGCAAAACCAAAGGCAAAGTGGCGCTGTTTGCCACCTGTTACATGAACCGCAACGAGCCTGGCCCCGGCGAAGACATGGCCGTCGTATTTGCGCATAACAGCATTCCGCTCACCATCGCGACAAAGGAACGTTGCTGCGGCATGCCTAAGCTGGAGTTGGGCGATCTCGAATCAGTCAAGGCCGCGAAGGAATTCAACATTCCGGTGCTCGCCAAAATGGTCGATGAGGGCTGGGATCTCACCGCGTTGATCCCCTCTTGTGTGCTGATGTTCAAGCAGGAACTGCCCTTGATGTTCCCCAACGACTCTGAGGTACAAAAGGTGAAAGCGGCGTTTTACGACCCGTTTGAATACCTGATGCTGCGCCACAAAGAAGGCAAGCTGAACACCGATTTCAAACAAGGCTTGGGTAAGGTGGCCTATCAGGCGGCATGCCATCAGCGCGTGCAGAACATTGGCCCAAAAACAAAGGAGATTCTTTCGCTCATTCCTGACACCAAAGTCGATATGATCGAGCGCTGCTCCGGGCACGATGGCACCTATGCGGTGAAAAAGGAATTTCATGAATTCGCCATGAAAATCGTCAAGCCAGTGGTGGCCCGCGTCAATGACGCCAAACCCGATCACTATGGTTCCGACTGTGCGATGGCCGGTCATCACATCGCCCATGCGCGCGCCGACGGCAGCGCGCCTGAACACCCCATGACTTTGTTACGCATGGCCTACGGCCTTTGAAAGAAACTATGCTCACCCACGAAGACTTGTTTAGCCTGGAAAAATACGCGCGCGAGCGCACCGCGTTTCGCGCCAAGGTCATGGCGCACAAGGACCAGCGCCGCGTTGCGCTAGGAGAGAACGCCAACCTATATTTCGAGGACGCGCTCACCATGCAATACCAGGTGCAGGAAATGCTGCGCCTGGAGCGGATTTTTGAACCTGAGAAAATCCAAGAGGAACTGGATGCCTACAACCCGCTGATCCCCAATGGCAGCAATTGGAAAGCCACCTTCATGCTCGAGTATGGCGATGAGGCCGAGCGCAAGGTTGCCTTGGCGAAGCTAGTTGGCATCGACAGCGCGGTGTGGATGCAGGTGGGCGCGTTGGAGAAAATCCGCCCCATTGCCAACGAAGATCTGGAGCGCAACACCGAGGAGAAAACCGCTGCGGTGCATTTCTTGCGCTTTGAACTGACGACGGAAATGGTGGCCGCAGTGAAGGGCGGCGCGCCGATACGTGCCGGCATTGATCACGCCAATTACCAGGCGAACGTCCAACTAAGCGAAACGACGCGTGCCTCACTGGCGCGGGACCTGGCATAACCTGCCTAGGGATACTTGAGCGGTGTAACGGCGATTAGCAAAGCCAATCAATTCGCCAGGGTTCTTGCCGAATTCTTAATGATTTTTAGTGGCTGCTTTAATACTGGCGCCACTAACATAAAGAAAATAAGTCATCGCTAGGATATTTGCCACGACCAGCGCGCAAGCTGCACCCACCCAGAAACCCTTGGCACCCATGGGCGTGGCAATTCCCAGCCAGCTCAGATCCACGCTCTTCAGGGCAAATAAATAGCCGCCGCCCAGGCCAACGCCCCACAACGCAAATGCGTTGCAAAACATCGGCACCAGCGCGCGCTTGTAGCCGCGCAACACGTTGATCGCCACGGCCTGCACCGCGTCCAAGGCGTGATACACCGCCACCACCGATAGCAATGTGGCGGCAATGGCGATCACCTTGGCATCCGGTGAATAAATCGCGGCGACTCGGTCGCTGGTAAAAAACAACAGCATACCCACGCAACAGCCAACGCCAAATGCCGTCGCAATGCCCACCAGCGCCGTTGAGCGCGCGCGCACGAAATCTTTAGCGCCAATCGCCTGCCCCACCAACACGCTCGCGGCATTGCCAATCGCCAAGGGAAGCATGTAGAGAATCGCGGCAAAGTTGCCGGCGATCTGATGCGCCGCCGAATTGAGGGGCCCCAATTGCGCTACGAACAAGGCCATGAAGGTAAATGCGGTGACATCGATAAAAAACGTCAACCCAATCGGCAAGCCCAGTGACACCAGGTGCCCGATGCGTTTGAGATCCGGCCAGGACCAGCGCTCGAACACCTTGTAGCGGTCGTAATCGTGATCGGTGTAGCACCAGTACCAGGCGGCGATCACGATGCCCCAGGAAATTACCGCAGTGGCCACCGCGCAACCCACACCACCCATTTCCGGCATACCGAAATAGCCATACATAAAAATCAGGTTCAACGGAATCTTGAAGAGCAAGCCCGCCAGATTCAACATCATGATGGTGCGCGGTTTCGACACCGCCGAACTCAGGCCGTAGAAAATCCGAAATGCCAAGGTCGCCGGCACCGCCCACGACAATGCCGCCAGATACGCCCGCGTACGCACCTCTACCTCGGGTTCGAGTTGGGTCAACGCAAAAAACGGATCGGGATATTGCAACGCCAGGAAACAAAGCAGCGTCAACAGCAAGGCCAACCACGAACATTGGCGCACCTCTTCGCCAATTTCGCCAAAGCGCCCCGCACCGTAGAGCTGCGCGACGGTGGGCGTGAGAGCCAGCAGAATCCCCATCATCGCGACGAAAATGCTCATGTAAATCGATGCACCCACACCGATACCGGCTAGATCCAGCGTGCTGTAGCGCCCGGCCATGATGGTGTCGATAAAACCATTGGCCATCACCGCCATCTGGCCGACAAACATCGGCCAGCCGAGGCGAAAGATGTCTTTGAGGAGATGTCTAGACATGAAGTTTCAGATTCGAAAATATCGCCACAGTATTTGACTCAAAAATCAACGCCGCTCCAAAACCACCGCCAACTCAAACATTCCGCCAATAAACGGATGATCGACGCGATCATAGGGCGGCTTGGGCCAATGCCAACGTGGTTCGGGAAACAAGGCGCGCATGGCGTGGATATCGCAGTGATAGGGTGGTCCTTCGATCTTGCCATTGGCGGCGTTTGGGCGCGACACTTGTGCGAACAAGGCATACAGGTTCCCGCCGGGGCGCAACCAGGTGTGAAGCTGCGCTGCATAGGCGACCCATTGATCCGGATGAATTGCGCATAGGCAAGTTTGCTCGTAGATAGCATCGAAGGGCTGTGTCGGCAACCAGGCCAAAGCATCCGCTTGAATGACTTCTGCTTTGAGCGATGCCGAGGCCAACCGGTCGCGAGTTCGTTCGATGGCGGCTTGCGCGTAGTCGATAGCCGTGACATCAAATCCGCGTTCGGCGAGCAAACGCACCTCGTGACCCGAGCCACAACCTGGCACGAGAATCCGACAAGGTTGCAGCGCGGCCCGATCAAGCCAGGCGGCCAATTGAGGGCTTGCCACTCGCCTATCCCATGGCGTTTCGTCACGTAAAAAACGCTCTTGCCAAAAAGTCACATCAGGGCCGGCCATTGATTTCTTCACCATTGATACGCCATCGTGGCCGCGACACTATAACGTCTAGCCAAGCCTCACAGTCCACGCCAAATCGATACGGGAAACTTCGCCATAATGGTGACTACGCAAAATCATTGAACCAGGAGAACGCATTGATCACGTTGCACCGCCTACTACAAGCCCAAGATACTGCCACCAGCGCCGGAGGGTCCAGCGAGAAACGACGCATCGACGTGCATCACCACATCGCGCCGCCGGTGTATGTGGAGGAGCTGGCGCCGATGAAACGCCTCACCCCGCAATCGGTAGCCTGGACGATTCAAAAATCCATCGATCAGATGGATGAAGCCGGCGTGGCAACCTCGATCACCTCTGTGACCACACCTGGCCTGTGGTTGGGTTCGCACGCCTCGGCGCGACGCCTGGCGCGCGCCTGCAACGAGTACGCGGCGAAAATGGTCGCGGATCATCCTGGCCGTTTTGGCATGTTTGTCAATGTGCCACTGCCGGACGTGGAAGGCGCGTTGATGGAAATTGCCTACGGCATGGATGTTTTAAAAGCCGATGGTGTGTCGCTATTCACCAGTTATATCGATAAGTGGCTTGGCGACCCGAAGTTCGACGAGGTGTTCGCGGAGCTGAATCGTCGCAAAGCGGTGGTCTACACCCACCCCATTTCCTGTGCGTGCTGTACTAATCTCGTTCCCGGCATACCCGATGCGGCCATCGAATACGGCACTGACACCAGCCGTGCGATTGCCCGTTTTATTTTCAGCGGCAGTGCCAAGCGTTACCCGGATATCAAAATCATCTGGTCGCACGGTGGTGGGACGATGCCGTTCTTGATCGACCGTTATCACGCCATGGCGCGCTTGCCGCAGCATAAGGAAATCACCCCGGATGGCTTCCTGCCGGTGGCGCGCAAGTTCTACTACGACACCGCACAGATTCCCAATAAGCCCGCGTTGATGGCGTTAAAGGAAGTGGTCACCGCCGACAACATATTGTTTGGCACCGATTTCCCATGGTTGACCTCGGCCCACCATGTCAAAGGCATTACCGGATCGGGCGTGTTTAGCCCGGACGAGTTACGCGCCATTGACTACGGCAACACCTTGAGAATTTTGCCGAAATACGCGCGCTAAGACATCAAAGCGCTGCTTCAACTGGTTCGGCAACGCCGTCGCTCACCCGAACAGCCAATGTCGGCGCCAGCGTCGTTCCAGTCGAGTAGGTTGCCTTGCGGGTCGCAAGTCTGCGCATGAATTTTCGAATAGCAAGAAGGGGTTACGCCGCGCACCGTCCCGGATAACGATGACGCGGGTTTGATTTATGTTCTGCCGTTTGGGTAAGCCCACAGCCCTGATAAGCCCTCTTTTATCGCGAATTATCAGAGTCCGTCGTGATAAAGTGCGATAAATGAACCACTTCCCTCGCCCCACTCTGGCCGCCGCTATTGCCGACGAACTCAGCGGCAAGACGGTGTTATCCGACGCCCAGAACGGGCTCTTCCTGGCGGGTCCGCGCCGTACCGGAAAAACGGAATTCCTACGTCAAGATTTGAAGCCGGAGCTTGAGCGGCGCGGCATGCTGGTGATTTACGTTGATTTATGGGAAGACAAAACGCGCTCACCGCTCGCGTCGATCGCGGCGTCCCTGGCGCAGGCGGTAGAAAACAATCTTAGTGGCGTTGCAGGTTTTGTGAAGGGTGCCGGCATCGACAAAATCAGTTTACCAGGCGGGTTCAACTTCGATCTTTCCAAAATCGGCAAGACCGATGGCTTAACGCTTTATCAAATCCTCAACGTGCTGCATCAGGCCAGCAAAAAACCCGTCGTGTTGATTGTCGATGAGGCGCAACACGCGTTGACCAACGACGATGGCGATGCGGCAATGAGTGCGTTGAAATCGGCGCGCGACCAGATGCGAAGCGATGGCAAGTCCAAGCTGCTCTTGGTGATGTCCGGTTCGCACCGCGACAAGCTGATGCGCCTGCTCAATAGCGCGGCGACACCATTTTGGGGATCGCAAGTACGCCCGCTGCCGCTCCTGGAGGCCGATTTCGTCGCGCACCTGACGCGCACGGTGCGGCAGGAAAAACCGGAACTCGCCTCGGTGCGCCAAAGCGTCATGGAGGAGGCTTTCACGCACATGGGCCATCAACCACAATTTCTGCTGGATGCGATTCGCAGCGTATTGCCCGCCTCGAACGATGGCGCGGCATTCGAGAGCGCACTGCTCGCGCTCGCAAAAGAGCGGCGCGCGACTGAACGCGAAGAGTTGACCAATACCTATTTGCGGTTACCTCCGTTGCAACAAGCCGTGTTGCAACGCCTCTTGGAGCAAGGCGAGAACTACCGCGCGTTCGATGCGAAGTCTTTGGCGTTTTATGGAGCACATAGCGTCACCAAAGTGTCGGTGGCACAGGTGCAGCGCGCCCTGGATGCATTGCGCGATAACGACCCGCCGCTGGTGTGGAAGTCGCTGCGTGGCGACTATTCCGTGTACGACCAAGCATTAAGCGGCTGGTATGCCTACCTGGTGGCTAGCAACAATTGGCCGCCGCGCCACTGAATGAGTTGCGAATCCTTCTCTACCGCGCCTTCGACAAAGCATTGATGTCGTCAACCGTCTGCTTCATTTCGCGCGACAGGCGCTCGAATTCCTTGGATGCCGCTGCGGGCGGCATATCCACTAGCACCTTGTAGACGCGACGCCGCAGATCCAGGTATTGCAGCATCAGTTGGTGCAAGCGTGCTTGTTCGGCTTCGGGCTCGAAGCGATAGGCCGAAAAGCGGCGGTGAATTTCATCCCATTGAGAGGAAAGCTCCCGCAACTGTTTCTTGGAATCGACTTCTTGCCACTTTGGCACCAGCGCCTGCGAGATCGCCATCAACTCTTTTTCGCGTGGGCCAAACCAACGTAGATCTGCGGTGAAGTCACGCGCCGCATTGCGCGCGGCGATTTTTTCCGGTGCCGCGCCGGGTGCGAATATCAGCAAGCTCGCCAGCACGCCGACGATTACAACGGAACCGGTAGCGGCGAACGCCGTTCCATGCCAACGCGACAGCACGTAAGCGCAAATGCCGCCACCCACCAAGCCACCCGCATGCGCGGCGTGATCAATGGGCGCGTCGCTGACGCCCATCACCACCGAATAGATGAGAAAAATACCGATGCCGGTGGCGTGCGATTTCAACATCGCCACCGGCACGCGATTGCGCGAATCCAACATAAACACCAGCATCGCGCCCAACACGCCGCAGATGGCGCCCGAGGCCCCCACACTATTGACCAACGGGTTCCAGTAGACGCTCGCCAAGCTGCCGGCTAATCCCGATAGCACATAGAGCACGGGAAAACGCGCGCGCCCAAAGAACATCTCGCACAATCGGCCTAGATCGAACAAGGTAAACATGTTGACCGCCAGGTGCACCAAGCCCCCATGCAGGAACATGGAACTGGCCAACCGCCAGGGCTCGCCGCTCAAGGTTTGCGGGCCGAAATTGGAGCCCCAGCGGATGAGCGCTTCCGAATCGGCGTTCATCCAGCCATTGCCGGCCATGCCGAAGGCGATGAACACCAGCACGTTGGCGGCCGCGATGGCGGATACCCAGAACATGGGCATGGCGGGTATTAACCTTTGCGCGTTCTAGCGGCGCGGCTAAGCCACGCCACAGGGGGTTGCCATCGACTCTTTATTTGCCAATTATGGCAACCCAATCTATTGATAATGAAGGTAGCGCATAGATGAGCAGCAATAGAAGTTCAACTTTCCGCTCATCGCGTCACCTTGAATCCGATCAAATACGCTCGACGATATGCATGCCGCGATAACGATCAATTAGGTAAATAAGCCCGCGATCATCCTGGAACACATCGTTGCTCACCACCTTCTTGTGGCCTGGCGCGGGGTCAGGCATGTAGGAAGCCACTTCTTTCATGCAGCGCGGGTTTGAGATATCAAGAATTCGCAATCCTTGGTTAAACCATGCGCAAGGCACTTCCATGCCGCGAATGTGCTCCACCGGTTGATGGCAACCGGTCTGCTGCGGGTGAACTTTTCCATCCAAACCCTCAACCTGAAAGCTTGATACGACAATCGGTTTTTTCTCGTCGGTGATATTCACCATCCACAAAGCCGCCGGCATCTGGCAGGGCTCGGGTAGGTCCTTGGGCAACACATCTTCGTCAGCCACCAACATCCAGCGTTGACCGTGAATGGCAAACGGAATCGGCACCAGCGAGTGACACGGCCAGGGAAACGGCGGGCTCCAATCGATCGATGACACGGTCTTGGGTTTCGACATATCCGAGATATCGACAATATGCCCGCCGCCGTGCCAATAGCTGACGTACAGACGATCACCCATACGGATGGGGTGATGGCAACGTGGCTCCAGCGAACCGCGCACCGCCCAGGGGCGCGATTCGCCGCCCGCCGCCCATTGCCCCGGCATCCACCAGCGCCCAACTTCCTCGGGCTTGGCGGGGTCTTTCAAATCGAGGATCACCACGATGTTGGTGGTGAACCCTTCCATAGTCGGTGAGATGTAGGCGTAGCGACCATCGAAGGTGAAGCGGTGCACGCCATGACCCTTACACGCCCAGAATGTAATGAGCTTGGGTTGACTGGGATTGGAGACATCGTAGATCCCCAACCCGCCATTGAGATTGCGGATCTCAGGCACCTTTACCGCCGGGTCAACCTCATGGTTAATCAACATGATGCCGTTCTTGCCGATCGCCTTGTGCGAATGCAGCCCTTGCGGAATAGTCAATTGCGAGAGCATCTTCGGCTTCTTCGGGTCGCTCACATCGACAATGCTGGTGCCCTCGGGCCCAGTGATGTGGCCAATGTAAGCAGTGTTGCCATCCACCATGATCTGCCCCGCGCCGGCGCTGTCGAAAAATCCCACCTCGCGTACGCCTATTGCCTTGCTCATGCCGCTGCTCCTTGAAAAATGAATTAGCCTCGATGAAGTTATATTACCTGCCCCGCCCGAATCACGGGCGAGCACCCACGAAAATTTCATGACGGAAACACTATGACTATCGCGCATCGCATCGACGTTCACCACCATCCTTCCCCGCCCAGCTACATCAACGCGCGCGATAACCGTAATCGCTTCGCCACGCCGCAATTGCAATGGACGGTCAACCGGTCATTGGAGGATATGGATCGCGGTGGTGTAGCGACCTCGATACTTTCTCTGCCGCATCCGCCTTCCATCTGGCCAGCGGAAAAAGAAATCGGGCGGCGCTTGGCGCGCGAGTGGAACGAATACATGTCCGGCATGGCGCGCGATTACCCCGGCCGCTTCGGTGTATTTGCCGCGGTGCCGATATTCGATATCGAAGGATCGTTGCGCGAAGTGGAATATGCGCTGGACACCTTGAAGGCCGACGGCATTTCGCTCATGACCAATATCGGCGATCAATGGCTGGGCGATCCGCACTACGCGCCGCTGTTCGAAGAGTTGCATCGCCGAAAAGCGGTTGTCTACACCCATCCGCATGCCCCGGCTTGCTGCGGCAACATCATCACCGAATTGAATGACTCAGTGATCGAATACGCCACCGACACCTCGCGCGCCATCGCGAAATTGCTGTTTACCGGCTCGGCGGCAAAATTTCCCGACATTCGTTTCATCTTTTCCCACGGCGGCGGCACCATGCCCTACATCGCCGAGCGATTCTTTCGCGCGCATATCGGCAACCCGCTGCCGTTGAAAGAGCGCGTGCCCAACGGCGTGTTGCACGAATTGAAAAAACTCTATTACGACACCGCGCAGGCCTCGCACCCCTATGCCATGGGCGCGTTGACGAAACTCGTGGGTGCGTCGCAAATTATTTTTGGCACGGATTTCCCCTATCGCACTGCGGAAGACCATGTAAAAGGCCTCGCCGAGTGCGATTTCACCGTAGAGGAGCGGCAGGCGATCGACCGCGGCAATGCGGAGCGCTTGATGCCGCGCTGGCGGCGCAAATAGTAGCGTCGCTCGCGAAACACATCAATCATTCCATTGTTTAACTTTTATATGACGATATCTAATAAGAATGCCACCATCTGGTTAAATTCAATCTAGTAAGTAGAATACTCAAGGACACCTATGCCCTTCCATCCTCCCTTCCGCGCCGAAGTTGTCGGCAGCCTTTTGCGCCCGGCAGCCATTCACCAATCCCGTGCGGATTTGGCGCAAGGCAAGATCAGCGCCGCCGAGCTGCGTGACACTGAATCCCGCTGCGTACGCGACGCGGTGGCCATGCAAAAAAGCGTGGGCCTCAACGTTTGTACCGATGGCGAATTCCACCGCCGCCATTGGTTCATGGATTTCATCGAACGTATCGATGGCGTCACAATCAGCGGCACCATGGGCGGCAAGTTTCAAAACGCCACTGGTGATGCCGACTGGTCGCCGCCGCGCATCGAGGTCAATGGCAAGCTCGGGCGCTCGCGCGATCTCGCAGTACAGGATTTTCGCGATCTCGCTCCCGTGGCGAGGGACGCGGGGCTCCTTGCCAAGCAACCCATCCCCTCGCCCACCATCCTGCATTTTCGCGGCGGGCGCGCGGCCATCTCCAAATCACATTACCCAGATATTGAAGCCTTCTACGCCGACCTAGCCGAGGTCTACCGGCAGGAACTTCGTGCGCTCTACGAAGCCGGCTGCCGCTACGCGCAAATTGACGAAACCAATCTGGCGTTTCTGTGCGACCCGAAAATTCGCGCGCAAGTCGTGGCGTTAGGCGAGAACCCCGACACCCTGCCCGCCACTTATGCAAAGTTATTGAACGACGTGCTGCGCGACAAGCCCGTTGATTTTGTCATCGGCATGCATCTGTGCCGCGGCAACCACGCCAGTTCCTGGATGGCCGAAGGCGCCTATGACCCGGTAGCCGAGGTGATTTTTGGCGGCATCAACGTCGATGCCCTCTTTGTGGAATACGACAGCCCACGCGCCGGTGGTTTTGCGCCGCTGCGTTATCTGGGCAAAAACCGTGTCGCGGTGCTGGGTCTGGTGACCACCAAGACCGCGCAGCTTGAATCCAAGGATGATCTCAAGCGCCGCATTGACGAGGCCGCGAAGTACGCGCCGTTGGAACAGCTTGCGTTATCGCCGCAGTGCGGCTTTGCCAGCACCATTCTTGGCAACAAGCTCACCGAAGACGATCAGCGGCGAAAATTGGATCTCGTTACCCAGACCGCTCGGGAGGTATGGGGGACGTCTTGACTACTCGCTACTTAGCCTCGATCCAGCGAAAGGCGGAGAGTTCTTGCACCGCTTATCGCCAGAGCTGCCTCGATGCGATTTCCGCGCCGCGCGCCAAAGCCTCGAACTTGGCATTGATGATGCGCATGTCGTAACCAACTGGACTGACGAAGGTGCCAAAGCCGTAATCCACGCCCGCGACGACGTTTTCCGGGCCGACGCGCTCGGCATAGCGCACAATTCTTTGCGCGACGAGTTCGGGATGTTCAACAACGAAACTGGAATTCGTCACCACACCTGGGATGATGCTCTTGCCCTCGGGTAACTTGAACTCATCCCACAAGATGAATTCATGTTCGTGCCTGGGATTGGCGCCTTCAAAGGAATAAGCACCGGCCTTCACTGACAACACCAGATCAAGCACGTCGCGTAGTTCCATGTCGGTGGTGCGCGGTGCGGCATCCACACTATGACAAGTGTGATGGCGAATGCGATCCTCAGGGATGCCGCGCAGCGCGTGATTGAGCGCCTCGACGCGCACTTTCGCCCAACGGCGTGCGTCCTCCACGCTCCAATCCAAGCGCCAAAGCATGATGCTCGCCAAGTGCGGATCGTCGATCTGCAACATCAGGCCCGAATTAACGATGCCCAAGTATGCCTCGCGCAGCGCTTCGGCCACGGCGTAGAGATACTCTTCCTCGGTTTTGTAGTAATCGTTTTGGAACCAATCTTCCACGCAGGAGGGCGAAATCGAAGGCATGAAACCCTCATCAACGCCGCTCGCCGACATGGCGGTTTTGAGGTTGTCGATGTCGCGCTCCAGTTGCTTTTGACCGACATACTTGAGAGGAGCCACGCAGGTGCGTGCAATGCGTGAAGCGGGAATTGGAGCACCGGGAGGTGGCGGGGGCGGCTCGTTTGCTGCGTAGAACTCGGGAAACGCAATCGATTCGCGAGTGTTGGCGAAGGGTCGTTTAATCGTGGGTGGCTTGACCGGCTCGTAGCCGCTAAAGCGGGTGTGAACGTAGGTCATGAAACTTTCCTTGCCGAACTCACCATCACTCACCGTATCGATGCCCGCCGCATGTTGCATCGCCACCGTATCGCGCACCGCATTGGCGAGAATGCGTTCCGATGCAGAGTTGCCGTTTAGCTTTTCTTGCCGTACGAGATTGGCGAGGTCAACCGGCCGCGGCAAGCTGCCGGTGTGGGTGGTACGGATTCGCTTAGGGCTACGTAACATGGGTTGTCCTTCGTAGGTCGCTAATGTGGCATTACTTGTTGAGCAGATTGACAGGGCAAATTCGAATTCTCGGTTCACTTCATGCGATTGTTGTTCGCCTTACTTTTTGCGCCGGCACACGCGGGTAAGCCCTCGTGGATCTCGCTGTGGGGACCAGCCGGCCTTCCAAAGCCCATTCATTCAGGTTTGATCCCTAGTGCCTTGATTAGCGCCGCCTGCCGCGCGCCATAGGCGCGTACGAATTCATCGAACTGCGCCGGGTTCGACAACCACGGCTCGGCGCCTTGCGAGTGCAACCGATCGCGCACCTCCGCGCTCTGCGCGACACGCGTGATCTCGCCGTTGAGACGCTGCACGATCTCCTGCGACGTCTTGATGGGGGCCCACATGCCCACCCCGCTTTGAAAAACACCTTCGGGCAATCCCGCCTCGCCCATCGTCGGCACGTTGGGCAGCAAGGCAACGCGCGATCTGGACAGTACGGCAAGTGCACTGAGTTTTCCTGCTTTGATCATGGGCAGCGCCGCGACCACGGGTGAGTTATAAAAATCCAGGCGCCCTGCCACCACCTCGATGATGGATTGCGCGGCACCTTTTTGCGGCACATGCAGCGCCTCGAACCCGGCCGCATGGCGGAATTGCTCACTGCTCATGTGCACGGGGGTGCCAATTCCAGAGGAACCGAAGGTCAGCTTACCGGGATTGGCCTTGGCGAAAGCGATGAATTCCTTCAGGGAATTGAAATTAGTGGATGGCCCAATGACAACCGCCGCGTGAATGTTGGCGAGCGGCGCAATCCCCGCGAAGTCGTTGATCGGATCGTAAGGCACGTTTTTGACCAACGCGGGAATAAAGGACGCAGTTGCCGTGGACAAAAGCGTATAGCCATCGGGCAAAGCCTTGGAGACATTGTCCGCGGCCACCAGGCCACCTGCCGCGGGGCGGTTTTCCACCACGATGGGTTGTCCGAGCGTGGCGGGCAGGCGATCAGCAAACAGGCGCGTCATCGTATCGGGCGCGCCGCCGGGGGCGAACCCAACGATGAATCGCAATGGCTTGGCGGGATAACTTTGCGCCCATGCCACCCCGGCAAATGAAATGGCGCACATAAACAGGAATCGATACATGTTTTCTCCTATTGGAAGGCGGACGCAGGGTCATCGACGATGAAAAATTGGCGCACGGCCACTTCGCCTACTGCGGTTGAATATTCAAATCCTTGAAAATTTTTCCCCAGCGCTCGCGCTCGGTGCGTAGATAAGACCCGGTCTCCTCGGGCGAAGCTGGGCTCGCGGCCGTCTGACCGAGCTTGAACATCTGTTGCCCGAATTCGGCGTCGCGCAATACCTCACCGATGGCGCGATTGAGCGTCTGCACCACGTTGCCCGGCGTGCCTGCGGGCGACGCCACCGCAAAGCCGCCACCATCGATCTTGAAGCCCTCCAAGGTCTCAGCCATCGTAGGCGTATCTGTAAGCCCCGGCATGCGCTTGGCCGAACTCACCGCCAGCCGCCGTAGCTTGCCATTCTTCACAAACGACTCCACCGGCGCCACCGCGCTAATGATGATCTGCGTGCGCCCGGCCACCGTATCCTGTAACGCCTGCGGCGTAGATTTGTAGGGAATCTCCACGATATCCAGATTCGCCATGCGATTGAGCAATTTGCCAATGATCCCTGCGTAAATATTGGAGCTATCCACGGCGTAGGAGAGTTTTCCGGGTTGCGCTTTGGCCACCGCGATCAACTCACCCAGGTTTTTCGCTTGAATGTCCGGATGAATGGAAATCGCG